>NZ_CP117445.1:4599166-4912777 GCF_030687715.1 Pseudomonas sp. FP2196
GCTCGGACTGCCAGAGAGCACCTTAAGACGGTTGTGGCATCAAACCATTACCAACTGACGGAAGAAGACTGCGTTCTATCAACCGCCACCATCATCGAAGCTACAGCCCCATCTTTAAATAAAAGATGATCGCTCAGCAGCCGATTCCTGAACGGCGGATGGGAAACTCCGTCCGACAGCGACCTTGTGGCGCTTCGGCTCAAACACTCTCAAAACCGTCTTCTAGTCGAGGGAGCATTCTGGCGGGGACGATAGCGACTGAAGAAGGACGAAGGGTGTGCGCAGTGCGCGTAGCTTGTTGCCAGATGAGTAGCAAAAGACTTGGGACGGGAAGGAAAGCAACTGCGGATGATGTGTCCCCTGCTGGAATCGAACCAGCATCTAGCCCTTAGGAGGGGCTCGTTCTATCCGTTGAACTAAGAGGACATCGTAGAAGGAAATGCATACTAATGAAGCGCTTAGGATCGAGCAAGTGCAGATGTCGAGCTGACAGCCCTGTAGCTGCATTGGTGACCAGCCCACCCAAAGAAAGGTGTCCGCAATCATTAAGCCAGTTCAACCACCATGCACCCAGACGCAGTGCCAGATAAGAACTGCCAACCTTCCCCTTAGGAGGGGGATGCTCTATCCAATTGAGCTACTGAGACACTGAGTTGTCACGGGCAGAACGCTGCGCGACGGACGGCGTGCATGTTAACGGCCGAACCCTGATTTGTCATGTCGTCCGTGGGGCTTTTTAAGTGTAGGCAGGCGCCCTGCAATGCTGCGAGAAGATTTACCGTGCATTTTGCACTCCTGCAAAACGCCATCATTGCAGATTGCAACCCAGACCTTCCAAAAAACCCTTCCAAATGCTTGTTTTTAAAGGACTTAACAGCGGTTAGACTGTTGGCACGACGGCTGCTTTGTCTGTTCCATAGAAGCACAACCGGAGCACCGTCCCATGAACAGCACTCTCTTGCTTGCAAACGCAATCGCATTAGCCGTTTTGGTGGGCTTCCACTTCATCCCCGAGGGTGCCGAGCCGGTGGCCCAGCGCATGCCGCACTACCTGCAGGTGCAGAGGGCGCCGCAGTTGGCGGTGTTGAGCGATCAGAGCTTCGCGCCGCAAGCGGTGAGCGAGCCTCAGCAGGCTTTGCCAGCACTCGCTACCGAACGTCTGGTTTTTTGAAATATCTTCAGGAGTACAGCATGTCCAAATCAGCAGCAGGATTTCTGATCCTCGCCTTATTGAGTGGCGTCGTGCATTTTTCGCTGTTCGAGGAAACCGAAATCACCCTGCCCTTGGTTGGCTGCGGCGTATTCGCGGTGTTGTTTGTACTGGCGCTAGTTGCCGGGCGCAAGATCAAGTTTGATCCGGTATTGCGTTGATCCTTACCCAATCCAGCAATTGTTTGACGGCGTCAGTCAACGCGCCCGAGTTGTCGATCAGGTGAACAGGTGCATCACTTGATCTCCTGTCCTTGAACAACCCGTTGCGGGCAAGCCTTGCGTCGATCTGGTCAAGCGGTTCTCGGCCGCGTCTGAGTAGGCGCTCACGCAATACATCGTCCTTCACCGTCAACAAAACCGGCAGCAGTGTCGGGTACCGCTCAAGCGCTTGGCGCAGGTTGGCGCGAGAGCCGTTAACCAATACATGCTTTCCGGTTTTCAACCATTCGTCCATTTCCACCGGGATGCCATAGGCCAGTCCATTAGCCTGCCATGCCAGGGAAAAATCACCGCTGCGTTGACGCTTTTCGAATGCTTCTGGCGTGACGCCGATTGCGTCCTCGCCTACTGATTCGGCCGAACGCGTGATCACCCGGCGCATTACCTCGCAATTCAGCGCGCGCAAGGGTTCGCGTGCAGCGTC
Organism: Pseudomonas sp. FP2196; assembly: GCF_030687715.1. Taxonomy (GTDB): domain Bacteria; phylum Pseudomonadota; class Gammaproteobacteria; order Pseudomonadales; family Pseudomonadaceae; genus Aquipseudomonas. The sequence continues at coordinate 4,601,022 of NZ_CP117445.1, forward strand.
GATCAGGCTGTCCTTGCCTGAACCGGACGGTCCCATCAGATAAATAAGCCTGCCATCCATCTTGAAAACGCCCCCCGGCCTGCTTCAACGCTAGTAAATCGGCAAATTGCCACTATCCTGTACAGAACAGGATCACGGATCGAACGCCGCATAGGATGCACGTTCTGACGTCTTCGGACATCAATTGATGTGTACCAGGAAGCGAACAATGATGCGGGCGAAGGCAAAGTTTTCAAACCAGTCCGCATTTCTGATAATTGGTGCTGGCATTACGCCTTTACCCGGCTCAATATTTGTCACAGAATTGACGCCAATGATCTGGCAATTTTGAGGCATGATGCGGGCCTCTTAACAATTCAGGTTGAACCATTTGGCGCGGATGCTTGTCCTACCACACATCCTGCGGCCAATCCCGAGAACCGCTCCCCTGAACTAACCGGTTAAATATATGCGCCCATTGAAACAGGCAATTTATTCCAGCCGTACGGCTGACAAGTTCGTCGTACGTCTGCCAGACGGAATGCGTGAACGCATTGCCGAGGTGGCTCGCAATCATCATCGCAGCATGAACTCCGAGATCATTGCGCGCCTTGAGCAGAGTCTTATTCAGGAAGGTGCATTGGGCGAAGAGCTGAGCATGCGCCTGGACAGCCCCGAGCTGTCGTTGCACGAACGCGAGCTGCTGCAACGCTTCCGTCAGCTGTCTCACCGTCAGCAGAACGCATTGGTGTCCTTGATCGCCCACGACGCCGAAATGGCCGCAGACGCATCCTGAGTTACACCGAGCATCTCAAGCCAGCATGATTGCTGGCTTTTTTTTGCCTGGAGTTTGAGTTTTCGCGAACACAAAAAAGCCCGCCGATTGGCGGGCTTTTTGTTTACAGCCGATCAGAGCAGGAAGATGGTCGCCAAACCAAGGAAGATGAAGAAACCACCGCTGTCCGTCATCGCGGTGATCATCACGCTGGCACCCATTGCCGGGTCGCGGCCCATCTTCGCCAAGGTCATCGGGATCAACACCCCCATCAGCGCCGCCAGCAACAAGTTAAGCGTCATCGCCGCCGTCATCACTACGCCCAGTGACCAACTGCCGTAGAGCAGGTAAGCGACCACACCGATCACCCCACCCCAGACCAGACCGTTAATCAGCCCCACGGCCAACTCTTTGCGCATAAGGCGCGAAGTGTTGCCGGTGCTGACCTGATCGAGCGCCATGGCGCGCACAATCATGGTGATCGTCTGGTTACCGGAGTTGCCGCCAATACCCGCCACGATCGGCATCAACGCCGCGAGCGCTACCAGCTTCTCGATCGAGCCCTCAAACAGGCCGATCACCCGGGAAGCGACGAACGCGGTGATCAAGTTGATCGCCAGCCACGCCCAACGGTTGCGAAGGGATTTCCACACGGAAGCGAAGATGTCTTCCTCTTCGCGCAGACCCGCCATGTTGAGGACTTCGCTTTCGCTCTCCTCACGGATCAGGTCAACCATCTCATCGATGGTCAGACGGCCGATCAGCTTGCCGTTCTTGTCGACCACCGGGGCCGAGATCAAGTCGTAACGTTCGAACGCCTGAGCGGCGTCGTAGGCGTCCTCGTCGGGATGGAAGCTCACCGGATCACTGGCCATGACATCGGCCACCTGCTTATCCGGATCGTTGACCAGCAGACGCTTGATCGGCAGCACACCCTTGAGCACGCCGTCGTAATCGACCACGAAGAGTTTGTCGGTGTGACCAGGAAGCTCTTTGAGACGGCGCAGGTAACGCAGAACCACCTCGAGGCTGACATCCTCACGGATCGTCACCATCTCGAAGTCCATCAGCGCACCGACCTGCTCCTCGTCATAGGACAGGGCCGAACGCACGCGCTCGCGCTGCTGGTTATCCAGACTCTCCATCAACTCATGGACGACGTCTCGCGGCAGCTCGGAGGCCAGGTCAGCAAGTTCGTCGGCATCCATGTCCTTGGCGGCAGCCAGGAGCTCGTGATCGTCCATATCGGCGATCAGCGTTTCACGGACGGAGTCGGATACTTCGAGAAGAATGTCGCCGTCGCGATCGGCCTTGACCAGTTGCCAGAGCGTCAGACGGTCGTCCAGCGGCAAGGCTTCAAGAATGTAGGCGACGTCGGCGGAGTGCAGATCATCGAGCTTGCGTTGCAGCTCGACGAGATTTTGCCGGTGAACCAGGTTTTCCACCCGGTCGTGATGCGCGCCTTCCTGGCGATGAGTCAGGTCTTCGACGACCCGTTGACGCTGCAGCAGCTCAACGACTTGAGCCAGGCGATCCTGCAGGCTTTCCTGTGTTTTCTTTACTTCGATTTCAGACATAGGCGAACTCCACTCCCAGCAGCGGGGCACGCCGGAAGGATCAATCAGTCAATTCATGATTGGTAAAACGGGGTACTGAGTAACTACTGGGTAAGTCCATGGAGGTATTCCATAAGCCCCGGCGGGGCTGACGGGCGCAATGATACACCGCCTGACGGTTTTAAACGTTAAAAAATCGTGGCCGAAACAAGCGCTTGCGAAACAAACCTGAGCGTTGTCCTGATCCATGCAGATGCGACGACTCATCCTGAAAAGAAAACACACCGGCAATGAAAAATGTAGCGACTACCCTTGAGCATAGATCGTCATGGAGGACGTCGAATGCCATCGAAAACCACTCGTTTTTTACTCACCAGCCTGCTCTGCCTACCGCCCGCCGGGGCTGCGACCAGCCTTCATCGTTGCGAAGCGCCCGATGGCGGCATAACGTTTACCAGCATGAGCTGTGCGCTCGGCGAGCAACTTTCAGTGCAGGAAGTACACCCCTATTTGCCCGGATCGGTTGTGGCGATCATGCCGGAACACAACCACGAAGAAATATCCGGTATGAAAACCGAAGCTCGAGCGCCGGGCATTGTCGGCCGCAAAGAAGACCCATGCGGAAATCTGATCAATGCCAGACAACGCCGTGAGGCAATAATCAATCAACGCGTGATCTCCGGCATGAGTCAGCAGGACGTCGAAAGCGCGCTAGGCAAACCGGACAAGGTGAATATTCGAACGTCGACGACGAGCTATCGATACGACCTCAAGCGAGGCAGAAGCGCTCAAGTCGATTTTGATGAGAGAGGATGCGTGAAAGGAAAAGCCAAACCCCGGACAGCAAAAAGCCCGCGTTAAACGCGGGCTTTTTGGTATATGGTGCACTCGACAGGATTCGAACCTGTGACCGCTCGGTTCGTAGCCGAGTACTCTATCCAGCTGAGCTACGAGTGCATGTGTGTTTTTAGACCAGATCACAACTGGCTGAAGCAAAGCTACCTGCATTGCTGCAACTAACTCTTAAATGGTGCACTCGACAGGATTCGAACCTGTGACCGCTCGGTTCGTAGCCGAGTACTCTATCCAGCTGAGCTACGAGTGCATTTGTGTTTTTAAACCAGATCACAACTGGCTAAAGCAAAGCCACTTATATTGCTATAAGTAACTCTTAAATGGTGCACTCGACAGGATTCGAACCTGTGACCGCTCGGTTCGTAGCCGAGTACTCTATCCAGCTGAGCTACGAGTGCATTTGTTGCGCCGCATTATAGCCCGTCTAATCTCTATTCCAACCACTTTTTCTAATAAATTCAACAACTTACAGAAAAAGCCAGATTACGACGTACTAAGCAAATAATGGCGGAGAACGGGGGATTCGAACCCCCGACACCCTTTTGAGGTGTACTCCCTTAGCAGGGGAGCGCCTTCGGCCACTCGGCCAGCTCTCCGCAACACGGGGCGTATCTTAACCAACCTTTTCCCCGTTTGCAAACATAAAAATCGATAAAAATTAATGGCTTGGTTCTTCGTCCTTCTCTTTCTTTATACGCAGGTAAATTTCCTCACGGTGCACGGCAACCTCTTTCGGAGCGTTCACACCGATGCGCACTTGATTTCCTTTAACGCCGAGCACGGTCACGGTGATTTCGCCATCACCGATAATCAGGCTTTCTGCGCACCGACGAGTCAGAATCAGCATACCTTTCTCCTCACGCATTTCATTCAGGGACAACAGTCTGCAAAAAAAAGGCACCCGACCTACAACCGGAGCGATCGTAGCCCTACATGCCTGAGTATTGACCAGCGCGAGCAAAAGAACAGTTCAGGGCTCGCGCCATTCAAAAATAAAGGGCGCGGTCAGACCGCGCCCTTCAAGAAACCGAATTACTCGCCCTGACGGGCCGGAGCATCCAGTTCGAAAGCCGTGTGCAGAGCGCGCACGGCCAGTTCCAGATACTTCTCTTCGATCACTACGGAAACCTTGATTTCCGAGGTCGAGATCATCTGGATGTTGATGCTTTCTTTCGCCAGGGATTCGAACATGCGGCTGGCCACGCCTGCATGGGAACGCATGCCGACGCCGACGATCGAGACCTTGGCAATCTTGGTGTCGCCAACCACTTCACGGGCACCGATCTCGCGAGCGGTGTTTTCCAGCACGGTCTGTGCGGCCTGGTAGTCGTTGCGGTGCACGGTGAAGGTGAAGTCGGTGGTGTTATCGTGCGCAACGTTCTGCACGATCATGTCGACTTCGATGTTCGCGGCACTGATCGGGCCGAGAATCTTGAACGCCACACCCGGGGTGTCTGGCACGCCACGGATGGTCAGCTTGGCTTCATCGCGGTTGAAAGCGATGCCGGAAATGATCGGCTGTTCCATGGTTTCCTCTTCATCAATAGTAATGAGGGTGCCCGGACCCTCCTTGAAGCTGTGCAGTACGCGCAGCGGAACGTTGTACTTGCCGGCGAATTCCACCGCACGGATCTGCAACACCTTGGAGCCGAGGCTGGCCATTTCCAGCATCTCTTCGAAGGTAATCTTGTCCAGACGCTGAGCGACCGGCACCACACGCGGGTCGGTGGTATAGACACCATCGACGTCAGTGTAGATCTGGCATTCGTCAGCCTTCAGCGCTGCAGCGAGTGCCACGCCGGTCGTATCGGAACCGCCACGACCCAGCGTAGTGATGTTGCCGTGTTCGTCGACACCCTGGAAACCGGCGACAACGACAACGCGGCCGGCCTTCAGATCACCACGGATCTTCTGGTCATCAATCTGCAAGATACGCGCTTTATTGTGCGCACTGTCCGTCAGGATCCGCACCTGATTACCGGTGTACGACACCGCCGGCACACCGCGCTTGATCAGCGCCATGGCCAACAGGGCAATCGTCACCTGCTCACCGGTGGAAACGATCACGTCCAGTTCACGCGGAACCGGTTGAGTGTCGCCACTGATTTGCTTGGCCAGATCGATCAGACGGTTGGTTTCGCCGCTCATTGCAGACAGCACGACCACCAGGTCATCGCCGGCATCGCGGAATTTCTTAACCTTGTCGGCGACCTGCTCGATTCTCTCGACAGTGCCGACCGAGGTGCCTCCAAATTTCTGTACGATCAAAGCCATTTCAAAGCCGCCTCTGCCCATGAAGGGCGCCCAAATAATCACTCAAACAGCCGTCGGGCCCGCCACTAGACTGCGGGCCCGGCGCGCCGCCTTATAAAGCTTGCTCGACGAATGGAACGGTCAGCGCCAGTGCGCCATCCAGTGCGCCGGCGTCGACACCGCCGCCCTGCGCCATGTCTGGACGACCACCGCCCTTCCCGCCCACTGCCGCAGCAGCCTGTTTCATCAAATCACCGGCTTTGAGTTGGCCAGTCAGGTCTTTGGTTACGCCTGCAACCAGAACGACCTTTTCCTCATGGACACTGCCGAGCAGGATCACTGCGCGGCCGAGTTTGTTTTTCAGCTGATCGACCAGCGCCAGCAACGCCTTGGCGTCCTGACCATCCAGACGTGCGGCCAGAACCTTCACGCCTTTGACGTCCAGCGCCGAGCTCGACAGATCGTCGCCCGCAGCGCTTGCAGCCTTGGCCTGCAACTGCTCGAGTTGCTTTTCCAGCGCACGGTTGCGCTCGAGTACTGCCGACAGCTTGTCGATCAGGTTGTCGCGGCTGCCCTTGACCAGGCTGGCCGCTTCCTTGAGTTGTTCTTCTGCAGCGTTCAAGTAGGCCAGTGCCGCGGCACCGGTGACTGCCTCGATACGACGCACGCCCGATGCCACACCGCCTTCGCTGATGATTTTCAGCAGGCCGATGTCGCCGGTACGGTTGGCGTGGATACCGCCGCACAGTTCGACGGAGAAATCCCCGCCCATGCTGAGCACGCGTACGTTGTCGCCGTACTTCTCGCCGAACAGCGCCATCGCGCCTTTCTGCTTGGCGGTTTCGATGTCGGTTTCTTCGGTTTCAACGGCGGAGTTCTTGCGAATCTCGGCGTTGACGATGTCTTCCAGTGCCTTGATTTGCTCTGGCTTGATCGCTTCAAAGTGGCTGAAGTCGAAGCGCAGACGCTGGCTATCAACCAACGAACCTTTCTGCTGAACGTGCTCGCCCAGCACTTTGCGCAATGCAGCGTGCAGCAAGTGGGTGGCCGAGTGGTTCAGCGCAGTGGCGTGACGCACGTCAGCTTCAACGTGGGTTTCCACCGGAGCGCCAATGATCAGGCTGCCCGAGGCCAGCACACCGTGGTGCAGGAATGCGCCGCCGGTCTTGGTGGTGTCGCGCACGTCGAAACGGCTGTTGCCGGCCTGAATGAAACCGCAGTCGCCGATCTGGCCGCCGGATTCAGCGTAGAACGGCGTCTGATTCAGAACGATCACCGCCTCTTCGCCTTCATTCAAGACGTCGACCGACTGGCCTTCTTTATAGATAGCGACAATTTTGGCGGAGCCGCTGGTGGCTTTATAACCGGTGAATTCGGTGGCTACGTCCACCTTGACCAGCGTGTTGTAGTCCAGGCCGAACGAGCTGGCCGAACGTGCGCGCACGCGCTGGGCTTCCATCTCACGTTCAAAACCGGCTTCGTCGACGGTCAGGCTGCGCTCGCGGGCGATGTCCGCGGTCAGGTCCATCGGGAAACCGTAGGTGTCGTAGAGTTTGAACACGACGTCGCCCGGCACCACGGTGCCTTTGAGTTCGGCCAGATCCTGCTCGAGAATCTTCAGACCGTGTTCCAGGGTCTTGGAGAACTGCTCTTCTTCGGCCTTGAGTACGCGCTCGATATTGCTCTGCTGCTTTTTCAGTTCCGGGAACGCTTCGCCCATCTCGGCGACCAGCGCCGCAACGATCTTGTAGAAAAAGCTGCCCGTGGCGCCGAGCTTGTTGCCGTGACGGCAGGCGCGACGAATGATCCGGCGCAGCACGTAACCACGGCCTTCGTTGGACGGCAGCACGCCGTCGGCGATGAGGAAACCGCACGAACGAATGTGGTCGGACACAACCTTGAGCGAAGACTGGTCGCCATTTTCGCAGCCGATTGCTTCAGCCGAGGCTTTCAGCAGGTTCTTGAACAGGTCGATGTCGTAGTTGGAATTGACGTGCTGCATCACCGCACTGATCCGCTCCAGGCCCATGCCGGTATCCACCGACGGCGCTGGCAACGGATGCAACACGCCATCGGCGGTGCGGTTGAACTGCATGAACACGTTGTTCCAGATCTCGATGTAACGGTCGCCGTCTTCTTCAGGCGAGCCCGGTGGGCCGCCCCAGATGTGGTCGCCGTGATCGTAGAAAATCTCGGTGCACGGACCGCACGGGCCGGTATCGCCCATGGTCCAGAAGTTGTCGGAGGCGTATGGCGCGCCTTTGTTGTCGCCGATGCGGATCATGCGCTCGACTGGCACACCGATTTGCTTGGTCCAGATGTCATAGGCTTCGTCGTCGGAGGCGTAGACGGTGACCCAGAGCTTTTCCTTCGGCAGTTTCAGAACGCCGGTCAGGAAGGTCCAGGCGAAGGTGATCGCGTCGTGCTTGAAATAGTCACCGAAACTGAAGTTACCGAGCATTTCGAAGAACGTGTGGTGACGAGCGGTATAACCGACGTTTTCCAGGTCACTGTTCTTGCCACCGGCGCGCACGCATTTCTGGCTGCTGGTCGCACGGGTGTACGCACGTTTTTCCTGGCCCAGGAAGCAGTCCTTGAACTGGTTCATCCCCGCGTTGGTGAACAGCAGGGTTGGGTCGTTGCCCGGAATCAAAGAGCTGGAGGCTACACGGGTGTGGCCTTGCTCTTCGAAGAAGCGAAGGAAGGCTTCACGGATTTCTGCGCTTTTCATTAGGTTCTTCCACGGAGGCTGCGGCCAAAGGCCTGTGCGAAACGTCAACAGACGAAGCGACGGCAAAGGGCCGCATTATATCGGCCCAGCGCGCGGGGTACAGCGTGTTTATACGATAGAAACGGTCAATTGGACGGCTAACGCTGTCACTTGCGCGAAAACTCGACGAAAGTCGCGATCACTTGCTCGATTTGCGAGCGATTGACGTCCATGTGCGTGACCATGCGCAGGCGTGCGGCGGCGCTCAATTTGATCCCGCGCTCGGCGGCAAATGCCTTGATCGCCTCTGCCTTGTCGCCCATCTGCACATAAACCATGTTGGTCTGCACCGGCTCGACGGTGAAGCCTGCTTCACGCATGCCTTCGGCGAGAAATTGCGCGTTGGCGTGGTCATCCGCCAGACGCTCGACGTTGTGATCCAGCGCGTACAGCCCCGCCGCTGCCAGCAATCCGGCCTGACGCATGCCGCCGCCGACCATTTTGCGCAGGCGACGCGCCTTGCCGATCAACTCGACCGAACCGCACAACACCGACCCCACTGGCGCGCCAAGGCCTTTGGACAGGCACACAGACACCGAATCGAAATGCTGGGTGATTTGCCGGGCATCAACGCCCTGCTTGACGGCCGCGTTGTACAACCGCGCGCCGTCCAGGTGCAGTTGCAAGCCATTGTCCTGCGTGAACTTGCGCGCCCGCGCCAGATACTCCAGCGGCAGCACTTTGCCTTGCATGGTGTTTTCCAGCGCCAGCAATCGCGTCCGGGCAAAGTGGAAATCATCCGGCTTGATCGCGGCGGCAACCTGATCCAGATCCAGCGAGCCGTCGGCCTGCACTTCCAGCGGCTGTGGCTGGATCGAACCAAGCACTGCCGCACCGCCGCCCTCGTACTTATAGGTGTGCGCCTGCTGGCCAACGATGTACTCGTCACCGCGCTCGCAATGCGCCATCAGCCCGAGCAGGTTGCTCATGGTGCCGGTCGGCACAAACAGCGCAGCGGCGAAACCCAGCCGTTTTGCCAGTTCGGCTTCCAGACGATTGACCGTCGGATCTTCGCCGTACACGTCGTCACCGGTGTCCGCCGCGGTCATCGCGTCGAGCATGGCGGGAGTCGGTTGAGTGACGGTGTCGCTGCGAAGATCGATAACGCTCATGAACCTGGCCTCAAGTCAGCAGGGGAAATCCCTTTACGAAGGTGAATTACTGCGGTCATCGCGCCGATTAATCAACCCTTGGCACAGGAAAACAGTTCACAAGTCTTCAAAAAAACCGATAGCAATCATCACAAAGGCGCAATGCGCAGATACAAAATCTGTGTTAAAAACGCTGCGCCGCCCACAAAAGGTCGGCGAAAACGTTCTCAGGGCGGGGTGCAATTCCCCACCGGCGGTAATTGCGCGCAATGCGTATAGCCCGCGAGCGCTTGGCGACGAACACGGCTTCGGCGGTGGATGGCGGCAAGGTCAGCAGACCCGGTGTGATTCCGGGGCCGACGGTCATAGTCCGGATGAAGAGAGAACGGGATTGACGCTAAAGGGCCGTCCGCGTGCATTCGTGCGAGCGTGCGCCCCCTTGAATCCCCTTCGATTCATAACGCCCTGTTTTTCACACAAACAGGAGTCAGAACATGCAACCCACCGCTATCGATAGCAAAAGCAAACACCCTCACGGCGAGCGCGTTGCGTTCATCCAGGCCTGCTGGCACAAGGAAATCGTCGACCAGAGCCGTAAAGGCTTCCTCGCCGAAATGCTCGTTCAGGGTTATCAGGAATCGGACATCGACTTTTTCGAAGTCGGCGGCGCCTTTGAAATGCCCTTGCACGCCAAGCTACTGGCCAAAACCGGTCGTTATGCCGGCATTGTCGCGGCAGCCCTGGTCGTGGACGGCGGCATCTACCGTCACGAGTTCGTTGCCCAGTCGGTGGTCAGCGGCCTGATGCAGGTGCAACTGGAAACCGAAGTACCGGTGTTCTCGGTGTCCCTGACCCCGCATCACTTCCATTCCGGTGAAGAACATCAGAAGTTCTTCTTTGAGCACTTTGTGCACAAGGGCCAGGAAGCGGCGCGGACTTGCGCGGATACGCTGCAGAAGCTTCGTGCGTTGCGCCGTACTGAGCCGCGTGCTGTAGCCGTGTAACGTCGAGTGAGTTTTTGACCTCACTCAAATCAAATGTGGGAGCGAGCCAGCTCGCGAAGAGGGACTGCCAGCCGACGACAAGTTGACTGGTAGACCGCTTTCGCGAGCAGGCTCGCTCCCACATTGGTTTTGTGCCGATTCAGATGTCGCTATCAGGCGAGGTTTTCGTCGCCGGCCGGGACGATCAGGATGCCCGCGCGCAAGCCGTTCTTGACCTTCGGATTGGGGAAGATGATGCGCGCGCCCTCCTCTTCGATGATCCAGCGGGTATTGGCCAGATCTTCGGCCAGCACATAACCCACTTCCAGCTCGGAAAAGTTTTCGATGTCCTGCGGCAGGTTCAGGCGGAACGCATCGCTGTGCTTGATGATTTCCCGCGCCACGCTGAACAGTTGCAAACCGTCCAGGCCTTCCTCGGCGGCCGGCTCGTTGCCTTCGATGATCTGCTTCAGGCGGGTTTCCAGCAGCGACACATTGACCCCGTCGTTCTGCCCGAACGGTCGCGCCTTGCCCAACTCCAGCGTGAAGGCTTCGGCATCGAGCTTGTCGTAGGTGTATGAGCTGAACACGATCGACGGTTTGTTCTGCAACAGCACCGCTTCCATACCCGCAGCGCGCAGGCGTGCCAGTTCGCGCCGGGAATGCTGGCGACCTTCCTTCCACGGGTACAAAGCGAACTGCTCGATCTTCGAACCACGAATCGCCGTGTGCAGGTCATAGTGCAGACGCTGGCGATCCGGCAGGCTGAAGAAACTCGCCGCCAGTCGTTCCAGCTCACAGGCGCGTATGGCTTCAGAACCGCTGGTTTGTTCATGACGGCCGTTGAACAGCCGATTGATGTCCTGCTCGACGAAGCGCTCACCCTTGCGAATCGCTTCCGGGTTGCCGAACAGGAACAGAATTCGTGCGCGCGGCTTCAGATCGCCGCGTGCGATGTCGTGCAGCAGCCGATCAAGCAGCTCGATCGGTGCTGTTTCGTTGCCATGGATGCCCGCCGACAGCAGTAGATCCAGGCCATTGTCGCGTGCTTCGGGTGGCCGGACTTCCAGCGCACCTTCGCTCAACCAGCGCATCCGCACGCCTTCGACAGTCAGTTGAGTCTTCTCCGCCGGTTCGCGGCCGGCGAGGGTCAGTTCAAGCAGTTTGCCGAGGGCGAGCATAGAGCGGTTTCCTTAGTGGTCGTGGTTGCAATCCGGGCCGTGCACGTGGTCTTCGTCGTCGCCGACGTCAGCCGGTTCCATTTCCAGTTGCAGACTTACCAGATTAGTCGCCAATGGGCGCAGCAGCAGGTTGGCGTACTCGGCGTCGCCTTCTTCGACGTCCACGCCGATCAGCAGTTGGCCACGGCCGTCCTGCTGGATCCACAGCTCTTTGCCTTGCCACATGACCGCGACGCGGGTGCACGAGGTTTGCAGTTGCGTGCCGTCGGTGTCTTCAAGGATCAGCTGCAGGGAATCGCTCATGTTTTTACTCTCTTTGGGAGATAAACCGCGCGCCGCGTTCAGGCGACGCGCCGGCCATCAATTGATCTGGAATGGATAAACCGCGCCCAGTTTAAGGATTTGCGTCAGTTCATCCAGTGCCGTCCGGCATTCAAGCAGCAACTGCGGGTCCGCCAGATCGGTTTCGCTCAGGCGGTCGCGGTAGTGCTTTTCAACCCATGCGGTCAACGAACCGTACAACGGGGCCGTCATGATAACGCCTGGGTTGACCGCCGCCAGTTCAGTTTCGTTGAGCGCGACGCGCAGACGCAGGCACGCCGGGCCACCGCCGTTCTGCATGCTTTGCTTGAGGTCGAAGACTTTCACTTCACGGATCAGACCGCCGGAGCTGGTCAGGCTCTGCAAGTAGGCCCACACGCGCTCGTTGGCCTGGCACTCTTGCGGCACGATCAGCAGCATCGAGCCGTCAGGACGCGACAGCAACTGGCTGTTGAACAGATACGAACGCACCGCGTCGTCCACGGTGACCGCCGAACGCGGCACGCAGATCGACTGGAAGTTGCCGCCGACCTTGGCCAGTTTGCCTTGCAACTCGGCCAGCATCTGCTCGGTGTTGAGGAACGCGTCCTCGTGATAGAACAGCGCCTCGCCGTTGCCCACCGCGATCACATCGTTGTGGAACACACCCTGATCGATCACGTTCGGGTTTTGCTGGGCGTAAACCACGCCTTCGTCACGCAGACCGTGCAGACGCGCAACCGCTTGCGAGGCTTCGAGGGTCTGACGGGCCGGGTACTTTTGCGGTGCCGGGAAACGGTTATCGAAAGCACTGCGACCGAACACGAAAAACTCGACACCGGCCTCGCCGTACTCACGGCAGAAACGTGTGTGGTTGGCCGCGCCTTCGTCGCCGAACTGCGCCACCGCCGGCAATGCCGCGTGATGGGCGAAGTGTTGCTGATTGGCGAACATCGCGCCGAGTACACGGCTGGTGGTCGGGTGCTCGATGCTGCGGTGATATTTGCAGTTGAGGTTGGCGGCAGTGAAATGCACGCGACCGTCAGCGGTGTCGGCACTCGGGCTGACCGTGGCGGCGTTGGCCACCCACATGCTCGACGCCGAGCAACTGGCAACCAGCAACGGCATGGCTTCTTTGGCGGCGCGCTCGATTACTTGAGCATCGGTGCCGCTGAAACCCAGGCGGCGCAGCGCAGCCACGTCCGGACGCTCCTGTGGCGCCAGCACACCTTGCTGAAAGCCCATTTCCATCAGCGCTTTCATTTTCGCCAGGCCTTGCAGCGCGGCTTCCTTCGGATTCGAGGATTGCTGGCTGTTGCTCTGGGACGCCACGTTGCCGTAGGACAGACCACCGTAGTTATGGGTCGGCCCCACTAGACCGTCAAAATTGACTTCATAGGATTTCATCAGCGAGGCTCCACGAGAATCTGTTGTTATAGGCTTCAGTAACTAACTGTTCAGTGCGACCGCGTCGCGGCCATCGCGAGCAGGCTCGCTCCCACAGGGAAATGCATTCCAATGTGGGAGCGAGCCTGCTCGCGAATGGGCATCACACCATTTTCACGCCAGGCGTCAGGGCCGCCGGCAACACCAGGCTCGGCGTTTCCAGCGACGCCACCGGGTACGCGCAGTAATCCGCTGCGTAGTAAGCGCTGGCGCGATGGTTGCCCGAGGCACCGACACCGCCGAACGGCGCGCTGCTCGCGGCACCGGTCAGTTGCTTGTTCCAGTTGACGATCCCGGCGCGGCTTTCCAGCCAGAACTGCTGATAGCGATCTTCGGAATCGGACAGCAGACCGGCAGCCAAACCGTAAGCGGTGTCGTTGGCCTCACTGATCGCGTCAGCGAAATCGGTGTAGCGAATCACTTGCAGCAGTGGGCCGAACAGTTCTTCGTCCGGACGCTCGGCCACAGCCGTCACATCAACAATGCCTGGCGTCAGCAGCGCTGATTGCGCCTGCGGCTGAGTCATCTCCAGCAGCGACACGGCGCCGTTGGCCAGCAGATGTTCCTGGGCATCCATCAGCGCTTTCGCCGCACCAAGGGAAATCACCGAGCCCATGAACGGCGCCGGTTGTTGATCGAAAGCGCCGACTTCAATCGTCGCGCTGACTTCAACCAGACGCTTGAGCAGGCTGTCGCCCCACGCGCCTTGCGGCACCAGCAAGCGACGGGCGCAGGTGCAGCGCTGGCCGGCAGAAATGAACGCCGACTGAATGATCGTGTAAACCGCGGCATCCAGATCGGCAACCTGATCGACCACCAGCGGGTTGTTGCCGCCCATTTCCAGCGCCAGGATCTTGTCCGGGCGCCCGGCGAATTGCTGGTGCAGATGATTGCCGGTGCGGCTCGAACCGGTGAAGAACAGACCGTCGATGCCCGGGTTCGCGGCCAGCGCGATGCCGGTTTCGCGAGCGCCTTGCAGCAGGTTCAAGACGCCGGCCGGCAGACCGGCTTCGATCCAGCACTTGACCGTCAGCTCGGCGACTTTCGGGGTCAGTTCGCTTGGCTTGAACAGCACGCTGTTACCGGCCAGCAGCGCCGGCACGATGTGGCCGTTCGGCAAGTGACCCGGGAAGTTGTAAGGGCCGAACACCGCGACCACGCCGTGGGGCTTGTGGCGCAGCACGGCGGTGGCGTCGCCCAGCGGGCCGCTCTTCTCGCCGGTGCGTTCGCGGTAACTCTGTACCGAGATCGCGATCTTGTTGACCATGCTGGTGACTTCAGTCGCGGCTTCCCACAGTGGCTTGCCGGTTTCCTCACCGATGGTGCGGGCCAATTCGTCGGCGTGGTTTTTCAGCGCTGCGGCGAAAGCTTCCAGAACGCTGATGCGATCTTCCAGCGAACGACGTGCCCAGCCCGGAAAAGCCTGACGCGCAGCCTGCACGGCCGACTCGACCTGAGCAGCAGTGGCGCCCTCCCCCGACCACAGCACTTGCTGGGTCACCGGGTTCAGCGATTGAAAGGCTTCGCCCTGACCGGCCAGCCACTCACCTGCGATGTATAGCGAATTCATTATTTCGACTCCCGAGCAGCGGACAACGCCACGGCGCGCACTTGATCGCCAGCGTTGAGTTGAAGGCGTTTGGCGGTCTGCTGATCGACCACCAGAGTGCCGGCGGCCAGACGTGCCGGCGCAGCGGTGATACGGCAGTCTTCGCGCTTGCGGTTATGGATGATGAACGGCGTGGCATCGTCGCCCGGCGTCCCCACGGCCAGCACCAGCGCTTCACTGTCACGCACCGCGCGGATCTTGCTGGTTTCGCATTCGATGGCCGGGCCGGCGTCGAAGATGTCGACGTAGCCCTGATAGCTGAAACCTTCGCTCTTGAGCATGGCCAGCGCCGGCTCGGTGTCCGGGTGAACCTGACCGATGACATTGCGTGCGTCAGGCGACAGAAAGCAGGTGTACAGCGGAAATTTCGGCATCAGTTCAGCGATGAAGGCCTTGTTGCCGACACCGGTCAGGTAATCGGCCTGGCTGAATTCCATCTTGAAGAAGTGCCGGCCCAGACTCTCCCAGAACGGCGAGCGACCGGCTTCATCCGACACACCGCGCATCTCGGCGATGATCTTGTTGCCGAACAGTTCCGGGAACTCGGCGATGAACAGCATGCGCGCCTTGGACAGCATGCGGCCGTTGAGGCCAGTGCGGTAATCGGCGTGCAGGAACAGCGAGCACAGCTCGGAGTTGCCGGTCAGGTCGTTGGCGAGGAACAACGTCGGAATCTCGCGATAGATGTTCAGCTCTTGCGAAGCGCTGACGGTGAGGCCGACACGGAAGTTGTACCAAGGCTCACGCAGACCGACCGCGCCGGCAATGGCGGAAATCCCCACCACGCGACCGTCGTCATCTTCGAGCACGAAAAGGTAATCCGCGTCGCCACGACCGGCTTCGCCGCGAAAGGTCTTCTCGGCCCAGCCGACCCGATGGGTCAGGCGCTCTTCGTTGGCCGGCAATGTGGTCAGGCCGGTGCCGGTGCTGCGGGCCAGGTCGATCAGCGCGGATAAATCGCTGCTGCGTACGGGACGAACAATCATGCTATCTCCTCAAACGGGCCGCCTTCGCCACCCGTGAAACTCGCTAAGGCGTTAAACCGCCACCAGGCGCACGCTGGCACCTTCACCGACGCCCAGGGCTTCGGCCGCTTCCATATCCAGGGTCACCGGTTTGCCAGGCGCGTAGTCCAGCTCAAGCAACACGGCGCGGTAATCCTGCAACTGGGCGTTGGCCACCAGATACTGGCGCCCGGCACCTTTGACCGGCTCGCCGATCTTCACTGGCACAACGCGGCTCTGGGCGATCGAACGGATCCCGGAAACACGCGCATGCAGGGTCGGGCCACCGTCGAAAATGTCGATGTAGTGATCGGTCTCAAAGCCTTCGCGCATCAGGATGTCGAAGGTGATCTGTGCACGCGGGTGCACCTGGCCCATCGCTTCTTGAGCGGAATCCGGCAGCAGCGGCACGTAGATCGGGTAATGCGGCATCAGCTCGGCGAGGAACGTACGGCTTTTCAGCCCGCACAGGCGCTCGGCCTCGGCGTAGTTGAGGTCGAAGAAGTTGCGACCAATGGCGTCCCAGAACGGCGAGTCGCCATTCTCGTCGCTGTAACCGACGATCTCGGTGACCACCGAATCAGCGAAACGCTCCGGGTGGCTGGCAACAAACAGCAGGCGACCACGGGAGTTGAGCTCAGACCACGGCGAACCCACCAACTCACGCTGCACATAGAAACTGGTCAACAAGCTGTTGCCGGTCAGGTCGTGGCATTGCGAAAGCACGTGGATCTTGTTGTGGATCTTCAGCTCGCGGGAGGCGTGTACGAAGGTCTCGTTGCGGAAGCTGTAGAACGGCTCCGAATAACCCGCCGAGGCAACGATGGCCGAGCAGCCGACCAGTTTGCCGGTGGCGGTGTCTTCGAGGACGAAGAAGTAGCTCTCTTCACCGTTGAAGCTCACTTCGGCGGCGAACGAGGCTTCGCTCGCGGCGATCTTGTCGCTCAGACGTTCCACGTCATCCGGCAAGGAAGTGACACCAATCGGGCTGTCCGCAGCCAGACGCTGTACCTCGCCCAGATCAGCCATTTGCGCGGGGCGCATCACCAGCATGGTGTCACTCCTTTTTCTCTTATCAATTCACAGAAAAAACACCGGACCTTGTAGGAGTGAGCCTGCTCGCGATTGCGGTCTGTCAGAAACCAATGAGTCGACTGACATACCGCAATCGCGAGCAGGCTCACGCCTACAGTTGATCGGGTCCGGCATTAAAATTTTGATCGACGCCCGAGAGGTTCGGGCATCGAAAGGTCTATCAAGCTTGGGTCAGTTTTGCAGCAGCGCGCTCGAAGCGGTCCAGGCCGGCATCGATGTCGGCGTCTTCCACCACCAGGCTCGGGGCGAAACGGATTACGTCCGGGCCGGCTTGCAGAATCATCAGGCCTTCTTTTTCAGCGGCGTTGAAGATGTCCTTGGCCTTGCCCTTCCAGGCATCGCTCAGTACGCAACCGATCAGAAGACCAAGGCCACGCACTTGAGTAAACAGGCCGTACTTCTCGCCGATCTGCTCAAGACGGGTCTTGAACTTGTCGTGTTTGGCATTCACGCCGTTCAGCACTTCTGGCGTGTTGATCACGTCGATTACTGCTTCAGCCACTGCGCACGCCAGCGGATTGCCGCCGTAGGTGGTGCCGTGGGTGCCGACGACCAGATGTTTGGCCAGCGCTTCGGTGGTCAGCATCGCCGCGATCGGGAAACCGCCGCCCAGGCTCTTGGCGCTGGTGAGGATGTCCGGGGTCACGCCGTAATGCTGGTAGGCGAACAGCTTGCCGCTGCGGCCCATGCCGGTCTGCACTTCGTCGAACACCAGCAGCGCGTTGTTCGCGTCGCACAGTTCACGGGCACCTTGCAGGTAAGCCAGTTCGGCCGGCAGTACGCCGCCTTCGCCCTGGATCGGTTCCAGCACGACCGCGCAGGTCTTGTCGGAAACCGCGGCTTTCAGCGCCGCCAGGTCGTTGTAAGGGACATGGGTGATACCGGTAATTTTCGGGCCGAAACCGTCGGAGTACTTCGACTGACCACCGACGTTAACGGTGAACAGGGTACGGCCGTGGAAGCTGTTCAGCGCGGCGATGATTTCGTACTTCTCGCTGCCGAAACGGTCGAACGCCACGCGACGGGCCAGCTTGAACGCGGCCTCGTTGGCTTCGGCGCCGGAGTTGCAGAAGAACACGCGCTCGGCGAAGGTTGCGTCGATCAGCTTGTGCGCAAGGCGCAGGGCTGGCTCGTTGGTGAACACGTTGGAAACGTGCCACAGCTTGTTCGCTTGCTCGGTCAAGGCACCGACCAGCGCCGGATGCGCGTGGCCCAATACGTTGACGGCGATGCCGCCGGCGAAGTCGATCAGCTCGCGGCCGGCCTGATCCCAGACGCGGGAACCGGCGCCACGCACCGGAATGAAAGCGGCAGGCGCGTAGTTGGGAACCATTACCTGGTCGAAATCGGCGCGTTGTACCGCAGCGTGCTCAACGGACATCGGAGTCTCCTGATGAGAAGCACCCGCCTGAAACTGGCGAGCTTGGTGAGGATTGTAAGGACAGTTTTCAGCCCGGCCTTGTCGCCAAGCGACAACTTCTTATAGCGCAAACCCCGGATTTTCCCGGGTTTACGGCAATGCGACATATAGCGTCGCAAAGGCGCAGTTTAAACCGGCGCTGCCGATTTGCGGCAGGGCGGCAAGGATATCAATTCAAGACCTTCTCACCGGTATAAATATGTACCGCACCGAAGACGCATTGCTCTGATTTGCTTGGCACTTTCCAAACGCCAAGGATTGGCCCGATGTATCCGACCGACGAGCAGCATACCGCCACCAGTCACAACGTCGATTCACAGCAGCCCGACGTTCACTACCTGCACCTCAAAGCCAGCATGCCCGATTGGCTGGGCAACGCTTCGGCGACCAGGCGCAACGCCCTCAAGACCACTCAACCAAGGCTGCCGCTCAAGTTGCAGGCGGTACCGGTCGCCCAGCACCAGGCGCTGAAGGCGCTCAATGCCGCGCACTGGACGGCACAAAACGATGTCGACCAAGCGCTGGAACATTTCCAGGATGCCAGCACCTTCGCCGAGCCATTGCTCAAAGCCGCCCTGAAAAAAGAGTTCGATCTGGATCTGGACGTCAGAGCCACGTTCCTGCACCTCTACGTTCCGGTCACCACGCCGGGGTTTTCAATCAAGACTGGCGCCCGCACCTGGACGGTTTCGCTACTGGACGCTGCGCTGCATAACTTCGAGGAGAAGGAAACCCGAGACGATGCCTATGAAAGCGCATCCACCTTCGTCACCAAACCCACGGCGACCGGCCAGTTCAACACCCTGCCTGCGCTCAAGCAAACGCTGAGCATCGGCGCATTCACCCGGCTCTGCAGAACACTGGATATCGGCGCACAGTACAAAACCTGGCTGGAAGACCATCTGGGCTTCACCGATGAAACCAAAGCCGCAGCGCTGCGCCTGAAGATCGACAAAAGCCAACAGGCTGCGCTCAAGGCTGCCTTGCAGTTTGCCCGGATGAGCGGCGATATCAGCGAAGGCTATTTTCGTACGATCACGGGACTGGCCGAAGGCATACCGCACCTGCGAATCAAGGGCCAGGCCCTGCGATGTAACAGCCTGACGTTGATGGACGCGCCTCTTACCGACATCGTTGTGTTCGCCCCGTCGGCAAATGAACCGCGAGCGGTGGCGCGGGTGGTGGCCTGGGTGCCGGACGACCCGGAACACCCGATCAAGGAGTACGCCTCAGCAGCAGCGCTGGAAGTCGAACTGACCCGGCAATTGCGCTCGCGCGACTACCAGAAATTCTTCAGTCGTTTCGTCAACCATCAACAGCGCGGCTTTTTCTTCTCCAGCCTGAACGCTCGCCTGAGTCGGGTGAAATGGCACAAGCCACAGGCAGGCAGTTCGCAGGCGCCATGGCGCGATGAACCGCTCGACAAACCGGACCTGCAACTGGCGGCCACGCCGATCAACGGCCAATTATGGGAGCACCTTTATCAAGGCAAACTGAACAAGATCCTCAATGACGCCCAAGCCATTGCCGTCGCGAATGCCACGGTCGATTCAAAAGTGCGCTGGGCGCTGTGGGATTCGTTCGTCAGTATCGCCTCGACCATTGTGCAGACCGCTGCCTTCATCATCGCGCCGTTCGTGCCAGTGATGGGCGAAATGATGATGGCGTACGTGGCTTACCAGTTTCTCGACGAGGTTTTCGAAGGCGTCGTCGACTGGGCGCTAGGTCAGGCCGAACAGGCGTTGCAGCATCTGGTCGGCACCGTGGAATCCTTGATCCAGTTGGGCGCGTTTGCCGCCGGTGGCGCCATTGCCGTCGGCGAGTTTCGCAACGTCTTGCCGCGAGAGATCGTGGCCTTCATTGATCGCTACCTCCCCGTGCAGATGGCCAATGGTCAAACCCGCTATTGGGAACCGGATCTGACCCGTTATCAGCAAACATCCCTGCCACCTGAAAACACCCAACCGTCCCGACTCGGCCTGCGCGAGCATGATGGAAAACTGCTGCTGCCCCTTGAACAAGGCCACTACGCCGTCAGCGAAAGCCACATCCCCGGACAATACCGCATCGAACACCCCACCCGTCCCGACGCCTATCGACCGATCGTGCGCCACAATGGCGATGGCGCCTGGCACACCGAACTCGAGCAACCGCTGACATGGAGCAGCGACACGGCGCTGCGTCGCATCGGCCATTCGATGGAATCGTTTTTGCCCACGCGTCGCGCGCGGATTCTGCAGGTCAGCGGTTACACCGAAGAGGGGCTGCGCATGATGCATGTCGAACAGGCATCAGTGCCGCCACTGCTGGCCGACAGCATCACGCGGTTCAAGATCGATCAGGATCTGCAACTCTTCATCGAGCAACTGGGCAGCGAACTGCCCGAGCATTATCAGAACGCCGATCCGCTGACACAGCTGCAATTACTCGCAGAACTCGACCGCTGGCCGGCCGACAAACGACTGCGCTGGGTGGACTCGCAAGGCGAAGTCGTCTGGCAATCTTCGGCCGATGAAAGCTTGCCCGTTACGGACATTCGTCAGGACAACCTGATCGAGCAAGATGTGCTCAAGACCTTGCTCGACAGCCTGGACGAACAGGCCGCCAAAACAGTGCTCGGTGAAACGTTCGGCGGGCCCAGCCTTTCTCTCGATGAGCGCGCGGGCAATTTGCGCAAGCAGTTGCTGCAGCGGGCCAAACAACAACGCCATGCGATGTTCGAATCCCGCTATCAGGCCAGCGAGCAACCTGACGATCCACTGATCAGCACTCTCGCGCAGCATGAACCGGCACTGCCCACCCGCGTCAGCCAGGAGCTGCTCAACAACGCCAGCGGTGACGAGCTCGTGCAAATCAGCGAAGGACAACTGCCGCAGCGACAACAGGAGCTCATGCAGATGGCCAGCGAGGAAGTTCGCGTTACACGTGCTTTCGAAGGGCTGGAGCTGGACTCGGTGAACAATCCGGATACCGACACGCTGGTCCTGCACAGTCTCAAGCGCGTGCCCGGCTGGAGCGGCGACGTGCGCCTGGAAATTCGCGAGAGTACCTACGAAGGCAGGGTGCTCGACAGCACCGGGCGCGTCGATGCGGCGGCGCAAAAGGTGTTGGTTCGGCAACCCGGTGGCCGTTATCAGCCGTTTGATGAGCGTGGCCAGGAATTGCATGCACCCGCCGATATATATTCCAGCATTCTGTGTGCCCTGCCGGATACCGAACGCCAGGCCCTGAACATTCAGATTGGCCAGACAGAACAATTGAAACAGGCGATCCGCGCCCGACCTCTGGCGCGTAGCGAGCTGCGCGTGGCGGTATCGCTGCCACCGGTCAGGCCCCCGGCCGTAGACACGTTGCGCCTGGTGGGACGCGGCGGTCGCCAGCCGACATTCGGGGTGCCTGACGCATCTGCGCCACCCGGCGGCTTCATCGAACCGCCCCCCCTCGACCCCGTTCAGGTGATCTATCGCGGCTTCACCGCTCAGGATGCCGAGGACTTCGCCATCAGATTCAACCAGGATCCGGTCGCCATCAGGAACGAACTGGCCCGCCTGCGGAGTGAACTCAGCCAACTGCGCGACGACCTGCGTCTTTGGGAAAGCCGGGTGCCCTTGAACAACCCCCTCACCGGACTTCCCTTGACGGAAATCGAACTGCGGGCGGCCAGGCAAAGCCGGGAAAGACTGAGGATGGATATGGAGCGCTGCTGGCGCCGGGAACTACGCAGTTCTGCCGGTTACTTGCTGCAGATCAGGGAACCGATCATCGGCGACTTGCCTGTATTGAGCGCCGACTTCAGCCATGTCGTCCTGCTGACCATCAATGGCAGCGCGCGCACCGGTGCCGTCGATGGTTTCTTGCAGCAATTCCCCCGCCTGATGTATCTGGACATGCAAAACCTCAATTTGCGCAACTTGCCGCCCGCCATTGGCTCGATGTCGCGACTGCGAAATCTGACCGCGCGCGACTGCGCCGTGATGCTGCCTGCCGACAGTCGATCATTGTTTTCACCCTTGACCGAACTGATTCTCCTGGACTTGCAAGGCAACCGTCTCGGCACCGCGCCCGATGTTCACACCCTGCCAGCGTTACGCTACATCAATCTCGACTATACCGGCATCACAGCGCCGCCAAGGGCTCTGCTCGACCACCCGCGACTGATCACCGGAAGGTTCGAAGGCAATCAGATCGCCGACATTCCCGAGGCGTTTTTCGATCTCGCGCCTGCGCTGAGCGATGGATTCAGTTTTGCCAACAACCCACTGTCACCGATCACTCGGGAGCGGGTGAAAATTTACTTCCAGCGCACCCAAAAATTGTTCGGCATCTTGCCCGAGCGAGCTGATCTGACCCGGGCAATGAACCTGTTTCCCGGCCTCGATGCCGGTCGAGCAGCCGAATTGCTTTACCAACTGCCGGGCACGCTGGCGGACGGTCGAGCGCAACTCGCCCGCTGGGAAACTGAACTGAATCGTATGCAGAACGACCTTGCGCAATGGACCAACGACGTGCCTGAACGCCACCCCGAAAGCGGCGTGGCATTGACAACAAATGAGCGGGTCAGCGAGCGCCTCGCCCGGCAGGGCTTCAGCCTCAAGCTCGAACAGTTCTGGCGCGAAAGAAGCCCGTTATCCCCGAGCCCGCGTAACAGCCGTCTGGAAGCAAGTCTCGAATTCATCGGCGACATGCCGGTACTCGACGCAGACTTCAGTCACGTTGGCGTGTTGGCGCTCGATGGCAACAAAAACATCTCGGCCCTGCTGCCGTTCCTGCAACGCCTGCCGAACCTGACGCATCTGGAGCTGAATTTCTTTGACCTGGAACCGGCCACCCTGTCATCCATCAACAAGCGACAACTGGTCACGCTGCGGCTCAAAAATTGCGGAGTTGTGTTAACCCCGGAGAATCAGGCGGCGCTATGCGCCATGTCACAGTTGGAGACACTCGAGTTGAGCGGTAATCCGCTCGGATCCTTCTTTGATCTGAATCTGCTGCCCTCCCTCAGGCACCTGGACCTCTCGGAAACCGGCCTCATCGAACTCCCACCCGGAATCGCCGACACCCCCAACCTGGGAACAGCACTGTTCAGTGGAAACAACATCATCGAACTGCCCGACGCCCTGTTCGACTTGCCGGCCGAGCGCAGCGACGGGATTGACCTGGCCGACAATCACGGTCTCTCGCCAGCCGCCCGTAACCGGATAAAGAACTACTACCGTAGAACCGGGCATGATTTCGACGTGCTGGCAGATCCTGCGGATATTACTCTGGCGCAGTGGCTGTTCCCGAGCCTGGACACCGTTGAAGCCAGTGAAGTGATCTATGACATGCCCGGAACCCTGGTAGACAGCCGGATTCAGCTCCACCTCTGGCAAGTGGAGCTGAACAGGCTAGAACAGGATCTACGCACATGGGCGCTTCAGGTACCCCGGCAGGATCCTGTGACCGGCGCAGCGTTCGACGCCGCCGAGATGTACAACAACTACACGGCTCGCTCGGAATTCTCACAACGGCTTCAACGTTTTTGGCAGAGCCGATCAAGCACCTCCAGCATGCGCGAGGATCATTTCAGTGCCAATCTGGCCTTTACGGGGGCCATGCCACGGCTGACCGCGGACTTCAGCCATGTCTCAAATCTGAGCCTCATGGGCACTGCCGCGGTGACTGACATCGCCTCCTTCATCGAACTGTTCCCCCAGTTGCAAGTCCTCGAAATGCGCAACTTCGCCATGGGACAAATGCCAGCCAGTCTGGCGCGCCTGGCACAACTCAAGGAATTGACGCTGACCAGGTGCGGTATCACCTTCACGGCCGAAGGGCAGACCCTGCTGCAATCGCTGAACAAGCTTGAGCATCTGGACCTGAGTCATAACACACTGGTCGAGATTCCTGACCTGGCGGGGCTGCCGATGCTCAACGACATACGTCTGACCAGCACCGGTATCGCCAACGTGCCCAATGGCCTGGCCACTCATCCGAACCTGCGAAACGCGCTGCTCAACGACAATGCGATCACGGATCTGCCCGAGTTGTTTTTCTCGATGGATATCGATCTGGCTGATGGTATTGATCTGGCACAAAACCCTCTGTCCCTCGCCACCCGCAACCGAATCAAAGCGCACTACGCGGCCATTGGTTATGACTTCGGCGTACTCCCCGATCTGGCCGACACCATCAAGGCACAGGCACTGTTCCCTGATCTGGAAATTGAAGATGTCACCCATGTGATTTATGAGTTGCCGGGAACACTGGCAGATGGCAGCGCACAACTGGCGCGATGGGAGGCAGAAATCACGCAGATGATCAGCGACCTCGCCGAATGGTCCGAGCGTGCCCCCGCCGGACCGACAGGTTTGAACCTGGACGCCGTTGACAGAGCGGCGCAGCGGTTCGAGCGCCGAGCGTTCAGTGAAAAACTGGAGCATTTCTGGCGCGCCAGACAAAACAGCAAAACGGAACTCAGGCTCAACGCTTTCGACGCCAATCTGCGGGTGATCGGTGAACTGCCGACGCTGGATGCCGATTTCAGTCACGTCACCCAATTGACCTTGCAGGGCAACCCGACGTTGTCAGACGTCGAGGGTTTTCTGAATTGCTTTACCGGGGTGGAGGCTCTGGAAATGCGCCAGTTTGCCCTGGGTCGATTCCCCCAGACCGTATCTCGCATGCCCAAACTCAAAACCCTGGTCCTCAGTTCCTGCGACATTGCGCTTGATGAATCGGGACAAACCGCCTTGTCGTCGTTATCCCGCCTGGCGATGCTGGATATGTACGACAACCCGCTGGGCAGCGCACCAGATGTTTCAGCCCTGCGCGCACTGACCTTCATTGATCTGTCCAAAACCGGGATCGACCAGATTCCACCCAGCCTGCTTGAGTTGCCTGAACTGGAAACGGCGGTACTCCATGAAAATCACATCAGTGTGTTGCCGGAGGCTCTTTTTCAACTGCCCGCCGCTGCCAGCGATGGCTTTGATCTGAGTCAGAACCCCCTACTGCCCGCCACGCGCGAACGGATAAAAATCCATCGTCAAGCGCTGGGGATTGATTTTGGAGTGTCCGTCGGCCTGGAAGACAGTCAACTGGCCCGTGAGTTGTACCCGCATCTGACCGATGCGCAACTGGACGATATCGTCTACCGCCTGCCCGGCACGCTGGCCGACGGCCACCTTGAACTGATGCGCCGGCAGACCGAACTGGCGAACCTGATCAGGGATCTCGATGCCTGGACGAAAGCCAAGCCAGCCGATCCCGAGAGCGGTGTCCCCCTGAACAGCGACAGCCTGCGTCAGGAACAACAGCGCAGGGAACAATTCAAGTTAAGTGTGGAGTATTGCTGGCGACGGATTGTCACGCAGGGTCAGAGCGAAATCCGTTTTACTTCAAACCTGCCGATCACAGGGGAGCTGCCAACGCTATCGGCTGACTTCAGCCACATACAAGCAGTGAGCCTGACGGGCAGCAGCTTCACGCCCACCCGCATCGGTCGATTTCTCGAGGTGTTCCCCAACCTGAGGACACTTGATATCGAGGGTTATCACCTTGGCGACATTCCCGAATCGGCATACACCATGCAAAGCCTGATCAGGCTCAACCTGACGGACTGTCACATCACGCTCACTGAACACTCTGCCCACGCATTAGCCAACATGAGCAAACTAGGTCGCCTCGTCCTCAGGAACAATAAGCTGGGGCGCACCCCCGACCTCACTCAGATGACGGCGCTGGGCGCACTGGATCTGAGCAACACGGGACTCACGGAAATTCCACCCGGTTTGTTCAGTCACACTCACCTTGCGCATGCCGATCTGGCCAACAACGCCATTGTCGAGTTGCCCTTGGAGATCATGAAGGCGGGGACCACGGAGTTCGACTTCAGCGGCAATCCGCTATCGCCGACCAGCCAGCAAACCCTCGCTGACTACGTCAGCAGAAGGACCGCCAGACTGGAACTCGCACAAAAATCGCATCGGGATGTCGAGGATTTCAATGACGAGTCGTTTGAAAGTGGGACAGCCAGGCCGAACACCGACTCTTCGGGCAGTTCCAGTGACCTGATCATCGACTAGCGACTAGCCGCGCTCAGGCGGCACCGACGACAATTCGAACGGACTACTGCTGCGCCGCTGGTTGCGATCTTCCCGCGGCGTGGCACCGAAGAAGTTGCGGTAGGCGCTGGAGAAATGCGGCCCCGAGGAGAAACCGCACGACAGGCCGATCTGGATGATCGACTTGCTCGTTTGCATCAACATCTGCCGGGCCTTGTTCAGGCGCAGTTCCAGATAGTACTGGCTCGGCACACGGTTGAGGTATTGCTTGAAGATCCGCTCCAACTGGCGACGGGATACGCACACGTGCTGGGCGATTTCGTCGGTGGTCAGCGGTTCTTCGATGTTGGCTTCCATCAGCAACACCGCTTGGGTGAGCTTCGGATGGCTGGAACCGAGACGGTTCTGCAACGGAATACGCTGACGCTCGCCGCCCTCGCGGATGCGCTCGACCACCAACTCTTCCGACACTGCACCGGCCAGTTCCGCACCGTGATCACGGGCCAGCACCGCCAACAACAAGTCGAGTACCGACATGCCGCCGCACGCGGTCAGGCGATCGCGATCCCAATCGAACAGATGACTGGTGGCGATGACTTTCGGGAAGCGTTCGGCGAAATCGTCCTGCCAGCGCCAGTGCACTGCAGCGCGATAACCGTCGAGCAAACCCAACTGCGCCAACGGATACACGCCGGCCGACAAACCACCGATCACGCATCCGGCACGCACCAGTTGCTTGAGCGCACTGCTCAGTGGCGAGGCCAACGCGGTTGGCGGCTCATCGGCGAGCAGGAACAGTTTCTGGAAGTTTTCCAGCTTGCCGGCCCACGGCTCGCCGGGCAGTTGCCACGCGCCTTCGACGGGCGGCTCAGCCTGCAAGAACGACAGTTCGTAAACCACATCCGGGTGCACCCGCTGAGCAACACGCAAGGCCTCCTCCGCCAGCGCCAGCGTCAACGCTTTAGTGCTGGGCCAAATCAGGAAACCAATTCGATGGGCAGTCATGGGCGGGCAATCCGAAACGAGGAACGGTGATGAAGGCAAGGGCCAATGCTAGCCCGAAAATGAACGTAAATCCTGAAACCAACAAAGATCAAATGTGGGAGCTGGCTTTTCACACATCCCCTGTAGGAGCTGCCGAAGGCTGCGATCTTTTGATCTTAAAAACCAACATCAAAAGATCGCAGCCTTCGGCAGCTCCTACAGGGGATCCGGGACGGCGGAGCATGCACTATTTCAGTGCAAAGCGGCAGACCCGTTTACTTGAGGCTACCCGACAGGAACTGTTGCAGACGCTCCGATTGCGGATTAACCAGCACTTCGCGCGGGTTGCCGCTCTCTTCAACAACACCTTTGTGCAGGAACACCAACTGGTTCGACACTTCACGGGCAAAGCCCATTTCGTGGGTCACCACGACCATGGTGCGACCTTCCTGAGCCAGCGCCTGCATCACCTTGAGCACGTCGCCCACCAGTTCCGGATCGAGGGCCGACGTCGGTTCGTCGAACAGCATCACTTCCGGCTCCATCGCCAGCGCACGGGCAATCGCCACACGCTGCTGTTCGCCGCCGGACATGTGCCCCGGGAACGCATCCTTACGATGGGCCACACCAACCTTGTTCAGGTAGTGCTCGGCTTTTTCGCGGGCTTCGGCCTTGGACACGCCCAGTACGTGGACCGGCGCTTCCATGATGTTTTCCAGCGCGGTCATGTGCGACCACAGGTTGAAGTGCTGGAACACCATCGACAGACGCGAACGCATGCGTTGCAGCTGCTTCGGATCAGCGGCTTTCAGTGCACCGTCCTTGTTGGCGACCAGTTTCAGCTCTTCGTTGTTGAGCAGGATCTTGCCCGCGTGCGGCTGCTCGAGCAGGTTGATGCAGCGCAGGAAAGTACTTTTGCCGGAGCCACTGGAGCCGATGATGCTGATCACATCGCCGGCTGCCGCTTTCAGGGAAACACCCTTGAGCACTTCGTGACTGCCATAGCGTTTATGCAGGTCTTGGACTTCAAGTTTGTACATGCGGTCGGTTCTCACAAAAACAGTCAGTCAGTCGTTGAGCAAGCGCCCGTGACGCAGCGCTTCGCGCCCCGCCACCTTGGCCAGCCAGAAACCGGGTTGGGCATAGCGCAGCCGTTCAATGGCAAACAGCACCCCGGACGTACCAGCACATACCGTGCTGACCCGATCGGACACAGGGTCGATCACTTCAAAAATCTCGTCACCGGCTTCAACCCACTCGCCAGGTTGACGCAGAAAACTCACCACGCCAGGGTGCGGTGCAAGCAACAACTCAGTGCCCTCGAACGGCATGCCTTCGCACGGTTCGTGCGCCGGGTTCGGCCACTCGCCAGTGATCAGGCCCTGCTCGGCGAGGAACGCCAGAATGCCTTCAGCATACGCCTCGGCCTCGGCGCGGCCAGTGTCGGCCTGACCGCCCAGCTCAATGGTCGTCGCCAGACACGCCAGCGGAATCTGTGCATCCGGGAACTGACGCGACAGACGCAGCCACGGCAGCGAGCACGCTTCATCAAAAGAGCTGCCGCCGGAATCTTCCGCCAGCAAACCGACCTTCACATTCAGATGCGCGGCCAGCGAACGCCACTGCGGCCAATGCTGCGGCAGCGCATACATGTGCAGCGCGGCTTCGGCGTCGCAGTGCAAGTCGAGCACCACATCGGCGGTGCAGGCATGGCTGAGCAACACGCGCTGCATGCCTTGCAACTGGCTGCTCGCTGGCGGCAATGCGGCCAGGTGATCAGCCATCGCCTGACGGATCAGCCGAATGTTGGCGTGCGGATCATCACCGAGGCTGTCGGCGAGCGCCGCCGCAACGGGTGCGCTCAGTTCAACGAAATCACGGTTGAAATTCTTGCCGCTGCCCGCCTCGAAACGACCCTGGAAATTGCCTTGCAGCAATTGCCCAAGCCCCAACGGATTTGCCACCGGCACCAGCTCGATCACGCCGTTGAGCAGGCCTTTGGCTTCCAGTTCGCCGAGGCGTTTTTTCAGCTCCCAGGCGGTGCGCATGCCGGGCAATTCGTCAGCGTGCAGGCTGGCCTGAATGTAGGCCTTGCGCTCGCCTTGTCCGAAACGGAAGACCGAAATCTTGCGCTCGCTACCTAAGTGGCTCCACGGCAAAACGTGGTCGATGCGTTCCATATCAGTGCTTCCGCGGCGCGAGGTAGCTCAACCAGCGACGCTCGGCCAGCTTGAACAGCTTGACCAGAATGAAGGTCAGGCACAGATAGAACACGCCGGCGGTGATGTACGCCTCGAACGGCAGGTAATACTGCGCGTTGACAGTACGCGCCGCGCCGGTGATGTCGATCAGGGTCACGATGGACGCCAGACTGGTGGTCTGCAGCATCATGATCACTTCGTTGCTGTACTGCGGCAGCGCCCGGCGCAGGGCAGACGGCAGCAGGATGCGCTTGTACAGCTTGAAGCGCGACATGCCCATGGCCTTGGCCGCTTCGATTTCACCGTTCGGCGTGGCCTTGAGGCTGCCGGCGATGATTTCTGCGGTGTAAGCGCTGGTGTTGACTGCGAAGGCCAGGCACGCACAGAACGTTGCGCTGGACAGCCACGGCCAGAGGAAGCTTTCACGTACGGCTTCGAACTGCGCCAGACCGTAGTAGATCAGGAACAGTTGAACCAGCATCGGTGTGCCGCGAATCACGTAGGTGTAGAGCCACGCGGCGCCGTTGACGATCGGGTTCTTCGAGACGCGCATCAGGCCCAGCGGCAGCGCCGCCAACAGACCGAAAAACAACGACAGCGCGAGCAATTTGAGGGTGGTCACCAGGCCGCCGAAGTACAGCGGCAGAGCCTCCCAAATGACGTTGTAGTCGAAGATCATAGATCAGCCGCCCTTACGCCTACCGAGTAGCGCTTCTCAAGTTGACGCAGGATCAGCAACGAAACGCTGGTGATCACCAGGTACATCGCCGCCACTGCGAGGAAGAAGGTAAAAGGTTCGCGGGTGGCGTCTGCCGCCTGCTTGGCCTTGAACATCATGTCTTGCAGACCGACCACGGAAATCAGCGCGGTGGCCTTGGTCAGTACCAGCCAGTTGTTGGTGAAGCCGGGAATCGCCAGGCGAATCATCTGCGGCACCATCACCCGGAAGAACACCTGAAAACTGCTCATGCCGTACGCCATGCCGGCTTCGGCCTGACCTTTGGGGATCGCCATGAACGCGCCCCGGAAGGTTTCCGACAGGTACGCACCGAAGATGAAACCGAGGGTGCCGATACCGGCGGCCAACGGGTTCAGGTCGATGTAGTCGTCATAGCCGAGCATCGGTGCCACGCGGTTGAGCAAGTCCTGGCCGCCGTAGAAGATCAGCAGGATCAGCACCAGATCGGGAATCCCGCGGATCACCGTGGAATACAGATCGCCCAGCCAGGCCAGCCAGCGCACCGGCGACAGGCGCAGCGCGACACCGATCAGCCCGAGAACGATGGCCAGAGCCATGGACGACAAGGCGAGCTGAAGCGTCAGCCATGCGCCATCGAGGATGACAGCCCCGTAGCCTTTCAACATGATTCAGGTCCTCGAAAGTTGGGATGAAAAAATGGCGCAAACCGCAGAGATTCTGTTGCTTGCGCCATTTCGGACTTGTCGCAGAGACGTCTTACTTGCCGTAGATATCGAAGGCGAAGTACTTGTCCTGGATTGCCTTGTATTTGCCGTTTTCGCGGATGGCCGCGATGGCAGCGTTGATCTTGTCTTTCACAGCGTCGCCCTTGCGCACGGCGATACCTACGCCGTCGCCGAAGTATTTGACGTCGGTGAACGCCGGGCCTGCGAAGGCAAAGCCTTTGCCAGCGTCGGTATTGAGGAAACCGTCTTGCAGCAAGGTCGCGTCAGCCACGGTGCCGTCGAGGCGACCGGCGGCCACGTCGAGGTAGATTTCGTTCTGCGAACCGTATGGCTTGATCTCGGCACCCAGCGGAGCCAGGACTTCGCGGGCGAAACGCTCGTGGATCGAACCACGTTGCACGCCGATGTTCTTGCCCTTGAGCTCAGCCAGACCTTCGCTGACCTGAGTACCGGCCTTCATGACCAGACGAGCCGGGGTGTTGTAGTACTTGTTGGTGAAGTCCACGGACTTCTTGCGATCTTCAGTGATCGACATGGACGACAGGATCGCGTCGATCTTGCGCACTTTCAGTGCCGGGATCAGACCGTCGAACTCTTGCTCGACCCACACACACTTAACCTGCATCTGCTCGCACAGCGCGTTGCCGATGTCGTAGTCGAAACCAACGATGCTGCCATCCGGTGCTTTCGATGCGAACGGAGGGTAAGCCGCTTCGATACCGATCTTCAGAGGTTTTTCATCAGCGAAGGAATTCAGCGACAGCACGGACAGTGCCAGGGCGCCAAGCAGCACAAGTTTCTTCATCTTGGGACTCCATCGGTAAAGGGCAAAAACGGCAGAGTGAGCAACAGCCCAATATGCGAATGGTGAATCGGAAATCGGTTGCTGCATCGGTGGGAAATTTCCCATTGAAACCGTCAGAGGTTTCAACGTCAGCCACGATGAGCCAGTGATCGGCATTCTAACGACAGGCCCGAAGCCGATATTTCTTCAATGCGACAACTAATTACAGATGCACAGAGAAAGCGACTTGAGCGCATTGACAGCCTTGCAAATTCATGCAAGAGCGAAAGATTGTGAACCGATCTATGCTGCAAATTGCGGGCCTATTATTCGCAAACCCTTCTAATCCGGCAAGCGCAGCGTTGTGTCTTATTTTTCACGAGGTGTTTTGAGGCTCTAAAACGGGGCAATGCGTTTCCCTTTGCCTCGGTTTGGCGCGGGCGGTTACACATTCGGTTACGGGGATGAGGGTGGGTAACAGCGGAAAATGTCTTACGCGGGAAATCGATAATTATTGGTTGGGTGGGGTTTGAGTTCCGACAGTGGACTACACCTTCGTCTGACAAATTGCTATCGCGAGCAGGCTCACTCCTACAGTTGACCGCGTTCCACCTGAAGAAACGCTATCAACTGTAGGAGTGAGCCTGCTCGCGATGAGGCCAGCCCTATCAACCCGAATCTGCGTTGAAACTCAAACCTCCGACACACTAAAAACCTGTGGGAGCTGGCTTGCCAGCGATGAGGCCAGTCCGACCACTACAAAACCTGTAGACACAAAAAAGCCCCGCCCGGCAAACACCGGACGAGGCTTTCGATGCATCAGACCGAATGCTTAAGCCACATTCATGGTCTTGTGCGTATCAATCAAATGCTGCACCACACCCGGATCCGCCAGGGTCGAAATATCGCCCAGCCCGTCATATTCAGCCGTGGCAATCTTGCGCAGAATCCGGCGCATGATCTTGCCCGACCGGGTCTTCGGCAGCCCCGGCGCCCACTGGATCACGTCCGGCGAAGCAATCGGCCCGATCTCCTTACGCACCCAGTTCTTCAGCTCCAGACGCAACTGCTCGCTCGGCTCCTCGCCATTCTTCAGCGTGACATAGACATAAATGCCCTGCCCCTTGATGTCGTGCGGCACACCGACCACCGCTGCTTCAGCGACTTTCGGATGCGCGACCATCGCGCTTTCGATCTCGGCCGTGCCCATGCGGTGGCCGGAGACGTTAAGCACGTCATCCACACGCCCGGTGATCCAGTAGTAACCATCGGCGTCACGACGCGCACCGTCACCGGTGAAGTACATGCCACGGAACGTCTTGAAGTAGGTGTCGACGAAACGGTCATGGTCGCCATACAGCGTGCGCGCCTGACCTGGCCACGAGTCGAGAATCACCAGATTGCCCTCGGCCTCGCCCTCAATAATGTTACCGAGGTTGTCGACCAGCGCCGGCACCACACCGAAGAACGGCCGCGCCGCCGAACCCGGCTTCAGCGCATGCGCACCCGGCAATGGGCTCATCATGTTGCCGCCGGTCTCGGTCTGCCACCAGGTATCAACGATCGGGCAACGAGACTTGCCGACATTCTTGTAGTACCAGTCCCAGGCTTCCGGATTGATCGGCTCACCCACCGAACCGAGCAGACGCAGGCTGCTGCCATCGGCGCCTTCAACAGCGGCGGTGCCGGAAGCCATCATCGCGCGGATCGCGGTCGGTGCGGTGTAGAGGATGTTGACCTTGTGCTTGTCGACGATCTTCGCCACCCGGGTGATGTCCGGATAGTTCGGCACGCCTTCGAACAGCAACGTGGTCGCGCCATTGGCCAGCGGGCCGTAGACGATATAACTGTGGCCGGTGACCCAGCCGACGTCGGCGGTGCACCAGTAGATTTCACCCGGGCGGTAGTCGAACACGCGCTCGTGGGTCATCGCCGCATAAAGCAGATAACCGCCCGTGGTGTGCTGCACGCCCTTCGGCTTGCCGGTGGAGCCGGAGGTATAAAGGATGAACAGCGCTTCTTCAGCGCCCATCTCTTTTGGCGCGCAGACAGTGCCCGCCACTTTCATCAGGTCTTCGTACCAGATGTCGCGATGCTGGTTCCACTTGATGTCGCCACCGGTGCGCTTGCACACGATGACTTTCTGGATGCTGCTGGTTTCCGGATTGGTCAGCGCGTCGTCGACGTTGGCCTTCAGGGGAATCTTCTTGCCGGCACGAATGCCTTCGTCAGCGGTAATCACCACTTTCGATTTGCAGTCGATGATGCGACCGGCCAGGGCTTCCGGCGAGAAGCCGCCGAACACCACCGAGTGAATCGCGCCGATCCGGGTGCAGGCCAGCATGGCGACCACGGCTTCGGGGATCATCGGCATATAAATGGTCACCACGTCGCCGCGGTGTACGTCCTGACCACGCAGGGCGTTGGCGAGTTTGCACACTTGCTCGTGCAGTTCGCGGTAGGTGATGTTGCGGCTTTCGGAAGGATCATCGCCTTCCCAGATGATCGCGACTTGATCGCCGCGCTCGGCCAGATGGCGGTCGAGGCAATTGTAGGAAACGTTCAAGGTGCCATCGGCAAACCACTTGATGTCGACATGGTGATCGTCGAAAGAAGTCTGTTTCACCGTGGTGAAAGGCTTGATCCAGTCAAGACGCTTGGCTTGCTCGCGCCAGAAGCCGTCAGGGTTGACGACCGACTGCTGGTACATGGCTTTGTAGGTCGCCTCATCAGTCAGCGTGTTAGCCAGAACCTCGGGACGAACGGGATACAGAGAAGCCGCACTCATCTTTCCTACCTCGGTGTAATAGTTGTTTTTGTATGACCCCGTTGTAGCCGGAGCGGCCCCATAGAACCATTCGACGATGGTAGTAACAAGCCCAGCTATTGCCCTGCACACCACCTGTAGGAGCTGCCGAAGGCTGCGATCTTTTGATCTTGCTCCTGAAAGGCAACGTCAAAAGATCGCAGCCTTCGGCAGCTCCTACACGGGAATCGCGGTGGCTTTCGGGGATTGTTACCAAATCTGCCAAAGGTGTTTATCAAAACCCGCTCTGTTTACCCCCACCCCATCTCCTTAAAATTCACCTCGCCGACAAGGCAAAGCGATTAACAACGTTACAGCCCCCACGAAGGCCGTTAATCCAGCTCTCCAAGTAACGAAAAAAAGCAATGAAGTTCCACACGCAACCCCAAAAAGGTTGCGTGACCCCACTCGACCTCAAAAAGGTAACTTTGAAATGAAAGCTTTATTGGTTCTGGCCCTCAGCAGTCTGTGCGCAACCGCCATGGCAGATGAGGTTCCGACTGATGTCGCACAGCAACAACCGGTTGTTGAGGAATACACTTACTCCACACACCTGGACATCGCCAAAGTTGTTTCGATGAGCGAAGTTCCGAATGTCTGCGAAGTGGTTCCGGCAAAAATGGAATACGACGACTCCAAAGGCCAGCGTCACATCCTGCGTTACAGCATCATGGGTAACGGCTGCACCAATTGATGAGTTCAGACTGCACCGAATTGGATCTCTCAGCGCATCAATGAGGGTCGATTCCAGCCCGACTTCGGTCGGGCTCAGTTGTGTCTGGAACCGTCAAAAATGCTTGCAAAACACTAGATGTAGTGAAAAAGCCGATTTTTTGTTCATTTTTTGAGCAAATCCACAAATACGAAATTTCTGCGAAAAAAAATCTTTCCCCGGCAAAGCCCTGTAAACCCACGCTCTCACTGAAAAACCACCCTCCCCGACCGCTCCATGCGCGGATTCGCCTCAGCACAGCCCGTTTTTTTTCCCTATAATGCCGCCCTAATCGGGACAGCAATATTCCCTTACAGGGATGAACAGCCCATCTGAAGCCCCGCAGCAGCGTTCAACGCGAGCTGCGCCCGTCAGAGGCTCTCGGAACCCCGTACAAAATTCTGTTTTATTGCCTGCCTTAGCTGCTGCAAAAAACGATTCCTTAAGATCCAACGCGGTCTGTACGACCGTGTGAAAAACCAACCAATCAGGTTTCACACGGGGCGACAGGCCCTCACGCAGGAGACGACACGTCATGCTGAGCTGGGACG
The DNA here is from genome assembly GCF_030687715.1 of Pseudomonas sp. FP2196. GTDB lineage: Bacteria > Pseudomonadota > Gammaproteobacteria > Pseudomonadales > Pseudomonadaceae > Aquipseudomonas. Next base: position 4,636,847 of record NZ_CP117445.1, read on the forward strand.
AATTCGACAAAGAAGACAGTGAAGTAGCAGCAGTGAAAGGCGCCAACGCCGGCCACGCTACTGAAGCCAACATGGACCGCCTCGACAACGCTGGCGGCGCCGCAGCGCTGGAAGCCCGCGCCGTCACCGCCGACGACTCGGCCGCCGTGGCCCGCGCCAAGGCTGCACTGAACTCCCTCGACGTCGCCGAAGGCCTCGCCGAACTCGAAGGCGCCTCCGCCCGTGTCGCCGTTGACGAAAAGCGCATGATCAACTGCCGCGCCGACCTCAACCAACTCGTGCCATTCAAGTACGACTGGGCCTGGCAGAAGTACCTGGACGGTTGCGCAAACCACTGGATGCCGCAAGAAGTCAACATGACCGCCGACATCGCCCTCTGGAAAAACCCGGAAGGCTTGACCGACGACGAGCGCCGCATCGTCATGCGCAACCTCGGCTTCTTCTCCACCGCCGACTCCCTGGTTGCCAACAACCTGGTGCTGGCCGTGTATCGCCTGATCACCAACCCGGAATGCCGCCAGTACATCCTGCGCCAGGCCTTCGAAGAGGCGATCCACACCCACGCCTACCAGTACTGCATCGAATCGCTGGCCATGGATGAAGGCGAGATCTTCAACATGTACCACGAGATCCCATCGGTCGCGAAAAAAGCCACCTGGGGCCTGAAATACACCCGCTCGATCTCCGATCCGAAGTTCGAAACCGGCACCGTCGAAACCGACAAAGAGTTGCTGCGCAACCTGATCGCCTACTACTGCGTTCTGGAAGGCATCTTCTTCTACTGCGGCTTCACCCAGATCCTCTCCATGGGCCGCCGCAACAAAATGACCGGCGTCGCCGAGCAGTTCCAATACATCCTGCGCGACGAATCCATGCACCTGAACTTCGGCATCGACGTGATCAACCAGATCAAAATCGAAAACCCACACCTGTGGGATGCCGAAATGAAGGAAGAAGCGACCCAGATGATTCTGCAGGGTACGCAGCTGGAGATCGAATACGCGCGTGACACCATGCCTCGCGGCGTACTGGGCATGAACGCGGCGATGATGGAGGACTACCTGAAGTTCATCGCTAACCGTCGTTTGTCGCAGATTGGTTTGAAAGAGGAATATCCAGGGACGACTAACCCGTTCCCATGGATGAGCGAGATTATGGACTTGAAGAAAGAGAAGAATTTCTTTGAGACGCGGGTTATTGAGTATCAGACTGGTGGGGCGTTGAGCTGGGATTGATTGATATGGCCCTGCTGCTCCAATTGCAGCAGGGCCATAAAAATATCAAAAGGCTGTTATTCAGAAGGCAGAAACAAGAAACCCGCAGCAATCGCGCCAACGATTGCTGCGGGTCTTGACCGCACCATTGAACAGAAGCCCGAGGGTGCGGGCCGTGACTGGAAGAACTCAGATCACGAAGCATTGGGAAAATGCGCGACGTGATTATAGACATCTTTCGGACGGTTACAACGGCCTCACGTCGGAGAATTCGTCATGAACGATTATCCGGTGGCACCGCCAGGATACAGAGCTGTTTTCTGTATGAGTTTCAAGCACTGGCGTAGCGGAAAGGACGTCTTTCGCAAAGACGGGCGTCCTTTCTGTTTTTTTGTGAAAGCCTAACCGTGCGGGACAGGCAACTGTCCCGCTCTATAATCACGTAAAGAGTAATTCGTATGAAGCAGACAATCATTGATGCTATCAACAACAATCAAGTTTTGACGTTCACATACAGCGGTATTCCGCGAGTAGTCGAGCCTCATGCTGTTGGCCTTTCTCGTACTGGAAAAGAAGTACTTCGTTGCTTTCAGACATATGGAGGACACGTGACTCCGGGCCATGAGTGGGATCTTTGTGAACTCAATAAAATATATGACCTGGAAATATCTGGCGCTACTTTTCACGCTTCTCGACCTGGTTATCGTCGCGGCGATAGCCACATGACTGATATTTTTGCGGAGCTCTAACGTTCCAATCAAAAAAAGCGGAAAGCCCTAATTTTATTAGGGCTTTTCAATTCCATAACAAATGATTTCCTTCCTACATCACGGCTCTAAATCTCCTACAGCACTCACAGCTGCTTCCACATTGAAGCCTGCCACAAGCACCTCTAAGCTTTGTCGCAGGTGCCTAAGAAACGCCCAACGTAGAAAGCATGGTCAGCTCACAGACACATTCGTCGTCGGTGGTGATTGCCTGCTCGTTGGGATTTCTTAAGTCCACTCTACGTTGGGGCCAGGCTCTCCAAAATCTAAACGTAGAGGTCATGGATATGCCCGATCCTTTTTCTGTAACAGTGTTCTCTCGCCACAACCTCGCTCTTCATGCGCTTCTACTCGAAAGCCAACCATGGTTCTGCGCCCGCGATATCGGCCGTTTGATGGGTATCCATCTGAGCGAGCGCATGGTCAACAAACTGGACAAGGATCAGCGTCGCGTTTTGTGGATTGAGTATTTCCGGCAACCCGAAAAACAACTGATGCTCAGCGAGTCCGGTGTGTACGCGCTATTGGTGTATCACTACGTGCCCGGGAATCGATTGTTGCGTGAGTGGTTGACTCATCAGGTGGTGCCAGCCCTGCGTGATGCGGAACACTCGGGACATTCAGATCGGCCAATTTTGAGTTTGTTGGATTGGCCAGAGATGTCGTTGAGTCTGCTGCATTGGCAGGATGAAGGCTGGATTCGGCTGCGGGATATGCCATACCTGTTGAACGATCAGACTCAACGCAGGACTGCGGTTGTGAAGCCTTGGTGGCGGAGGGTTATGCAAGTGTTTCAGTCTTTGAGGCATTCGATGAGTTAGAGATGAGCTTGTAGGATTACGCGAGATCATTCGCTATTTTCAGTAGGAATTTTCGTAGACAACTGTCATGGCCAATCAGTATCGTCCGAGGGTTCTCAACCCTCGGCGATTGTATGGAAACGGAAAAAAGCAACAGCGATTGGAGTGATCTGGAAATCGAGGCAGCAGTTGATGCCTACCTCAGTATGTTGTCGCGCGAACAGAGTGGCCAAAAAGTCATTAAGACTGAAGAGAACCGTATCCTCCGCGATGGCGCGTTGGCCGAACGCACCAAAGGATCAGTTGAATTCCGAATGCAGAACATCTCTACAGTTCTTGATGAGATGGGTCTGCCACGAATCGATGGCTATAAACCAGCCAAGAACGTTGGTACGAATGTTAAGAACAAGATTAGAGCGATACTGGATAAAAAAAACCTAGTTAATCTGGACACTTTTACCGAACACAAAAACGGCAAATGCGCCTGGGTATTCCAATATATTCCAGGTAGCTCATTTGAACGTAGGTGGCTTTCCTCACCAGAGCGCAATCAAACGATTCCTTGGGAAGTTTCACGCTTTCAAGATTTAGTGCGAGAGGGCGATCTCGTATTTTTTTGGCAAGCCGATAAAAACGGTGGACTCCGTGGCTGGGGAGAAATCGAAAGTGGTGAAGTGTTTGCAGTCGGAGATCGTAATAATGTTGGAAACTATCGAATCGGGGTTCGAGAGAGTTGCTGGCTAGATCCACTGATCCCGAGAAATGAAATTCTTTCCTCCGGGATAATAAATAGAAGAGGAGACATACTTAACGGAGAGCCAACGTCTCCGCTAACTCCTGATGAAGCATCAAAATTTTCAACTTTTCTCCCCACGCCCGAAAGACCAAATACTAAAAAATTAATAACACACACCCAACGGTTAAAAAACTTAAAAAACGCACCAGCAACAACCGACTTCACCACAAACAACAACAAAGTAAAGCAAGTTCAAAATGAAGAAGCCCTTGAAGTTTTATTTCATAGTGATGACCCCTGGGCAATAGGATTAGAAGACAAAATCGGCGTATTAGACGAAGCCAAAGCAATGGCCGCACTTGCTATTCGTTCAGAAGAACCCCCACTAGCTATAGGTATCTTAGGAAACTGGGGCACAGGCAAGTCTTTTTTTATGCGCTTAATTTACCAACAAATTGAAAAGCAATCTGCTGACACCGTACTTATACGCTTCAACGCTTGGCACTTTGTAGAAAACAATCTCTGGGCAAGCCTTGTCGACCACATATTCACAGAACTGGATCAGTGGGTGCGCAAAAAAGAAACAGCAGAAAAAAGAAAATACTCATCAGAACAACTATTTGAAAACCTCTCAACAGCACAAGAATTGGCGCTGGAAGCGGCCGAAGAACTAGTAAACTGCCGCAAAGCACAAGCTGTCGCCACTGAACGTTTGGCGAAGGCAGAACAAAACACTAAATTATTCTGGCATGCTGTAGCTCAAACACTAAAAAGCAAAGTAACCTGGAAAAAGATTCAGGCAGCGGCTGACTCCTTAGGCCTAGGGGAGCTTTTTAATAATACGGAAAAATTAAAAGAGACAATTGACGGGCTGAACACTCAAACAGCCCGTACCAAAGCAATTAAAGAAGGCTTGCTCCAGCGCCTTGGCAGCTTGCCTGTTATTATATGTGGCTTGGCTATAATTTTGATTGCGCCTCCAGCAGTCTCAAAAATCTACATACTGCTCAGCAATATTTTTCAAACCGAAATGCAGTCTATCACCAAAGAGCTACTAACACTTAGCGCACCAATTCTTGGCATCACATCGGGAATTGCATGGTTAACTAACCGTGTTCGGAATGCTATTAATGAGATAGCAAATTTCCGTACAACTTTGGAAGACGCCATAAATCATCAAACCACCGCGCGTTCAGAATCACTCTCTAAGCTATCAACTGATGTAGAGACAGCTCGAAATTTGCTGACAACCACCACAGAAAAGTTAGTAGAAGCCACGCGCGAGTTTGATGCTGGGACAGGACGTGGTCGGATGTTACGCTTTATCCGCCAGCGAGCGAACGATGGCCATTACGCTAGCCATTTGGGCCTCGTCGCAACTATACGCAAAGACTTCGAAGAGCTTTCTAGAGGTTTGAGAGCTGATCCCGAAGCAACACAAAATCGACATATTGATGAAAGCTTTAAAAAGAGAGTACTAGACCTATTAGACGATCCTAAAAACAATCTAAAAGAGACGGACAAAGCAAAGCTCGAATCAATGCTAAACTCAATCTCAACCATTGAAACCCAATCATTCAAAAGAGTTGTTCTTTTTATTGACGATCTGGATCGCTGCCCACCTGAAAAGGTAGTTGAAGTGCTTCAAGCAGTACACTTATTACTAGGCTTTCCACTATTTATTGTTTTCGTAGCCGCGGATGTACGTTGGGTTAATCGCGCATTGACGAAGCACTATCCCGACTTGCTCAACAATCCGCAAAACGAGAATACAAATAATGATAACGGGGCGACAGCCCATGATTATCTGGAAAAAATATTCCAGATCCCTTACTGGGTCAGACCAATGAGCGATGATGCAAGTTCAGCATTATTGGAGTCGCGAATTCGTAAGATCAGCAAAAGCACAACGCCTAACCCTTTCTCCGAGCCAGAAGAAAACACACCCCTCGAACAACATCAATCCATCGACGATATAAACCCAGCAATCGAAGAAGTCGACACTAGCGCAGTAAACAACGACCTAGAAGACTTCGATTATCGTGCAAGCAGACTCAGCTTTAGTGAGGCAGAACGAGATTTCCTCAGCCAACTGGCACCATTTTCCGGAAATTCGCCTCGTAGAGTCCTGCGCTTCGTCAACACTTATCGTATTATAAAAATAAGCTTATCAGATGAAGAAAACGAATCACTAGAACAAAGGTATTTTCGAGAGCTTCTTTTACAATTGACCATAAATACAGGAGCGCCAGAAGCGTTTGGCGATTGGTCAAGCTTTTTGCAGCAACATGCCGACGCTCCAGACATGAGCACTCTACTTGAAAAAATGCGACAGCAGACATGGTACAACCAGCCTTCTGTAAACAGAGTATTACAGGGTGCTGTACATGCTTACCTAAATACCAAGACTTCTGGAAATGTACGAGATGCAGTAGAAGCTTCAAAACTTGTGAAACGATATAGTTTTATAGGATAAAACTACCCCCAACTACTTTTAATCATCTACTAAGATTGATGATAAACACCTTATTAGAAGCAAAACTCAATGAAATTCGATCTCGCCTATTGCCTAGGCCTCGACGACAAGTTGTCGATCTATGACGTTCGCGATCTCAATTTCGATGAGACGGTGGCGTTCGATTCCGCCAAGGAACACTTCCAGTGCCCAAACGATGCCTGTCGTTCAGCGTTCGATGCCTCCAACGAGTTGGGCACGTTCAACGCCAAGAATGTGAATTACGTGCGCACGCCGCACTTCAAGAATCTGCCGACTACCCAGCATGTCGCGGGCTGCCCGTACGTGAGTTTGAAGGCATCTGCATCGGGTGTTGAGACGGCGGACGGTGAGACTGATGACGGTCGTGAGGAGCATTTCCCGTCGGAGCTGTTGCTTACGCGGCGTGAGTATGTCCGCAAGCCTGCCGCGCCTGCGGTGGCGGCGGATGTGTTGCGCGATGATCCGGTGCGGGTGGCGGTGGCCAGTGGTAAAGAGTCAGCGAGTCGTGAATCGGCGCCGGACAAGACCAGTGTGTTTGCGCATCCGGTGGAGTGTTTCGTGTCGAACTTCGCCGACAAGGAGTTGCTCAAGCGGATGCCGTTGAAGGTCGGCGAGCATACGGCGCCTTACAGTTCGTTCTTCAAGAAGATTGAGTATCTGACGGACAACAAGGGACTGATTTACTGGGGGCGGATCAAGAAGATCGAGGACTTCCACAGTGCCAGTTTTCGTATCGATTTCGAGGACAAGGTCTGGTTCAAGAAGCCCGAGGACAGCAAGAAGAAGCCTTATCCAGTCAGTGTTTATCTGAACAAGAAGTTGATCGACAACTACCGCAAGCGCAAGGCGTTTCTGGAGGAGATCAAGCACGCTGCTGATAGCGACAAAGCGTTGTTCTGTTTCTTCTATGGCGTGACGCCGGAGTTGAAGCAGGTGCCGGGCAAGAAGAACCCCGAAAAGCCTTTCGAGGTCTTCAATGCCGATATCGAGAACCTGGATCACTTCATTATTCGTGAGGCGCCGGGTCTGGAGTGATGGTTAGCCCTGGGGCAGTTGCAGTTTGACGGCGCCGGGGTGTTGTTTAACTAGCGAGTACGGCAGGATCGACCAGTCGGGTGAATCGCAGGCGCGCTCTACGCGGGCGAAGTACGCTCCGATGTACAAACCCTTTTCAGTGAAGTGCCAGTTGGAATAGCTCCAGTTGTCTTCACTGGTGAAGTCGCAACTGTCTTCATCACCTTCCGCCGGTTTCTTCATTTCATCCGGGTACAACGCGGTGAGTTGTTTGACCAGCCACGGCTTGAATACTTCGCGCTGGTACTTTGAGCGCGCCGCGTCTTCGGCCTCGGTCAAGGGCTGGTCATCGCCTCTGTAGCGATCAGCGTGAAGGATTGGCTGCCCCTCGCCCACCCACAGCACATCTTCAAGCGACAGCGGGTGACCGGTTTTCACATCGATGTTAAGTGGGGAGTCGCCGAAGTCCGGGTGTGCGCCACCGCAGTCATAGCTGGTGGAAATGTTCAGGCTGATCACACTGGGCGAGATAAACGTCGGGGTGACGTCCTGGAGGAATTCGGCATAGCCGCGACCGCGCAACTGGCAACCGTAGTAACTGATGGCCTCGTCCCACAAGCGCCCGAGCAACTGTTGGTTAACCCGTTGAAGATCTTCTTTGGGCAGTCCGGACTCGATGCTGAACATGGTCATCTTGGTATCAGGCTCTTCCCACCATTGCAGGGTGTAGCCCATGAAGTCCTGCTTTTTACCGGGTTTGAGTTTCAGGCCCTGAAGCCGCAGGTATTCATAAGGCTCGCTCTTGGGCAACTTGGCGATGTACGGCAATGTATTAGCCGGGACTGCGGGAAGTGGCGTATCGGTGACTAGTACGGGCAGTTTTTTGCCTTTCGGGTTTTGCCATTCACCCTTCCAGCCGCCATCAATCTGTTGCAGTTTGAGGGTCGGTAATGGCTTGTCCGGGTCCATTCGATCGCTGCCCTCTGTGAGCACGAGGACGTCATTTTTCAGCGTGCCGTTGAGCTCCAGATCGCGATGAAATTTTTCATAGAAGTAGCGACCGGTGACTTGCTCCGGATCACTGGTATCGACTTCAAATACGATCGGCATTTTGCCCAACGTGCCGGTGAATACCAGTCGATTATCTTCGGCGTGCGCGGTGGATAGCAGTGAGAACAGCACAGCAGCGTATGGCGCTAGGCGCAATAGTCCCTTGAGCATTGATCGATCCTTGAAAGAGGCGGTGGCGGCGCCGAAGTAAGATCGGCGCTGGTAAATTAAGGGGTTGGATTATGGCGGTGTTGCCTGTAGGAATCGAGACACTACTTCATCGCCATCGCCGTCAGAACGATGACCAACAACCCGATATACACCCACGCATGCACCCGATCCGGTATCCGCCCAATCCACGGCGTGGCCAATCGAATCCCCAACAACGACCCCACTGTCAGCAGCACAAACCCCAGCAAATCCACATACCCGATAAACCACGCCCCCAGATTCGTTTCGCTAAACCCGGCCAACGCCATGTACGTCAGCGTCCCGGCCAATGCCACCGGCACACTCAGCGGATTAGCCATGGAGGTGGCCTGGGACATGCTCAGTCCACAGCGGCGCAACAGCGGCACGGTCATGACGCTTCCTCCTACACCAAGGAAGGTGGCGATGGCGCCAATGCCTACACCGCCGGCGGAAGTTTCCGTACTGCCGAGTCGGCGCGGGATGACGTCTGTGGCGTGTGTGAGAAACCCGCGGCGCAGCAGACAGTCGATGATGGTCACGCCGAGGTAGGCGATGAAGGCATAACGGATCACTTCGCCGCTGACCCACACGGCCGCTGTCGCGCCAATGATCGCGCCCACCGCAATGAACCCGCCCAACGGCCATAGGTAATGCCGGATGAGATTACCCGCGCGCCGATGTTTATCCGTGGCAATGAGTGCATTGACGATCATCACGCAGGTCGAGGTGGCGACGGCGATGTGCATGGCCGATTGATTGATGGGGTCGTCGGCGCCGTGGCTGGCGGTGAGCATGCGGTAGAGCAGCGGCACGACGACGAAGCCGCCGCCGAAACCAAAGAGCACGGCGGTGACGCCGGTGAGGCAGCCGAAGAGTGTCAGCAGGAGGTAGAACATGGCGCGTCGTCCGGTGGTGGAAAGCGTTCGACGATAGAGCGGCGCGACTTGGCCTGCTTCAGCACATCAGCCAATAATGTTTGCGTTTACGCCAATCGCTGGGTGCCGCTCGATGCGCAATGTTTCGATCAATCTGCTGGATGACACGCCACGCCCGGTGGTGGCGATCGGTACCGATTATTCCCACGGTCATCTGCTGCCATTTCATACGCACCGACGGGCACAGTTGCTGTACGGCGCGACCGGGGTGATGCAGGTTCGTACTCATGACGGCAACTGGGTGGTGCCACCGCAACGGGCTGTATGGATTCCGCCGGGGGTGGCGCATGAAGTGTTGATGCTGGGGGTGAGCACCCGTAGTTTGTACATCGAGCCGGGAACAGTGGATTTGGGGCCGCACTGCCAGGTGATCCGTGTCTCGCCGTTGATGCGCCACTTGTTGATGGACGCGGTGGAAGCGCCACTGACCTACGACCTCGACGGACGGGACGGCGCGTTGATCGACCTGTTGCTGCATGAACTCGTGCGTAGTGCTCCGCTGCCCTTGCATATTCCACTGCCGTCTGACGGAAAGCTCCTCGCGTTGTGTCAGAACTTTCTGCATCAGCCGAACGCACACCAGTCGCCACAGCACTGGGCCGACCAGTTACACATAAGCTTGCGCACATTCAACAGACTGTTTCGTCAGCAAACCGGATTGAGCTTCAGCCAATGGCGCCAGCAGGCTTGCGTGGTGTTGGCGCTATCGCGGTTGGCGGCGGGTGAAGCGGTGACGCGGATCGCTCTGGATTTCGGTTACGAGAGCCCGGCGGCGTTCTCGACGATGTTCCGGCGCATCCTCGGTCAGGCACCGTCCGTCTGGTTGGAGGCGGCGAATTAGGGCAAATCAAAAAATGCGTTTGATCCCGGCCGAAAACAACTGTACAAAAACACAGTACATTTTCAATCAGCACTCTTGAGCCCGGAGCACACCATGGCCTCTCTTGCGATGAACCACATCCTCGAACGCATTGCCCTTTTCCAGTTCACCCCGACACACTGCGTGCAGGCCCGAGCGATGCTGGGCTGGAGCGTGGAACAGCTGTCACGGGAAGCGGAAGTTTCGGTTGAAGACATTCAGCGCTTTGAAGCGCAGCAGGACGTGGCGGATGCGGCGCGACTGGCGCTGGCGTATCGATTTGAGTCGCGGGGGTTGGTGTTCTTTCCGGGGTTTGCGCCGGGGCGGAGTGCGAGTTTGAACGGGGTGCCTGCGGAATCAGTGGGGCGTGGGGATTATGCGATGGCGGAGTAAGGACAAAACATGAGTGAAATCGAAGAAAGTGCAGGCAACGTCTATCAAGACCTAGATCTTGCGAATGCCGATGAAATGCAGATGAAGTCCAACTGCGTAGCGAAACTGGCTTCACTCATTGAGCACGCTGATATAGGCGAATCTGAGGCGGCAAACAGACTTGGATTACCGCTGAAGAATCTTCAGAGCATCATTCGTGGGCAATTCCGAGATGAACCGAACGACACGATTGCGAGTTATCTAGCGAAGATCTCCGAGGTGACCGGTTCGCCCTCCTAAAAAGGAACGAACCGGATGCAAAACATCAGGCGTTTTGCACAACCCCCTCACTCTCATCTTCAACCGCCATCCACCACGCATTCCCACGCTGCGGCTGAGCGATGTTGAACGCCTCCCCCATCTGCGGCGTGGTGATCGCAACGCTGCGCTCCCAGGCCAAGGCCAGAATGCGATCAAACGGTTCATGCCACGCATGCATCGCCAGATCAAAAGTGCCGTTGTGGATGGGAAACAGCCAGCGGCCCTTGAGGTCGAGGTGGGCTTGCAGGGTTTGTTCGGGTTGCATGTGCACGTGTGGCCATTCGACGTTATAGGCGCCGGTTTCCATCAGGGTCAGGTCGAACGGGCCGTACTGTTCGCCGATGCGTTTGAAACCGTCGAAGTAGCCGCTGTCGCCGCTGAAGAAGATGCGGGTGTCGCCATCGATCATTACCCATGACGCCCACAGGGTGCTGTTGCTGTCGAACAGGCCACGACCGGAGAAGTGTTGTGAAGGCGTGGCGATGAAGCGGATGCCGGCGACTTCGGTGCCTTCCCACCAGTCGAACTGACGGACCTTGTTGGCGTCGATGCCCCATTTGATCAGGGTGTCGCCGACGCCCAGCGGGGTCAGAAACAGATTGGTTTTCACCGCCAGCCGCAGCACGGCTTCGTAATCGAGGTGGTCGTAGTGGTTGTGGGACAGGATCACCGCTTCGATCGGCGGCAACTGGTCGAGGCTGATCGGCGGTTGGTGGAAGCGTTTCGGCCCGGCCCATTGCACCGGCGAGGCACGCTCGGCGAAGACCGGGTCGGTGATCCAGAACTTGTCCTGCATCTTCAACAGCAAGGTCGAGTGACCGAGGCGCCAGACGCTGTGGTCAGGCGCTGCAAGGAGGTCTTTGCGGGTCAGCGGTTGTACCGGGATCGCTGCGGCCGGCCGGGTGTTGCGCGGTTTGTGGAAGATCATGTTCCACATGATGCGAAGCATTTTGCGCACGCCTTCGCGTTGAACGGGCGCATGATTGCGGAACAGCCCTTGATCCTGTCGAGAGGCTTCAGGCGTGGAGGTGTTGTCCGCTGTAGATATTGGATTGGCCATGACTGAATGACTCCTGAAAAACCGCGCAATTCGCGTTTTTCCACGGTGGGACGATAAATGGCCAAGGCACGCACGCATTAGCCGGACTGTCTGTCTTTTAGGTTGCAAGGATTAACGCAACATTACACTCGCCGGTGTAGTTTCTAGGTTGCATCAATCTCGATGACAAGTAAACTGCCAAGTGTAATTTCACCCTCTTCCTGCCGAAGCGTACTTATGACAGCTCCACAGCGCCTCACCGACCGTAAACGCGAAGCCATCATTCAGGCGGCGATTGCCGAGTTCCGTGCCCACGGTTTCGAGATCACCAGCATGGACAAGATCGCGGCCACCGCCGGTGTGTCCAAGCGCACGGTGTACAACCATTTCCCCAGCAAAGAAGAGCTGTTCGCCGAAATTCTCAACCAGTTATGGGCGCGGATCAGCGCCGAGCAGTCGGTTGCGTACAGCCCTGATCAGCCGTTATCGGATCAGTTGCGACAGATGTTGTTGGCCAAACTGCAACTGATGGCCGATGACAACTTCCTCAGCCTGGCGCGCGTGGCGATTGCCGCGACCATCCACTCACCGGAGCGTGCGCAGAACATGGTGGCGCGCATGGGCGAGCGGGAAGAAGGCCTGACCGTCTGGATCCGTGCCGCTCAGGCTGATGGCCGGATAAAAGCGGTGGACGCGGTTTTCGCCGCGCAACAGGTGCAGGGCCTGCTGAAGTCGTTCGGTTTCTGGCCGCAGATTTCCATGGGTCAGCCACCGCTCGACACCGCGACGCAAAACACCGTGGCCGAATCGGCACTGGAAATGTTTCTGGCGCGTTATCAGCTCTGAATCGCCACTCTCCTGCCCGCCCCCTCGATTGAATGCCTCGGAAGCGGTTCCGTTGGAATAAATGACAATGTCCGACGCAAGATCCGTCCGAGAAAAATACGGCAAAGTATTTCAGGATGGATCTGGCGCTGGGCATATGAGCACTTTCGTACAAATTCGAAACAGCAGTTTCTTGTGCAAAACAAATAAGTCTGTATAAGATTCAGCCGTCAGCCTGGATGCTGGCACTTTGCAGCCAATGCCCACATCCATCGGCTTGGCCTGCCCCCGCGGAAACAGGGACAAAACCCCAGTCTTTCCCTACTTCCAGGTACTGCGACATGTTCTTCAATCGCCACAAAGCCGCCCTCGACGACCTTCAACATACCCTCACTCAACAAAGTGGCCTGCTCGATGCCATCAACCGCTCTATGGCGGTGATTGAATTCGATCTCGATGGTGTGGTTTTAAGTGCGAACGACAACTTCCTCAAAACCATGGGTTACCGCGCCGAACAAGCTATCGGTCAGCCCCATCGGTTGTTCTGCACCCCTGAGTTTGGCCGCAGCGCTCGGTACACCGAGTTGTGGACACGCCTGAAAAACGGTGAGTTTCAGTCCGGTACGTTCGAACGCATCAACAGTAAAGGGCAGTCCGTCTGGCTCGAAGCCAGTTACAACCCGATCAAGGATGCCTCCGGACGGGTGGTAAAAGTGGTCAAGTACGCCATGGACGTGACGGCCAAGGTGCAGCAGGAAAGCGAGGTCAACGCCAAGCTGGAAGCCATCGACCGGGCGATGGCGGTGATTGAATTCAACCTCGACGGCAGCGTAATCACCGCCAACCAGAATTTTCTGACGCGCATGGGTTACACACTGGCCGAGCTCAAAGGTAAACATCACCGTTTGTTCTGCACCGCTGAATTGGTCAACAGCAGCGCTTATCAGGATTTCTGGCGACGGCTGAATCAGGGTGAGTTCTTTCAAGGCCAGTTCGAACGCGTCGACAAACGCGGGCAAACCGTTTGGCTGGAGGCCAATTACAACCCGGTTTACGACGCCTCCGGGCGTTTGTGCAAAGTGGTGAAATTCGCCTCTGACGTCACCGCTCGAGTCGAACAACATGAGCAAGACGCGAGCAGTGCCAGCGCCGCCTATCACATCTCGGTCGAGACCCGGAAAGTCGCCGAACAAGGCACTCAGGTCATTCAGCAAGCGGCCAGCGAGATGCGCGAAATTGCTCAGGACATTGCCGAATCCTCGACGCTGATCGCGCAACTGGGTGAGCGCTCCGAGCAGATCACGGCCATCGTCAACACCATCCGCGGGATCGCCGATCAAACCAACTTGCTGGCGCTCAACGCGGCGATCGAAGCCGCCCGCGCCGGTGAGCAGGGTCGTGGTTTTGCCGTGGTGGCCGATGAAGTACGGCAACTGGCAGCACGCACCAGCGGCTCGACAGCGGAGATTTCCAGCATGATCGGCTTGATCCAGACCGAAACCCGCCAGGCGATCAAGAGCATGGACGGCACCCGCGATCGCGCGGCCCAGGGCGTGGAACTGGCGGATCAGGCCGGCACGGTAATCCTGCAGATTCGTGATGGCGCCAGTGAGGCAGTGCAGGCGGTGAGCATGTTTGCCAATGAGCGGGCGCCGAATTGAGGTTTGTGCAGGGTCGATAGACCGCGTCGCGACCTTCGCGGGCAAACCCGCTTCCACAGGGAATGAGTCAACTACACATTTTGTGTACGACCGCTGAACCTGTGGGTGCGGGCTCGCCCGCGAAGAGGCCGGCTGCCACATCGCAGAGCTATAGTGACGGCACGTTCCAAGTCCTGCCGAGCACACCATGAACAACGAAAAAGCCGAAACAGCCGCCGCCCCCATTGATCACCTGCGTTTCCACCGCCCTCACGCCCACCTGAATACGACCTTCGGCAACGACGCCTTCGCCCTGCGCGCGGAAGCCTTTGCGCGATTCTTCGGCACGCCGCTGTTCCTTGGTGCGCAAACCTTGATTGTTGCGGTGTGGATCGGCCTCAACGTATGGGGCGTGACTCAATTCGACGTCTACCCCTTCATTCTGCTGAACCTGGCGTTCAGCCTGCAGGCGGCCTACGCCGCGCCACTGATTCTGCTCGCACAAACCCGTCAGGCCGCGCGCGACAAGGCGCAGGCCGACGCCGATGCGCAGCACCGTGAAGCGCTGGCACAGGCCAATACAGAACGTCAGGCGGAGGCGGCGAAGAACTCCGCGCAATTGCTGGCGTTGCTGGAACAAAACACCCGCCTTACCGAAATGACGAAAAACCTTACGGAGCGCATCGAAGGCCTGACCAGCGAGTTGCACGCGCACCTGTGCCAGAACCCAAAGCGCTGATCAGGGCAATCGCAACGCCCGCCCGAGTTCATCGAACAACGTGACCACCGAGCGCAATGCCCGGCAATCCGGACGGGTCAGCAACCACAGCGCGGTGTCGTAGCCGTGTAACGGTTCGCTCAAGGCCTGCAAACCATCATTGATCAGAAAGTCGGGCAGCGCCGCGACACCGAGGCCGGCGCGCACCAACTCTGTCACCGAAAGCATGCTGTTGCAGCGATAACCCGGGGTCACACCGGGCAGGTGCTGGCGGCGCCAGGCGATGGTCGGGTGATCGGGCAGGAAATCGTCCGGGGCGATCCAGGTCAGTGCGGCCAGATCCGACGCATCCACGCTCTGCAAGTAGCGCGCACTGGCGCAGACGCGGTAGGAAATCTTCGCCAATTGCCGTCCGACCAGATGCTCCGGCGGTGTGCGCGTCAGGCGCAGGGCAATATCAGCATCGCGACGGCTGAGGTTGGCGAAATCGTTGGACGTGCTTAATTCGATGGTCAGCGCCGGATAGTTGGGCATGAACTGCGCCAGCGCCGGCAGCAGCAAGCCCTGCAACACCGAGTCGGTGCAGGTCAGCCGCACCGTGCCGCTGACGACTTCACCGCCCTGCTCCACGCCGATCCGCGCGGCGTCCAATGCCTGCTCGGCGCGTTCGGCCTGCTCCGCGAGTGTTTGCGCAAGCGTCGTCGGCAAGTAACCGGCACGGCTTTTTTCGAACAGTTGCTGACCGAGCGCGGCTTCGAGACGGCGGACGGCGCGGAACACCGTCGACACATCGACCTTCAACAGCTGTGAAGCCCGGGCCAGAGAGCCGCCGCGCACCAGAGCGAGGATCAGCGCCAGATCCGGGTAGTCGAGCCGATAGTGCGTCGGTGCATTGATCACTTGGGGAAACGCCAATATTGAGTGCGTGAGCGCCAATCTATAGTGACCACCACCCTGTGGCGAGGGGATTTATCCCCGATGGGCTGCGAAGCAGGCCTTGTTTGAGGGCCGCTTCGCGCCCCATCGGGGATAAATCCCCTCACCACAAAGATTCATCACTGTTTTCAAATAAAGGAAATTCCATGGACGCCATTTCCATCGCCCTGATCGGCGACTACGACCCGCAAGTCACCGCCCACCAGGCGATCCCTGTTGCGCTCGGCATGATCGCCGAGCAGGCCGGCCGCGACGTGCAATACCAATGGTTACCCACCGATCAAATCCTCGCTGACACTTCGCTGGATCACTTCGATGGCTTCTGGTGCGTGCCGGCCAGCCCCTACAAGAGTGAAACTGGTGCGCTGCGAGCGATCCGTTTTGCCCGCGAGCAGCAGCGCCCCTTCCTCGGCACCTGTGGCGGTTTTCAGCATGCGGTGCTGGAATTCTCCCGCAATGTGTTGGGCTGGGCTGATGCTGAACATGGCGAAACTTCGCCCGAATCGGAAAGAGCCGTGCTCACCCCGCTCACCTGTTCGCTGGTCGAAGCCGTGGACAGCATTCATCTGGTGCCGGGTTCGTTGATTGCCAAAGCGTACGAAACGTCTGAAATTCGTGAAGGCTATCGCTGCCGCTACGGTGTGAGTCCGCAGTTCGAAACCGAGCTTTTGAAAAGTCAGCTACAGGCCGTCGGTCACGACTCGGAGGGCGACTTGCGCGCGATTGAACTCAAGGATCACCGGTTTTTCGTCGCAACGTTGTTTCAACCCGAACGTGCGGCGCTCAAAGGGCAAATGCCGCCGCTGGTGCGAGCGTTTGTCGAAGCTTGTGCGGAGCAACGTTAATGAACTCGAGCGCTGATTGTTACGCGGTGATTTTCACTTCGACCCGCACTGAGGGGGATAACGGCTATACCGAGGCGTCCGAGCGCATGATGGAACTGGTTGTGGAGCAGCCGGGGTTTCTCGGAATTGACTCGATCCGTGGCGGCGACGGGGTGGGCATCACGGTTTCATACTGGGAGAGCGAGGCGGCGATTCTGGCTTGGCGGCAACATCCCGAGCACCGGGTGATTCAGGCGCGTGGGCGGTCGATCTGGTACTCGGCGTTTCAGACGCGGGTTTGCCGGGTGGAGCGGGAGTATCGGTTTGGGCAGTGAGTTTGCGGTGAAGTAAATGGCCTCATCGCTGGCAAGCCAGCTCCCACAGGTACAGCGTGATCCCTGTGGGAGCTGGCTTGCCAGCGAAGGGGCCAGCCGCTTCAACACAAATCTTTCAGCTCCGCACCAGACTGCGCACTGCCACGATCTCCGGCACTTCGCGCTTGCTCATATACACCCGCAACGGCTCGGTGATGTTGATCCGGTCATCGATATGCTGATCCAGCAGCAACTGAATCAACTCGCGCTTCAACGTCATGGTCGTATCCGAAACCTGTGCCCAGACAAATTCACTGGTGGGAATGATGCCGTCATCCGCCACGTCCATGCCGAAGGAATCTTCGCTGAAACGCACGATGTAATGACCCGTTTTGCGGTTGAGGCCGACAAAGCCCTTGAGGTCGTCGGCGGCCTGACAGATGAGTTGGGAGGTGATGCGCATGGTAAACCTCACGAAATGTTGATCGATGGTTTACACGCAGGGCAACGCAGCGGCGCGTCCTCTGCCGGGACGACTGCCGCGGGCAAGCGTACTGCAAACAGCGCCACAAAAGTGCAGGAAAAATCGCTTTTAATACGTTTATGTCGGTCTCGCGATAGCACCCGATCGATTCAGTTGTTAAAAGGTACGTCTTTGAAAATGCCCTGCGAAAGGAATTCGAACATGCCCGCCACTTTCACCAAAAGCGCCCTCATGCTGAGCCTGTTGCTCGGTTTCGGTCAGACGCATGCCGCCAGCCAGACAACTCCCGACGCCGTGGCTGCGACGCATGGCATCCCGCACCCGGCGGTAATCGCCCACCGTGGCGCGTCCTTTGATGCCCCGGAATCCACTGCTGCGGCCTACAAACTGGCCCGCGATCTGGGCGCCGATTACCTGGAAATGGACCTGCAACGCAGCAAGGACGGCGTGCTGTTCGCACTGCACGATGACAATCTGCAACGCACCACCGACGTCGCCAGCAAATTCCCTGAGCGCAAGGACAGCCCGGCCACTGCCTTCACCATGGCCGAACTGAAAACCCTCGACGCTGGCAGTTGGTACAACAAGGCCTACCCGGATCGCGCGCGCCCGTCCTACGCGGGCCTGAAAATTCTGACGCTGGATGAAATCATCGACATCGCCCAGGCCAACCCGCAGCACAAGCCAGGCCTGTACATCGAGACCAAGGAGCCGCAACTGTTTCCGGGGATCGAGAAAGACCTGAAAGACAAACTGCAGGATCGCGGCTGGCTGAGCCCGGCCGGTTCCAAACTGGCGAAGAGTGCGCTGGGCGTCGGTCAGGGCAAAGGCAAGGTGATTCTGCAAACCTTCGAGAAAAACAGCCTCGAACTGCTGCAAAAGGAAATGCCGCAAGTGCCGAAGATTCTGCTGTTGTGGGTCGGCGAAGGCAGCATCGAGCCGAAATCCAAAGTGACGTTTGCCGAGTCGGGCGAGAAGGACAAGAACGCTTTCTACGGCAAGCAGGAGCCGAAGTCCGACGCTGAGTTCAAACAGTGGGTCGATTACGCCAAGGCTCAAGGCGCCATCGGCACCGGCCCTTCGGCGAAGCTGACCAAGGGCGGCGATCAGAGCTATTCGGATCTGGTGCAGCCGTGGATGAACCAGTACACCCACGATCAAGGCCTGTTGGTGCACGTCTACACCGTCGACGAGCCGGTGGACTTCGAGAAAGTCATGACCGCGGGTGTAGACGGCATCTTCACCAACCGCGCCAGCGAGCTGTTGAAGTTCTATAAACGCCCGGCGACGGCCAGTGTTGATCAGGTGTTGAAGAACAACGGGTTCTGATCTGTCACCGAGTTGTCTGCATCGCGAGCAGGGTCGCTCCCACAAGAGCCTCCTGCGGGCGATGCGGGGTTTTAAGGGTGAGTTAAGTTGCGCTGGTTAACCTGAACCCACTTAAACGACTCACCCAAGGAACGAACCGATGAAAACTTTGACTGCCCTGTTTACCGCCGCTGCCCTGACGCTGACTGCTGGCCTGGCCCAGGCTGATGTTCGCGTCGATCAGATCCCTGAATTGGTCAAGTCCGGCAAGATCAAGTCGCTGGAATCGATGAACGCCGAAGCCCTGAAGCTGCACCCGGGTGCGACCATCACCGACACCGACCTGGATAACCACTTCAACGGTTATGAGTACGAAGTTGAACTGAAAACCGCTGATGGCAAAGAGTTCGATGTGGACTTTGATGCCACGACCGGCAAGGTGCTGAGCAACAAGCAAGACACTTGATACACCGCACCACCAAAGCCGCACGATCGAAAGATCGTGCGGCTTTTTTGTGCCCGACATAAATCCCTGTCGGAGCTGTCGAGTGAAACGAGGCTGCGATCTTTTGATCTTCAAAAACAAAATCAAAAGATCGCAGCGTGCCGCAGCTCCTACAGGATCGCGTGAACGACGCTAAAGCCTGCTCCCCCCACAAGGGAAGAGCGGTGATGCTTAGGCCGAGGTGCTGACCAGCGAACCGGATGTGCTGCTGTCGGAATCCTGCAAGGCCTGCAACAGCGAGGCTGTGGCGGTGGACAGGGAGGCCGAGGTGGCCGTGACCTGCGCTTGCGCAGCGGCGACTTCGGCAGCCTTGGCATCCGAACTTTCCTGCTTCGCCTGGGCCGCTTGCAGCGCTTGTTGCTCTTCCTGCAATTGCTTCTGCAGTTCGGCAATCTGCTTGCGCAGTTCTTTCACCGAATCCGATTCCTCGCTGCTGCTGGAACTGCTGTCGCCCGCCGGAGCCGTGCCGCCTGCAGCGACTTTGCCGGTGTCAGCGGTCGTGCCGGTGCTGGTCGTCGCAGTGGTCGCGGTGTTGTCGCCAACATCGCTGGTCGACATTTTGCTGGCCGACGTGGTGAGGGGCTGATTGATCGATACAGAGGTGATGCTGACCATGGGAATGCTCCAATGCCGGTTATAGATACCCGGTCATCGACCATGGCCGCATTGAATTGAGATCGACTGTGTACCGACTCGGTATCCGAATCGGTACACAGTCAACGGCTCAGGCGCTCAGGCGCGAGGTGACTTCGTTCAGTTGCCCCGACAACCCATGTAGGTTCTGGCTGGCGCTTTCGGTGCGCTGCACGCTGTCGAGGTTGGTGCTGGCGATGGAGGTGATCTCGGTCAGGTTGCGTGAGATGTCCTCGGCTACCGAAGTCTGCTCTTCGGCGGCGGTGGCGATCTGGCGGTTCATGTCGCGAATCGCTTCCACCGCATGAGTGATGCGCTCCAGCATTGCACCGGCCTGGGTGACCTGCTCGACGCTTTCATCGCTACGGCTCTGGCCGCTGTCGATGGCTTGCGCGGCGTCCACCGCGCCGGTCTGCACGCTCTGGATGATCTGGTTGATCTCGATGATCGACTCCGCCGTACGCTGCGCCAGGTTGCGCACTTCGTCGGCGACCACAGCAAAACCACGCCCGGCCTCACCGGCCCGCGCCGCTTCAATGGCGGCGTTCAACGCCAGCAGGTTGGTCTGCTCGGCAATGCCGCGAATCACTTCCAGCACCTTGCCGATACGGCCGCTGTCGGCTTCCAGACGACGGATCACCGTGGCGGTGTTGGCGATTTCACCGCGCATCTGCGTGATGGTGTGGATGGTGCTCTGCATGACCTTTTCACCCTGCTGGGCGGACTGGTCGGCATCGTCGGCAGCGCGCGCCGCATCGGCGGCGTGACGCGCCACTTCCTGGGCGGTGGCAGACATTTCGTTCATTGCCGTGGCCACCTGGTCGGTGCGGTTGAACTGCTCGTTGGTGCCGCCGGCCATGGTCGTGGCGATGGCGTTCAACTCGCCGCTGGCGCTGTCCAGGTCACTGGCACTGCGCTGCAAACGGGTGAAGGTTTCAGCGAGGAAATCGCGCAGTGTATTGGCGGCGGCAGCGAGGTTGCCCAACTCATCCTGACGGTCACTGGACACGCGCTCGGCCAATTTGCCTCGGCTCAACTGGGTCACGTAATCAATCAGTTTGCGGATCGGCTCGACCAGATTGCGATTGACCAGCCACAGGCTGAGCAGACCAATCAGCAAACTTGAAGCCAGCATCACCAGGGTGCCGAGCAATACGGTGCGATCGGCCTCGGCACTGATCAGCGCCGACTGCTCAGTGCCCTGTTTGCGCAACTCGGTCACCAGTTCGCTCATCTGCTCGCTGGTCGCGCGGTCGACGCCTTTGACCGCGAGGTCACCCGCCGCAGGATCGGCGCCGGCCGCCACGTAGGCATCGCGGCCCTTTTGGTAGGCAGCGCCCAACTGACGGTGCTCATCGCGCAAACGATCGATACGGTTTTTCAGACTTGGCTCGATACCTTTCTGGCTGGCCAGTTCACCGAGAATGTTCTGCACATCGCGCTGACGGTCTTCAAACTGGCCCCAGTACTTGGCCAGGTCTGCCGGTTGCTTGCCGCGCAGCAGAACGTTTTTCCATTCCTGCACCTGCACCTTGAATTGCAGGTTGGCTTCGTCGATCAGTTGCGAAGTGTGCAAGGGGCCTGCGATCAACTGGCTGTAGCTTTGCACGCCGTTGGACAGGAAATGGAAACAGGCCAGCGCGATCAACAGCATCGCCAGCAGGCTGCCGCTCAGCAGGGCCAGGATTTGCGCTCTCAGGGATTTTTGCAGCATCGCAGGTACTCAAGACAGGGATGAGGCACGCCCGAAACGAGCGTGAAATAGTGCCGGACTTCCCTGTCAGCGAACCTTGGCCCGTGGCCAATGGCGCGCAACCTAATGCACCCGTGATCGGCGTGCGAGTGCGCTTCTTGAGCACTTTCCGACAGCCGGTAAATCATTGATTTGACGCCGTTTTACCGTCACGTAAACGTCATGTGCGGTTGCGATGATGCGGCTCAGGTGAATCTGTGAATTCCCTGTCTCACGCCCTTCTCGCAGCGAGCCTCCATGAACCACAGCCTCGATATCAGCCACCGCGATCCTGACCTGTTTGGCTTGCTCTACGGCTTTCGCTTTCTACCCGGTGAACGTGGTCGCGAGGTCGATTCGGCGACGGCCCTGCGTTGTTTGCAGGACGACAGCGACAGCGGTGAATTCCTCTGGCTGCACCTGAACCTGGCGCACGCGGCGTGCGAGCGCTGGATGAAAAGTCATCTGCAATTGCCTGAAGAATTTTTCGAGGCGTTGCATGAAGGCTCGCGCTCGACGCGCATCGAGCATGTCGACTCGGCACTGCTGGCGGTGGTCAACGACGTGGTGTTCAACCTCAGCAGCATGGTCTCCTCGGATGTGTCGACGCTGTGGGTCTGTGTGCGCAGCAAACTGATCGTCAGCGCGCGCCTGCAACCGCTGCACTCGGTGGATAAATTGCGCTCGTCGGTGAAGGCCGGCGAGCGCTTTCGCTCGCCTTCGGAATTGCTCGTACACCTGCTGCGCGATCAGGGCGAAGTGCTGACGCAGATCGTGCGCAAGACCAGCCTCAGCGTCGATCAGGTCGAGGACGAATTGCTCTCCTCGCGGCTGTCGACCAACCGCGCCGAACTCGGCGCTCACCGGCGGGTGCTGGTACGTCTGCAACGGCTGTTGGCGCTAGAGCCGGGCTCGTTGCTGCGCCTGCTCAATCGCCCGCCGCCGTGGTTGCAGAAGGAGGACGTCAAGGAGTTGCGCAAATCCACCGAGGAGTTCGCGCTGATCATCAACGACCTCACCGCCCTCGGCGAGCGGATCAAACTACTTCAGGAAGAGATCGCCGCCAACCTCAACGAACAGAGTAACCGCACCCTGTTCACCCTGACCGTGGTGACGGTGCTGGCGCTGCCGATCAACATCATTGCCGGTTTCTTCGGGATGAATGTGGGCGGGGTACCGTTGTCGCAGGACCCGGAGGGGTTCTGGATACTGGTGGCGCTGGTCGCGACGTTTACGGTGATCGCCGGGCGCTGGGCGTTTCGCAAACGCGGGGATTATTAACCCCCAAATTACTGTGTCCCACCACAGATCCCTTGCAGGAGTGAGCCTGCTCGCGATAGCGGTGTGTCAGACACACCTGTTTTGAATGTGCCAACGTCATCGCGAGCAGGCTCACTCCTACAGGGGTTGTTCATTTCCCTTCGGATCTATGGTCAGACTAAACCGCCAAACACTGACCTGAAGCAGTCTCTCTGTAACATTTTGCAACGATCATGGGCGACATTCCTTCCCTCGCTCAGGATTGTCCGCTCATGGCTACTCCCTCCCTGACCGCCCGCCAAACGTCCGCCCCCAGCGGCAGGCCCGCCCTCGACAAGAAAACCGGCCCGTTCACCTACGTGATCTTTTTTGCGGTGCTGGCCATGGGAATGCTGTTCACGGCTTATAGCCTGATGCACGACATGCACGAACTCGGCACCGTGGTCACCACGTGGACGCCGTTCCTGCTGCTCGGCGTGGCACTGCTGATTGCACTGGGTTTTGAGTTCGTCAACGGTTTTCACGACACCGCCAACGCCGTGGCCACCGTGATCTACACCCACTCGCTGCCGCCGAATGTCGCAGTGGTCTGGTCGGGGTTCTTCAATTTCCTCGGTGTGCTGCTCTCCAGTGGCGCGGTGGCGTTCGGCATCATCGCGTTGCTGCCGGTGGAGCTGATTCTGCAAGTCGGTTCGTCCGCCGGTTTCGCGATGATCTTCGCACTGCTGATTGCGGCGATCCTGTGGAACCTCGGCACCTGGTGGCTGGGCTTGCCGGCCTCGTCGTCGCACACGTTGATCGGCTCGATCATCGGCGTCGGCGTGGCCAATGCCTTGATGCACGGGCGTGACGGCACCAGTGGCGTGGACTGGGCACAGGCAACCAAGATTGGCTATGCATTGCTGCTGTCGCCGCTGGTGGGTTTCGGTTTTGCGGCGTTGTTGCTGCTGGCGTTGCGCGCGTTCGTGAAGAACCGTTCGCTGTACAAGGCGCCTGAAGGCAACACCCCGCCACCGTGGTGGATTCGCGGTTTGCTGATCCTGACCTGCACCGGCGTATCGTTCGCCCACGGCTCCAACGATGGGCAGAAAGGCATGGGCCTGATCATGCTGATTCTGGTCGGCACCTTGCCGATGGCCTATGCGTTGAACCGCACCATGCCGGAAGAACAAACACTGCAGTTCGCCGCCGTGGCGCAAGTCACCCAGCAGGCGCTGGTCAAAAGTTCACCGCTGCCGGCGCCGGCCGATCCGCGCCCGATCCTCTCGGATTACATGCGCAGCAAGGAAGCCACGCCGCAATTGGTCCCCGCCCTCGCCGCTCTCACCGGGCACATCGGTGAAGAAGTCAAAGGCTACGGCTCGCTGGCGAAAGTCCCGGCCGAAGCCATGGGCAACGTGCGTAATGACATGTACCTGGCTAGCGAAACCATTCGCCTGATGGACAAGAACAAGGTCGGTAACTTCGACGCCGACACCAGCGGCAAGCTGCAACTGTTCAAGCAACAGATCGACAACGCCACGCGGTTCATTCCGCTGTGGGTAAAGATCGCCGTGGCCATCGCACTGGGACTGGGCACCATGGTCGGCTGGAAGCGCATTGTGGTGACGGTCGGCGAGAAGATCGGCAAGACCCACCTGACTTACGCCCAAGGCGCGTCGGCGGAAACCGTAGCGATGCTGACCATTGGCGCGGCCGACATGTTTGGTTTGCCGGTGTCGACGACGCACGTGTTGTCTTCGGGCGTGGCCGGGACCATGGTTGCCAATGGCGGCGGTTTGCAGATGAAGACCATCCGCAATCTGTTGATGGCATGGGTGCTGACATTGCCGGCGGCGATTTTGTTGTCGGGCAGCCTGTACTGGTTGTTCACCCAGATCTTCTAACCTCCACGATCCCTTGTAGGAGTGAGCCTGCTCGCGATAGCGTTCTGTCAGCCGATGCAAATGTAGACTGATGAACCGCTATCGCGAGCAGGCTCACTCCTACATTCTGATTTGTGTAGCGGTTTAGAGAGTCGAACGAATCACCTCCCCCAACCAATCCATAAACGCCCGCACCCGCAACGGCAAATGCCGCTGCCGCGCATACAACAGCGAAACGGCCATTGCCGGCGCGTTGTATTGCGGCAGCACCGCCACCAACTCGCCGGTTTGCAGATGCGAGCGCAGGCCGGTATTGGGCACCTGCACCATCCCGAAACCGCCCAGACACGCCGACTCGTAAGCATCGGTGCTGTTGACCGTGACACTGCCGGCCATTGGTACGCGCCGTATCTGCCCCTCCTCCTCATAGACAAACCCTTCCGAACGCGAACCGAGCACGCCGACGTAATGCACCAGTCGATGCTGCGCCAGATCTGCCAGCGTCTGCGGCACCCCATAGCGCTCAAGATACGCAGGGCTGGCGCAGTTGATCATCGGCAAGTCACACAGATGCCGCGCCACCACTGATTGATCCGGCTGCGCGCCGACGCGCAGCACGCAATCAAAACCTTCGCTGAGCAGATCGACGCGGCGGTCGGTGCTGCTGATTTCCAGCTCCAGGTTCGGGTGGCGATCCATGAACTGCGGCAGCCGTGGCATCACCACGCGCCGGGCGAGAATGTTCGGCATGTCGATGCGAATTCGCCCGGTCAGCGACGCTTCGTCCTGGCGGAACAAGCCTTCGATCTCGTCCATGTGCGACAGCAGATCCTTGCTGCGCTCATACAAAACCAGGCCGTCCTGCGTCGCTTGCACCTTGCGTGTGGTGCGTTGCAGCAGGCGCGTGCCGAGCAGGGCTTCCAGCGCTTGCACATGCTCGGACACGGTCGAACGTGGCAAGCCGAGGTTTTCTCCGGCGAGGGTGAAGCTCGATAACTCGCTGACCCGGACGAAGGTGCGCAGCAGTTCCAGTTTGTTCATGGGCCACCTGTTTATTGTTCGGATTAACCGATCAGTGATTCCGATTTCAGTCTATTTATCACCTGACGGCGGATAAATAAACTTTGATCCATCACCACTCACCGCAACCGAGGAAGCCCCATGAACCGTAAAATCGCATTGATCACCGGCGCCAGTCGTGGCCTGGGCAAAAACGCCGCCCTGCACCTCGCTGCTCTTGGCATCGACATCATCGGCACCTACAACAGCCGCGCCGATGAAGCTCAGGCGCTGGTTGCCGAAATTGAAGCGCTCGGCGGTAAAGCCGTGATGCTGCAACTGGATGTCGGCCGCAGCGAAGGTTTCGCTGATTTCGCCGCGCGGATCGAGCAGGCGTTGCAGCACTTTGATCGGCAGCGATTTGATTTCCTGATCAACAATGCCGGGGTCGGTTTGCATGTCAGTTTCGCCGAAACGACCGTGGCGCAATTCGACATGCTGATGAACGTGCATTTCAAAGGACCGTTCTTCCTGACTCAGCAACTGCTGCCACTGATTAACGATGGCGGGCGGATCATCAACATCTCCAGCGGCCTTGCTCGTTTCAGTATCCCGGGCGCCAGTGCTTATGCGGCGATGAAAGGCGCGATTGAAGTACTGACCCGCTATCAGGCCAAAGAGTTGGGCTCACGGCAGATCACCGTAAATACGCTGGCGCCGGGTGCGATTGAAACCGACTTTGGCGGCGGCACCGTGCGCGACAACCCGGCGGTGAATGCGATGGTCGCCGAAAACACCGCGCTGGGCCGTGCCGGTCAGCCGGATGATATTGGCGGGGCGCTGGCGTTGCTGCTGTCGCCGGGTGCGCAGTGGATCAATGGGCAGCGGGTTGAGGCGTCGGGCGGGATGTTTCTCTAAGCCTCACTAAAACTTTTGTGGAAATAGCCATTGGGGCGAGGGGATTTATCCCCGATGGACTGCGCAGCAGGCCCATTTTCTGGGGCTGCTTCGCAACCCATCGGGGATAAATCCCCTCGCCACAGGTTTTATATTTGCCACAGTTTTTGGTTAACCCTCACAGACACGACGGGTCAGGAAGCGCTCGCGCACCACGTCATAGCCCCAGTGATAGACGTAGGTGTACGGCAGGAAGAACAGCAACACGCCGATGTCGAGCAACAACGCCTGCCACAGGCTGACCGACAGCCACCACGCAATCAGCGGCACGCCCATCACGATCAAACCACCCTCGAACAGCAACGCATGCACCACCCGCACCCAAGCGTTGTGGGCGACGTTCATGCGCGCCAGCATGCGGTCGAAGAAACGGTTGAACACCACGTTCCAGCCCAGCGCCAGCATCGCGATCAGTACCGTCACCGCGCCCATGTCGAGCAGCGGTTTTTGCAGGATCCACGCCAGCAATGGTGTGCAAATCAGGATCGCGAGCAGTTCGAAACCGATGGCCTGGAAAATACGTTCTGTAAGGGATTTGTTGGCAGTCATGGCCTGACTCCTTGAGTGACGATGGTTGCCATGATCCACCCAGACACCGATACTTCATAACCAATAACCATCGATCAAGGCGATAGTTCATGGCTTCGCAAGAAGTGCTGTTGGCGTTTGTCCAGGCGGCGACGCAGGGTTCGTTTTCGGCGGCGGCGCGCAAACTCGGGCGCAGTCAGTCGACCATCAGCGCGGCGGTGGCGAGTCTGGAGATTGATCTGGATCTGATCCTGTTTGATCGCAGCAGCCGCAAGCCGACTCTCACTCCTGCCGGCCACGTGATGCTGCAACGGGCCGAGGCGATTCTGACGGCTAACAGTCGACTGGAAATGACTGCGCGGCAATTGTCCCAAGGCGTCGAGCCGAAACTGACCGTGGCGATTTCCGATACCTACCAATCAGCGCGTTTCGAAGCGGCGCTGGTGGGGTTCGAGCAGCGTTATCCGGATCTGGAACTGGAATGCCTGATCGCCGAGTGCGATGACTTGATCGAACTGGTGCAGCGCGGGCGGGCGCATCTGGCGTTTGCCGAGATGCAGGACACTTACCCGCCGGATCTGGTGACCTCGACCGTCGACGAGCGCACCGATATTGCGCTGTTCGTCAGTCGCGAACATCCGCTCACAACGCTGGAACACATCGATCAAGCCATCCTCGAACAACATCGCGAACTGCGTCTGGCAACGATCATCAATCCCTACGACAGTCGCGCCAAGGGGCGCGTGTGGTCGGCACCGAGTTATCTGATGTTGATGGAAATGGCCGAGATGGGCTTCGGCTGGGCGCCACTGCCGCGCTGGCTGGTGGGACGTTTCGGCAATGGCACGCTAGTGGAACTGAACGTGCGCGGCTGGCCGAAACCGGTGTTTGTCGATGCCTTGTGGTCGCGGCTATACCCGCCAGGGCCGGCGGGGAGCTGGTTGCTGAGCAAGATGCTGGAATAGATCAAAAGATCGCAGCCTTCGGCAGCTCCTACAGAGGAAATGCACTGCCAATGTAGGAGCTGCCGAAGGCTGCGATCTTTTGATCTTCCTGAAAGTATTCATGCAACCCACGCATCGCCGGCAACTCCAGCGCCTGCGCCGCATAACACAACCCGACCCGCCGGGTTGGTGCCGGCAAGTGCAGCGCGCGCACCACCACCCGCCCATGCCCATCGACCAGCGACTGCGGCAACATCGCCACCCCGACACCCGCCGCGACCATATGCAGCGCCTGCTGCAACGACCCGGCATGCCCCGCCACCGCATCTGGCGAACGCCCGTATAACGCCATCAAACGCTGGTGCGACGGATGTTGCGGGCAAGTGATCCAGTCTTCAATCGGCGCCCAACCGGCCTGCGCCGCCGCCATTGGATGATCCAGCGGCAATGCCATCACGTACGGTTCTTCCCACAGCGGCAGGAACAACTCGTCCTCGCAGCACATTTCCTCAACCGCCAAACGACCCTCACCGCTGCAACCCTCCTCCAGCGTCAGCAGCAGATTCGGCAATGCCAGATGGGCCATGCGCACGAACGCTTCGATATGGCTGGCGGCGATGTCGCCCTCGATACCCAGAGTCAGTGGCACGCGATTTTCGCCACCGCGAAACATCCGGCTCAGGGCCTCCGCTTCCGCCACCATGCGCCGCGCCTGCGGATACAGCAGCCGCGCTTCATCACTGACTTCAACCCCGCGCGGCTGACGCACAAACAGCGTCGCGCCGAGTTCTTCTTCAAGCTGTTTGATTGTCACCGACAGCGTCGGCTGGCTGATGAACAGTCGCTGAGCGGCGGCGGTGATGTTGCGTTCCTCGAACACCGCGAGAAAAGCTTTTAGATGGCGGATATCCATAGGCTATTCCGATGACAGACAGAGAAATAAGGCATTTTTCAGCCTTGAAGCGGCTAAATATACTGCGCCCATTAGATAGTCATTTGAAATTCTTATTTCAGGAGTACATCCATGAGCAAGCCATTGATCATCATCACCGGCGCCAGTTCGGGTATCGGCGAAGCCACCGCCCGCCGTTTGAGTGCCGCCGGCCATCCGCTGTTGCTGCTGGCGCGACGCGTTGAACGTCTTGAAGCATTGGAACTGCCGAACGCCCTCAGCCGTAAAATCGACATCACTGATCGCGCTGCTTTACTCGCTGCGGTGGCAGAAGCCGAAGCCAAGTTCGGCCCGGCCGACGCGCTGATCAACAATGCCGGCGTGATGTTGCTGGGCGCGATGAGCGAGCAGGATCCGGCGCAGTGGGATCAGATGCTCGACATCAACGTGAAAGGTTTGCTCAACGGCATACACGCCGTGGTGGCCGGGATGATTGAGCGTAAACACGGGACGATCATCAATGTCAGCTCGGTGGCCGGACGCAAGACATTCCCTAGTCATGTGGCGTATGTCGGCACCAAGTTTGCCGTGCATGGCTTGTCGGAAAACCTGCGCGAAGAATTGGCGCCGCACAATGTGCGCGTGACGACGATTGCACCGGGGGCGGTGGAAACTGAGTTGCTGAGCCACACCACGGATGAGGCGATCAAGACCGGGTATCAGGCCTGGAAGCAGGAGATGGGCGGGACGGTGTTGAGTGCCGAGGATGTGGCGACGGCGATTGCTTATGCGTATGAGCAGCCGCAGGGGGTTTGTATTCGCGAGATCGTCATGGCCGCCACCCGCCAGCAGGCCTGATGTTTTGATTTGGCTTTACTGGCCCCTTCGCGGGCAAGCCCGCTCCCACAGGGTTCTGTGTTGAACACTGGATTTGTGTACGACACGGACACTGTGGGAGCAACTGTCTTACCCCGCCATCCGTCACCGCCATTCGGATCAGTCCAACGCTTGCAACCGCGCCTCGATAAACCGCCGCTCCGGCTCTTGTCGAGTCAACTCCAGCGCCCGCAAATAAGCCATCCGCGCCTCTTCCACGCGGCCCAACTGACGACAAAATTCCGCCCGCGCCGAATGTGCCAGGTGGTAGTCCTGCAACTCCCCTCGCCCCAGAACCCCCTCGATCAGCGTCAACCCGGCCAACGCCCCGTCCCGCTTGGCCACCGCCACTGCCCGATTCAACTCGATTACTGGCGAGGGCATTGCCCGCAACAGCACATCGTATAGCCCAACGATTTGCTCCCAATCGGTGTTCTCTGCGGTCGGCGCTTCGGCATGCACCGCCGCAATCGCCGCTTGCAGACAATATGGCCCGAATCGCCGCGTGGTCAGCGCCCTCTCCACTAGCGCACAGCCTTCAGCAATCAAACAGGCATCCCACTGCGAACGATCCTGATCATCCAGCAGCACCAACTCGCCCTCCGCCGAAGTCCGCGCCGGCCGTCGCGACTCGTGCAGCAGCATCAGCGCCAGCAGCCCCATCACTTCAGGTTCCGGCAGCAATTCCATCAACAACCGCCCGAGCCGAATCGCTTCACGGGTCAGATCTTCCCGAGTCAGTTCAGCGCCCATCGACGCCGAATAACCTTCGTTGAACACCAGATAAATCACCCGCAACACACTGTCGAGACGCTCGGGCAGTTCACTCAGGCTCGGCACTTGATAGGGGATTTTTGCATCACGGATTTTCGCTTTGGCGCGCACGATGCGTTGGGCAATCGCCGCCGGGGCCGAGAGAAACGCGCGGGCGATTTCCTCGGTGGTGAGGTCGCAGACTTCACGCAAGGTCAGCGGCACTTGTGCATCGGCCGCCAGCGCCGGGTGACAGCAGGTGAAGATCAGCCGCAGACGATCGTCTTCCACGTCTTCATCACTCCAGTCGGTCTGCTCCAGCGCCTCCAGTTGCGCCAACAACAGCGGCTGCGAGGCCTTGAACCGCGCACGCCGACGCAACACATCGATGGCTTTGAAGCGTCCGGTGGACACCAGCCAGGTGCGCGGATTGTCCGGTACGCCGTCGCGCTCCCAGCGCTCGACCGCGACGAAGAACGCCTCGTGCAAGGCTTCTTCGGCGAGGTCGAAATCACCGAGCAGGCGAATCAGCGTCGCCAGGATCCGCCGCGAGTCTTCGCGATAGACCTGCTCGACCCGCGCCCTGACTTCAGACATTCAACTGGCGCACGGGGCGCACTTCAACGCTGCCAACCCGGGCCGCCGGGATGTTGCCGGCGACCTGGATCGCCTCATTGAGATCCTTGGCATCGATCAGGTAGAAGCCGGCCAGTTGCTCCTTGGTTTCGGCGAACGGGCCATCGGTGATCGACAGCTTGCCGTTGCGCATACGCACGGTGGTGGCGGTCTGTACCGACTCCAGCGCTTCGGCGGCGACCATGCGTCCGCTGCCCTGAATCGACTCGGCGTAGGCCCAGCATTCAGCGTCTTCGGGGCTGTCGGGCGACGAATGCAGCAAGCGCTCATCGCTGTAGACCAGGCATAGATATTTCATGGCGTTCTCCTGATTCGAACGGATCAACTATGGCTGAAGATCAGGGCTGCACATCGAACAGCGTCGCGCCGCTCATCGGATCGAACGGTGCCGACCAGTGTTCATGGACAATGCGCCACGCCCCGCCGACCTGGCGATAGCAAGCGGTGACGCGCATCCAGCAGCTCTGGGTTTCGCCCTTCTCGTTGGTGCCGCCGCAATTGGCTACCCAATGGGCAAAGGCAATGTTGTCGGCGCTCTCGATGGCGATCTCGTGGAATTCGAAGATGTGCGGGCCGGGGCACATCTCCATGCATTCCACCCAGTGCGCGCGGTAGGCCGGTTTGCCCTTGAATTGCAGGGCCTTGATCGCATCGAACGAGACGATGTCGTCGGCGTACAACGCCATGACTTTCTCGACATCCTTGGTCATGACGGCCTGACGATAGGTGTCGATCAGGGTCTGGATTTCAGTCTGTGCGCTCATGGTGTTCTCCGTGATTGTTGTTGTGAAGACACCTTTAGTCGTTCGGCCAATCGGCAGATCGACAGACGAAACAAAAAATTTCCGCAGGAAGCAAAGTCGCTAGAATCCGGACTCATCTTTGTAGGAAAAAGGAAATTCCCGTGTCAGCCCAACTCGTGCCGTACGACAACCTGAACGCCTTGCAGCGCCAGCAAGTCGAGGCGATTGAAATCCATCCCGAGCAGATCAAGTTTTCCGGCGACATTCATGGCGCGTTGCACACCTTGCTGTCGAAACCCGGCCCCGGCGTGAAGGGTTTTGCGCTGCTGGCGGATGAAGTGCCAGTGGCGTTCCTGCTGCTCAAGCGCCCGCCGGTGTTACCGGCCTGGGCCGATGAACACAGCGCCACGTTGCATGCGTTGCAGGTGGATCGCCGGGCGCAGGGCAAGGGTTACGGCAAGGCGTGTCTGCAAGCGCTGCCGACTGTGGCGCGTGAGGCGTGGCCGGAGATCAAGGGTCTGGAATTGTCGGTGGACGCTGACAACGACGCGGCTATCGCGCTATACGGCAAACATGGCTACGTCGACAGCGGCGAAGCGTACAAGGGCCGGATCGGTTACGAGCGGCGCATGGGCCTGTTTTTCTAAGTCATCGAGGGAAGCACGATGATCGACTCAATTGAAGCACTGGAAGCTATTTACGGATTGCCCCACGACCGCGCGGTGCGCAAGCAGATCCCCTTTCTCAACGAAGACTATCAGGCCATGGTGCGGCTCTCGCCACTGGTGATCGTCAGCTCGGTGGGCGCCGACGGCCTCGACAATTCGCCGCGCGGTGATGCGCCGGGGTTTGTGCGGATCATTGATCAAAACACGCTGGCGCTGCCGGATCGCCCGGGCAACAACCGCATCGATACCTTGCGCAATGTGCTGCACGATCAACGGGTGTCGCTGCTGTTCATCATTCCGGGAATTGGCGAGACGTTGCGGGTCAACGGCACGGCGTCGATCAGTGCTGAGCCGGCGTTACTCGAGAGTTTTGCAGTGAATGGCAAACCGGCGAAAACGGTGTTGCTGGTGACGGTGGAAGCGGCGTTTTTCCATTGTTCGAAAGCGTTTGTGCGCTCCGATGCGTGGAATCCTGAAACGCATTTGCCGCGCTCGGCGTTGCCCACGGCCGGAGCCTTTCACAAGCGTTTGAACGACGGCCAGTTCGATGCCGACACGTACGACCGCGAGGCGCCAAAAAGGGTAAGCGACACGCTGTACTAAACGCGGAACTACAAGCACCGCTAAAACCTGTGGGAGCTGGCTTGCCAGCGAAGGCGTAAGCACATCAAACATTGATGTCGACTGACCCACCGCTATCGCTGGCAAGCCATCTCCCACATTGGATTTGCAGTGTTCTTTAAAGGGTCAGAATCATCTCGTGCCACGCCATGCCGCCATGGTCGGACTCGGACGGTTTGATGTAGGCAAAGCCAAACCCGGCGTAAAGCGGGATGTGCTGTTCCTTGCACATCAGATGAATCGTCGCCTTCTCCATCCCGCGCATCCGTTCGATGAACTCGGCCATCAAGCGCTTGGCCAGGCCCTGGCCCTGATAGTCCGGATGCACCACCACTGACATGATCACCACGTTCGGCCCCGCCGGGTCGTGGCCGATCAGTTCCTTGAACGCCTCGTCGGACATCTGTACGTCAAACGCCGCGCCCGAGTTGACGAAACCCGCGACCTCGCCGTCCACCTCGGCAACGATAAAACCGTCCGGCCAGGTCTTTATGCGCGTGGCGATTTTCTCGCGGGTGGCGGCTTCATCGCCTTCATAGGCAACGGTTTCGATGGCGTAGCAGCGGTCCAGGTCGGCGGCGGTGACGTTGCGAATGACGGTGTTCATGGCAGCTCGAAAATCAGCGGGGAAAGTGCGCAAAGCATAAAGGAATAAGGTGTGCATATCGATCCGCACGGGGGGCGTAAAGCCTGCGTATAAGCGCTTTTCTTCGGGTTCGCGGGGGGCTATTTCTGTGGGGTGTCTCTGACTACCCTTGGGGGAAACCGCTTATGAGCAGCGTTGAAATCGGCCTGTTGATGGTGTTGGGCATCAGTACATTCGGCTTTATCACCTTGGGCATCGACCTGTTGCGGGCGCGCCGTAAACAGCGTTGAAAACAAGAGGCGGATCAGTGATCCGCCTCATCGTTGCTGCTCAGGTCTTGGTATCGACCGGCACGCAGATTTCCAGTTTGCCGGTATGCAGCTTCGGATTGAAATCGGCGCTGTAACGCTCCAGCTCCGGGGCGTTGAGTTCCACGTAGTGGGAACTCGGCAGCCACGTCTTGTAGATGTATTGCAGGGTCTGCGGCAATTGATCGAGCGGTCCCTTGTGCTCGAACACCGCGTACTGGCGGGGCAGGACTTCGACCCACTGGTACACCTTCTGGTCCAGGTCATCGAGCTTGCTGATTTCCACCCCGGCGGTGTAATCGAAGCCACCCTTGCCGTCGAAGTTGCTGCAGACCCCGTAGGTCACTTCGTTTTTTTGCCCCTGTATCTTTCCCAGATGCGGCAAGAATTTTTCCCACAGCGCCGGGATGTCCTTTGCAGTGTCTTGGGTAAATCGACCGCGAAAACCTGCAATCAGCAGAAAGTGTCCATGTTCGAAGCGAGGTTCAGCCACTTCGACGCGTGTTTGCTCATCCATGACTCGACTCCTGGAACAAAAAAGGGGTTCGGCTGGTGAGTATAGGAAGCCCTTTCCGATTCGCACTGTTACAGCGCGTGCAACTGCTCGACGGCACCCGACCCGACAAACTCGTTGTAACCAGAAACGATCACATACACCGCGAAATAACAGAAGATCGCTGCAGATGCCATATAGGAGTAGCGCAATAGCTTGTCGCCCAACAGCTTGCCGCCGTGACTGGCGGCGAAGCATAGGCCCGCCGACCACAGCAGCCCGGCACAGAGGAAACCACCCAAAAACAGCGCCGAACTGACCGGGCCGCCGCCACCGGAACGGGCGATCAGCGTGCCACCCACTGCGGCGAACCACAGAATCGCGCTCGGCGAGGACATGGCCAGGAAGATCCCGCGAAAGAACTCTTTGCGATGAGAGTTCTGCCCGACCTCAGCCGTCTCAGCCAACAGCGTTTCGTGATGAATCGCCGAGTAGATCATCTTCGCCGCAAAGTAGATCAACAGCACCGAACCGCCGATCCACAACACCCAGCGCACGGTTTCGTATTGCAGCAGCACGGTCATCCCGGCCAGCGCCAGCACCGCGTAGATCAGGTCGCCGACGCAGGTGCCGAGGCCCAACGCGAAGCCCTGAAAGTAACCACGCTGCATCGCAAGGGTGATCATTGCAATGTTGGCCACGCCGATGTCCAGGCACAGCGAAAGGCTCAGCAAGAAGCCGCTGGTGAATTCCATCAACCGATTTCCTTGGGAAAAATTTGTTTACGCACGGGCTGGACAGTCTGCCATCACTGCCCTTATCTTCGCCAACAGGTCACCGCAGTGACCAGCGTCGCTCGGACGGTTCCGGGCGCTTACGTTATCCGAGGCAACAATGGCTGAACAAGGTTCGCCGCGCCGCTTTGCGCGCATAGATCGACTCCCCCCTTACGTTTTCAACATCACCGCCGAGCTGAAGATGGCCGCCAGGCGTCGTGGTGAAGACATCATCGACTTGAGCATGGGCAACCCCGACGGGGCCACGCCGCCACACATTGTCGAAAAACTCGTTCAGGTCGCCCAGCGCGAAGACACCCACGGTTACTCCACGTCCAAGGGCATTCCGCGCCTGCGTCGGGCGATTTCCAACTGGTACAAGCAACGCTACGAGGTCGATATCGACCCGGAAAGCGAAGCCATCGTCACCATCGGTTCCAAGGAAGGCCTGGCGCATTTGATGCTGGCAACGCTGGACCAGGGCGACACCGTACTGGTGCCGAATCCGAGCTACCCGATTCACATCTACGGCGCGGTGATTGCCGGCGCCCAGGTGCGTTCGGTGCCGTTGGTGCCCGGTGTGGACTTCTTCGCCGAACTCGAACGGGCGATTCGCGGCTCGATTCCGAAGCCGAAAATGATGATCCTCGGCTTCCCGTCGAACCCCACCGCGCAGTGCGTGGAACTGGACTTCTTCGAGCGGGTGATCGCCCTCGCCAAACAGTACGACGTGCTGGTGATCCACGACCTGGCTTATGCCGACATCGTCTACGACGGCTGGAAAGCCCCGTCGATCATGCAGGTGCCGGGCGCCAAGGATATCGCGGTGGAGTTTTTCACCCTGTCCAAGAGTTACAACATGGCGGGCTGGCGTATCGGTTTCATGGTCGGTAACCCGGAACTGGTCAACGCTTTGGCGCGGATCAAGAGTTACCACGACTACGGCACGTTCACCCCGCTGCAAGTGGCGGCGATTGCCGCGCTGGAAGGCGATCAGCAGTGCGTGCGCGACATCGCCGAGCAGTACCGCCAGCGGCGCAACGTGCTGGTCAAAGGCCTGCATGAGCTGGGCTGGATGGTCGAGAATCCGAAAGCGTCGATGTATGTCTGGGCAAAGATTCCCGAGGCATACGCACACTTGGGCTCGCTGGAGTTCGCCAAGAAACTGCTGGCCGAGGCGAAGGTCTGCGTCTCGCCGGGCGTGGGATTCGGTGAGTATGGCGACGATCATGTGCGCTTCGCACTGATCGAAAACCAGGATCGGATTCGTCAGGCTGTACGCGGCATTCGCGGGATGTTCCGGGCGGATGGGTTAGTCGCAAAATCTGGCGGCTAACGCAAAACCTGTAGGAGTGAGCCTGCTCGCGATGGCGGTGTGTCAGTTACCGTAAATGGCACTGATTAACCGCTATCGCGAGCAGGCTCACTCCTACAAGGAAATGTGTTCAGCCTTGAGATTTCGGGCACAAAAAAACCGCATCGCTGCGGTTTTTTTGTGTCTGCGTGAAGCCGCTTAAACGAACAGCGACAACAGCAGGATAAAGCCCAGCGCGACGATGGAGAGGATGGTTTCCATCGCGGTCCAGGTCTTGAACGTCTCGGCCACGGTCATGTTGAAGTACTGCTTGACCAGCCAGAAACCGGCGTCGTTGACGTGGGACAGGATCAGCGAACCGGCACCGGTGGCCAGCACCAGCAACTCACGGTTGACGCCCGGGATCATCCCCACTACCGGCACCACAATGCCTGCGCCAGTGATGGTTGCCACAGTCGCCGAACCGGTGGCGATGCGAATCACCGCCGCCACCAGCCATGCCAGCAGGATCGGCGAGATCTGTGCGCTGACCGCCATGTGGCCGATCACGTCGCCCACGCCGCTGGTGACGAGCATCTGCTTGAAGCCACCGCCCGCACCGATGATCAGGATGATCGCCGCGGTTGGCGCCAGACTCGCATCGAGCCACTTGAGCATTTGGTTGGAGCCGATGCCCTGCTTGTAGCCGAAGGTGTACAGCGACAGCAGCAAAGCCAGCAGCAACGCCGAGATCGGGTGACCGATCATGTCCATCCAGGTACGGAAGAAGTTACCGTCCGGCAGCGCCACGTCAGCAAAGGTTTTCAGCAGCATCAGGAACACCGGCAGCAGCACAGTGATCAGGGTGATGCTGAAACTCGGCAGTACGGCGGAGTCGTTTTCGCGAGCCAGTTGATCGACCAGTTCCTGATTCGGGTGACCCGGAATGTGCTTGGCGATGAACGTACCGAAGATCGGGCCGGCAATGATGGCGGTCGGTAGCGCAACGATCAGACCGTACAGGATGGTCTTGCCGATATCGGCGCCGAACACGCCGATGGCCAGCAGTGGACCCGGGTGCGGTGGCACCAGACCGTGAACCGCCGACAGACCGGCCAGCAGCGGAATACCGATCTTGATGATCGATACGCCGGTGCGGCGGGCAACGATGAACACCAGCGGAATCAGCAATACAAAGCCGATTTCGAAGAACAGCGGAATGCCCACCAGGAACGCGGCGAACATCATTGCCCACTGAACTTTATCCTTGCCGAACGCGCGGATCAGGGTTTGGGCAATCTGGTCTGCCCCGCCCGACTCGGCCATCATTTTGCCGAGCATGGTGCCCAGCGCGAGGATGATGCCGACGAAACCGAGCACACCACCGAAGCCGTCCTGGAACGCCTTGATGATGGTGCCGATCGGCATGCCGGAGGTCAGGCCGAGGAACGCGGCGGCGATGGTCAGGGCAATGAACGGGTGAATCTTGAATTTGGTGATCAGGATGATGAGTCCGATCACCGTGACCACTGCATCAAGCAGCAGGTAGGCGTCGTGGGACATGCCAAACATTGGGGGTGTCTCCTGGTTTGTTGTTGTTATTAAAGCGGGTTAATCAGAAGTCGTAAGGACAGCGCTATCTGCATGGACACACTCATACCGCCTGTTTCAGGCCGTTGGCCTGCCACCAGACGTGAGCCTGTCCGGCCAGTTCTTCAACGCTGTGGATCGATGCATTCAACGCCAGGGTCAACGGCTCGCCCTTGGGCGATTCGAGGGTGGCGAACTGGCTTTCGATCAACGTGGCTGGCATGAAATGACCCGGGCGGTGGGACACACGCTCGGCGGCCACTTCAGGCGTCAGTTCCAGAAACACGAAGCCCAGGCCCGGCAAGGCACTGCGCAGCACTTCGCGATAACTGTGTTTGAGGGCCGAGCAGGTCAGCACCGGGCGCTGGCCCGAGGCATCGACGCGACGCAATTCCTCGCACAGGCTGTCGAGCCAGCCGGCGCGGTCGTCGTCGTTCAGGGGGATCCCCGCGCTCATCTTTTCGATGTTCGCGGCCGGATGAAAAGTATCGCCTTCAATGGCAGTGGCGCCGCTCAATTGGCACAGGGCCTCGCTGACGCACGTCTTGCCGCAACCGGCAACGCCCATGATGACCAGGGCGGTGATGGGATGACTCATATAACACCTCAGCGCGCAGACAGCGCTACCTTTGCTAGCTATGACTCTAGTGCACAGGCAGAAGTTGCCGACGCCTTCTTGTCGTTTTTTTGGGTTGCAGCAGGTTTGTTCCCAACGCCAAAAAGCGAAGATCAGGCAGGACCTCGCTTACGCATTTGCAGCTGCATCAGGACAGCGCTACCTTAGTGCCTTGATTTTTGTTTGGCAAGCCGCCCGATGACCACCTCTAAAAACGATAAAAATACCCGCACCACCGGCCG
Organism: Pseudomonas sp. FP2196; assembly: GCF_030687715.1. Classification (GTDB taxonomy): domain Bacteria; phylum Pseudomonadota; class Gammaproteobacteria; order Pseudomonadales; family Pseudomonadaceae; genus Aquipseudomonas. Next base: position 4,676,209 of record NZ_CP117445.1, read on the forward strand.
TCCCACACTCAATGAAGTTGCCCGCCTGGCCGGCGTCAGCCCGATTACCGCCTCCCGCGCCTTGCGCGGCGTCAGCACCGTGGCCACGGAGCTTGTGGAGAAAGTGCAGAAAGCCGCGCTCGAACTCAACTACGTGGTCAACCCCGCCGCCCGCGCCCTGGCCTCTGCCCAGAGCCATTCGGTGGTGGTTTTGGTCCCTTCCTTATCCAACCTTCTGTTCATCGACACGCTGGAAGCCATTCATCGGGTGTTGACGCCCAAGGGCTTCGAAGTGCTGATCGGCAACTTCCACTACTCGCGAGATGAAGAAGAAAACCTGCTGCGCAACTACATGGCTTACCAGCCGCGTGGCTTTCTGCTGACTGGCTTTGACCGCACCGAAAGTTCGCGGAGGATGATCGAAGCGAGCAACCTCCCCTGCGTGTACATGATGGAACTGGACAGTGCCGCCGGCGTGAATTGCGTCGGCTTCTCGCAGCTCAGCGCCGGTGAAACAGCCGCCGAGCATTTGCTCTCTCGTGGGCGCAAGCGTCTGGCGTACATCGGCGCACAGCTTGATCAGCGTACCTTGTTACGTGGCGAAGGTTTCCGCAAAGCGTTACAGAAGGCCGGGCGCTACGACCCGGATCTGGAAGTGCTGACCCCGCGTGCTTCGTCGGTAGGGTTGGGCGGTGAGTTGTTCCTGCAATTGCTGGCGGCGCATCCGGATGTCGATGCAATCTTCTTTGGTAACGACGACCTGGCGCAGGGTGCTTTGCTTGAGGCGCTGCGCAATGGCATCAAGATTCCCGAGCAAGTGGCGATTCTGGGCTTCAACGACTTGCCAATGTCCGAGCACATGGTGCCGCGCCTGAGCAGCATCAATACCCCACGAGAGGCGATTGGCCGGCGGGCGGCGGAGCAGATGTTGACCTTGATGGCGGGCAACAGCGTGGCGCGGCCAGTGGAAGACATGGGCTTCGAACTGAAGATCCGCGAAAGCACCTGACCGCACCCTTCCCTTGCAGGTGCTACCGAAGGCTGCGATCTTTTGATCTTGATCCTGAAAAACAAGATCAAAAGTTCGTAGCCTTCGGCAGCTACAGGGAATTTATGCAGGGTCAGTGACCGAGTAACTCGACCAGCGCCAACGCGCCCTTCTGCAACGGCTGGCTCTTGAGCCACACCGCATGCACCGGCAACACCAGGCCGTTTTCGATGTTGCGGAAATTCAGTCGTTTCAGACGCCCTGAATCCAGCCGCGACTGCACCACCGACAGCGGAAAGTTGCCCCAGCCCAATCCCGCCTCGACCATCTCCATTGCCGTTTCCAGACTGTCGGTTCGCCAACAGGACTCAGCCACCAATGGCCGGGTTTCGCTGATCGGCAAATCACGGCTGGCGACGAAAATTTGCCGCACATGCACAAGGTCTTCAAGAAACAGATCCTGCCCCTGCAGCAACGGACTGTCCGCCGCCAGCGTGGCGATCATTCGTTCGTTGCCAACAAACTGAAAACGCTCGAGCACGTTCACGCTCAGTCCGGCGAACGCCAGGCACACGCTGACGCGGCCGCTGTGCAACATCGCCAGCACGTCATCCTGCGGCGCGGTCAGCACTTCGATGTCGAGCAGCGGATGTCGCTCGGCAATCACCTTGATTGCCGCCAGCAAACGTCGGCGATCGATGTCCGCCACTACGCCGATCGACAACTTGCTCTCCAGCCCCAGGGATAATTCCACCGCGTGTACTTGCAGTTGCTTGAGCTGCTCGGCGATCAGCCGCGCGTGAGGCACCAGCGACATCGCCATCGCCGTCGGTTGCGGTTCACGATGGCTGCGGTCGAACAGCAGATAACCCAGTTCGGCCTCAAGATTGCCAATCCCCATGCTCACCGCCGATGGGACTTTACCCAACGATCGAGCGGCGGCGGAAAACGAGCCACGTTCGATCACGGCGAGAAACAGTTCGATGCTGTCGCTGTTGAAGTTCAATTCCCCACCTATCAATAAATCTGAAACCTACTGACTTTTTCTGTCAGCTCTATTGAAGCTATCTTTCGCCGCCTCCGCCAGTCCCATTGGCCATCGAATCTGAGAAAAGAGGCAAATCTGCATGCAAGGCGTCAAACGCAAACTGGTCTATGTGTCGCTCTACGAAGTAATCGGCATGACCTTCTCCGCCCTTGGTCTAGCCTTGTTGTCCGGCACCTCGCCGGGCAGCACCGGGCCATTGGCGGTGATCATCACCACCATCGCCGTGACCTGGAATTTCATCTACACCTCGCTGTTTGAACACTGGGAAAGTCGGCAGAAGTCGCGTACCCGCACAGTCAAGCGACGCATCGCCCATGCCGTCGGTTTTCAACTGACGTTGATCGTGTTCCTGATTCCGTTGATCGCGTGGTGGATGAACATCAGCCTGGTACAGGCGTTTCTGCTGGATCTGGCGCTGATCATCTTCATCCCTTGCTACACGTTCGCCTTCAACTGGCTGTTTGATCGGGTGTTCGGCTTGCCGGCTTCGGCGCTGCCGGATACTGCCGCTGCGGCATAAATCGCTAACTCGTAATTTGGTTTATCTGGTGGCCGCGCAAGCGTCCGCCCGATTCGCCGCGCTGGCCGTGCACACGAATCTGGCGCTGTAGAAGATTGCCCATGGCTGAGGTTTGGCGGTCACCCACTGCCGCTCATCGGCAAAGGATGACCGCCTTCTCAATCGCCTGAATCCAACAACTCTCTGAAATAAAAGGCTTTATTGGTCAGGCACGGTAATTGCTCCTGTATGGCGGTCAGTCATTACCTACAGGTCAATTCATCATGTTGGTCAGTGCCAAACAAATGGAAATGCTGCCGTTGCCCAAGCGGCTGGCAGAAGACGCGACCGCCACAGCGGCTGCCGGTCTGCAAGGCGGCCTGCACGGCGCGATGTTGCAAACGCTGCAAAACCAGGTGCAGACGCAAAGCAGCGACGCCACCGCCAAGGTTCAGGATTCAGCCACGCAGATTGCCACTCAGCAAGTCAGCGAAGCCACGCGCATCAGCGACAACGTCGAAGAAGCATTCGCCAAGACCCGCGTCGGGCTGCAATCGACCGATGCCACGACGGTCGCTGGCAAGAGCGCTACCGACGAGTTCAAGGACTACATGAGCAAGACGCCGGAACAGCGTCTGCGCGACAGTGTCCTCAAAGAGTTGGGCATCACCGAAGAAGACATCCAAGCGATGCCGCCCGAGAAACAACTGGCCATCGGCAAAGAGATCGCCCAGCGCTTGCAGGACAAGATGCAATTGGCTCAATCGGAGAAAGAGAACGTCAACGACGTCAAGGACAGCGACAAGCTGGCGGACAAGTTTCTCGCGGCGCTCTGAAGTCAATAACGCTCAAAAAAGAGTCCCCATTCGGGACTCTTTTTTTTTGCCTGCGAACCGTTCGTCGCAAAGCCCCCTCCACCTGTAATTTCTGACAGTAGACGCCCTGCCCGTTCCGAAGAACCATGGCTGCCATCACGCAGTGTGTGATTCTCTCGATAACCGGCAAGGAAGATAAATCATGAGCAACACTAAAGCCTTCGGACTGTTCAGCTTGAAAGTGAAGGAAAACAACGGCCCCGAGTTCACTGTTCCTACCGATCTGCTCCATCTCACAATCAAGCCAGACAAATTACTGGCAGGCGGGTTCGACAGCTCCACCACGCCACCACCATGGGGCGCCCAGTTTCTGATCTCCGAGAAAATTGAACCAGGCACTTATACGTTGAAGAGTTCTACGGCCACAGCCTTCTATAACCCGAAAACCGGCGACAGCTGGAGTGCCATTCAAGAAGGCGGAGAGATCACTCTGGACGTGGTCGACTTTGAAGAGAAATTTGTCAAAGGCAGCTTCATGTTCACCGCCGTCGACAAGCAGAACCCACAGAACACTGCAGCCATTAGCGGGACGTTTTCGCTCAATCAATAGGCTCGAGTGAGCACGCTATGGATCGCGGTTTCCTGACACTGACTGCCAAGGAAGAAAGATCATGAACGAAGACATCAAGCGCAAATCCAGGAAAGCCATAGGGCATTTCAATCTGAACGCAAATGAGAACGACGAAGGGGAAGCGCTGATTCCAACCAGCCGTCTCGTGATGTATATGGACTCCAACCTGCTGTACATAGCCGGGTACGCTGGCGACGCCCCCAACTCGCAAGGGGGAGATGTCTATATTTCAAAAAAGATCGAAGCCAACACAACCTACGCCTTCGAATCGGGGACTGTCGGTGGTAACTACAACCCGAAACATTTCGAGGGCCAGTCCTGGTCCTCACTGGCTGAAGACGGCGAGGTCACAATCGAGGAAGTAGACCTGGATAAAAAAACTGCAAAAGGCAGTTTCAAATTCACTGCCAGATCCCGGGACGGGCAAGCGTCCGCCGAGATCCATGGAAACTTCAATTTGCGTGAATAGGTCAGCTGTTACGCGTCCCGCAAATCCATCAGCAACTGCCCCTCAAGTTCGAGAGGCAGTTGTCACGACGTCATCAATTCAACTGCAACGTCTCATTGAACTGGCTGATCGCATCGACCACATGCCGTGAGCCCTGCTGGATCTCCAGAATCACCTCCCCCGCTTCATTGGCCAGTTCGACGCCAAGGCCCGTTCGGCTCAGGCTCGATTGCATGCTCGACACCGCACTCAACGACAAGTCGTGGTTTTTGCGCACCACCTCGACAATTTCCAGGGTTGCCTGACTGGTGCGGGCCGCCAAACTGCGCACCTCATCGGCGACGACGGCAAAGCCGCGTCCATGCTCACCGGCCCGCGCTGCTTCGATGGCGGCGTTGAGTGCCAGCAGGTTGGTCTGATCAGCGATGCCACGAATGGTCTGAACGATGGTACCGATGATGTCCGACTGCTTGCTGACCGCATCGATGCTCACCGCAGCTTCGTTGAGATCGCGGGAAATGTCCTGAATGATCTGCACCGTTTGCTGCACAACCTGTGAGCCCTTTTGCGCGCAGGCGTCGTTTTGTACCGATGTGCTGTGGGCCGATTCCGCGGCGTTTTGCAGGGTGGTCATCTGTTGGGTGATATCACTGGCGAACTTCACCACTTTGTACAACCGGCCCTTGGCATCGAACAGCGGGTTGTAGGAGGCTTCCAGATACACCATCTGCCCGGACTTGTTCTTGCGTTCGAAACGGTGCGAGTGATATTCGCCGCGATTGAGTGAGGCCCAGAACGCCTTGTACTGGGCAGACTCGGATTCGCTGCGGTGGCAAAACAGGCTGTGGTGATGGCCAACGACTTCGTTAAGCGAATACTGCATGGTCTTCAGAAAGTTTTCGTTGGCGGTGATCACATTGCCTTCCGGGGTGAACTCGATCACCGCCATCGAGCGACCGATCGCCGCCAGCATGCTTTCCTCTTCATGTTCCTTGTTGATTCGTGCGGTGATGTCCGCCGCCACTTTGATCACACTTCTGACTTGCTTGTCCGGCCCATACACCGGCATGTAACTGGCTTCGAGCCAGATCTCTTTGCCGCTTTTGTTCAGGCGTAAGAAGGTCCCGCTGACGGGTTCACCACGGGCGAGGTCGCGCCACAATCTGGCGTACTCTTCGCTGCGGTAAAACGCTTCTTCACAAAAGATCCGGTGATGTTTGCCACGCACTTCTTCAGCGCCATAGCCCATGGTCTTGCAAAAGTTATCGTTGGCATCCAAAACAATACCGTCGGGCGTGAACTCGATCATTGCCATTGAACGGCTGATCGCATCCAGCTTGGCATTGGCTTCGGTCAAGGCACAGCTGAATCGCTCGATTTCCTGCAGATCAGCCTTGTGATGTAGGTTGAACATGGTTGTATCACCTTCCGCGCGGATTTTTGATTTGATGAAAGTTGAGGTCTTTCAGAATCCACCACTACGTTCCAAAGAACAGGCACACGCACTCTTCCACGGGAGGAAGTTGTCAGGTGATAAATGATGATTAATTGGAGCGTCCATGCAGCGGCGCTCTAATCAAGACATCCTTCTCTTGATAGCCCGCACGCGGGCCAGCCCTAACGCGTTGAAGAACTTCCATTTAAGCGACGCTCCTTGTTGGTTCAGTGTCGGTGCCTTGTATTGCGCACTCTGGCAGCATGAAATCACGGACTAACCCTGACGCTCGGCATGGCTTGGCATGACGGTCGACATGGTTAGTTAGCTGTCAGCATAGCCAGTACAAATTCTTGCGCAAGGCCACTAGTCGGCCAGTATCTGGCACTTTTTGCACAAGAATCGGTTCAGCGCAGGCGCAGGTTGTCTGATCGAATGCCGTCGCGGGCACTGAAGTGTTGACGCAGGGTTTGGATTTACTGGCGATGGGCGGCGTCGAAGTAATGGGCCATGGCGTTGCTCGGAAAGGGAATCTTCTCCCTCTGTGCAACGGCAGGGTAAATCTTGCAGATTATTTTCAGGTTCAGGCAGGAGCCCGAGAATCGAGCTCCTGAGGGGCGTGATCAATGGCCGAAGATATCGACTTTCTTGGCTTTCTTCTCCGCACGTTTTTCAATCGCGGTCTTGGCCGGTTTCTTCTTCGCGGCTTTCTTTGAATCCATACCTTTGGACATGATGGTTACTCCACTCACAGGGCTGTAGGCTCAGGTATACACCTATCCCAAGGCGCGCGTTCTTTTATAATCGCCGCTTCCCTCACCGCCAGTCCGATCCCATGCCCGACACCCAATACACACTGCTCGACGAGTCGCTTTGGCCGTTGATGAACAAGTTTTACCGCAGCCACCAATCCTCAATGAAAGCCGTGCGCGAGGCGCAATTGTGGGTGGCGCGGCGTGGCGACATAGTTGCAGCGTTGTGTTTGCGGCCGGTGGCGGGCGGATATTGGTTGACCGGGTTGTTTGTCGATCCGGGGTGCCGAGAGCAGGGAATTGCTGCGCAGTTGATCACTGCGGCGGTGAAGGGTGTGACGGAGCCGGTGTGGCTGTTCTGTCATCCGGATTTGCGTGGGTTTTATGAGCGGCGCGGGTTCAGTTTCGACCCAGCCCTGCCACAGGCGATGGCAGAACGTTTGAGCCGCTATGCGCGGAGCAAGCCGATGATTGCGATGGAACTGTTACTTCAAGGGTGAAGATCAAAAGATCGCAGCCTGCGGCAGCTCCTACAGGAAATCGGTGTAGGAGCTGCCGCAGGCTGCGATCTTTTGATTTTGATCAATCGTCTGCAGCTGGATCAAGATCCGGGAACATCACTTCGGTAAAGCCGAACTTGCTGAAATCAGTGATCCGCGACGGGTACAAACGGCCGATCAGATGATCACACTCATGCTGCACCACCCGCGCATGAAAGCCCGACGCCACACGCACGATCGGCTCGCCCTTCGGATCGAAACCCTCATAGCGAATCTGCTGATAACGCTCCACCGCGCCGCGTAATCCCGGTACAGACAGGCAACCTTCAAAGCCCTCTTCCATCAGCGGATTCAGCGGCGTGATCAGCGGGTTGATCAGAATCGTCTGCGGCACCGCTTCAGCGTCCGGATAACGCTCGCTGTGCTCGAAACCGAAGATCACCAGTTGAAGGTCGACACCGATCTGCGGCGCGGCAAGGCCGACACCGCCGACACTTTCCATGGTTTGGAACATGTCGTCGATCAGTTGCCAGAGCTCAGGGCTGTCGAACATCTCGGCTGGCACGGGTGGGGCGATGCGCAACAGGCGCTCATCGCCCATTTTCAGAATTTCACGGATCATGTTCAGACTTCGTCAGTGTCCGGCTTGAGCGAGTGATCGCGGCCCAGGCCCGAGACGTGTTGTTTGGGATGTTCATCGAGTTCGCCGGGGACTTTTTCACCCGAATCCTTGCCTTCGCTGGACATGTGCTCGATCACCGCATTCATCTCCGCGCCGAGCAACAGCACCGCAGCGGAAATGTAGAAGTACAGCAACAGAACGATGATTGCACCGATGCTGCCATACATTGCGTTGTAGTTGGCGAAGGTTTTCACGTAGAACGCGAAACCCAACGAGGCGATGATCCACACCACCACGGCCAAAACCGATCCCGGTGTAATGAAGCGGAATTCCTGTTTGACGTCGGGCATCACGTAATAGATCAGTGCCACGGCAACCATCATCAGAATCACGATCACCGGCCAGCGCGCGATGGTCCATAGGGTGACGATGAATTCTTCCAGTCCCACCTGCGCCGCGATCCAGCCCATCACCTGCGGCCCAAGCACCATCAGCGCGGCAGCCACCAGGAGCATGCCGGCAATCCCGACGGTATAGAAAATCGACAGTGGAAAGCGCTTCCAGATCGGGCGCCCCTCGACCACATCGTAGGCCGCGTTCATTGCGCTCATCATCAGGCGCACGCCGGCGGAAGCGGTGTAGAGGGCAATGACGATACCCACCGAGAGCAAGCCGCCCTTGGATTGCTGCAATTGATCGATTACCGGGTTGACCTGCTCCAGCGCCTGCGGTGGCAGCACCAGCTCCGATTGAAGGCGCAGCCAGGAGAAAAAGTCCGGCAGGTGCAGAAAACCGATCAGGGCAATCAGAAAAAGAATGAACGGGAACAGCGAGAACAGCATCTGGTAAGCCAGAGCCGAGGCGTACGTCGACATCTCGTCGTCGACGAATTCAGTGACCGTGCGCACCATCACCCGGTGCAGGGGCAGACCTTTCATGTCCGGAAATATCATTCGCGTCTCCTTTCGCCGCAATACAGGTTGAAGTCGTGGCGACTCAGGGGCCGTTTTTTACATCACGGTAGCCTAATTGGCGACCCTTGGTGGATCAGCGCAGGGGTTAGGCACAAAAACGGCCATCCTTGGATGGCCGCTTCTGTTTTTCGTTCACGACGCGATTACGCCTTGTCGACGGTTTTCTTCACGGCGTCTTTGGCTTTGCCGACTGCTTGCTGGGCTTCGCCTTTTTTCTCTTGGACTTTGCCTTCGGCTTGCAGTTTGGTGTTGTCGGTGGCTTTACCGACGCCTTGCTTGACGTTGCCGACTGCTTCGTTGGCCATGCCTTTTACTTTATCGCCTGTGCTACTCATGGTGTCTCTCCTTGGTGCAATTAGGGGGAAAAGTCAGTACGTAATGATTGACCGGCGGGGTTTGCGGCGAGTTTCATTTATTTTCAGCGGTTCATTTCGTCGCGACGTGCAGGTTGGGCTTTATGTTTGCGAGCGTTGCCTTGAGAATGCGCTCCATATGGGCGCCATGCGCCAGAGAACCGATCCCGCAGGAATGTTATGAAACTCGATAAAAAGCAGGCCATTGCCCGTCGAAACCAGGAACTGGGCGGCGCTGTGCTCGGCACCAACAACTGCCACTTCGCCGAACTGAACCGCAATCGCAACATCTGGTGGTTCGACCTGCCGGTGACGCGCCTGGCCGTTGGTCAGTACGAGTGGATTCACCTGCTGATGCATACGCCGGCCACCGACGAATTGCTGCACCTGAAAGTGCCGACGGTGTTTCTGCGTGAAAAGCTGGAAGGCCTGGTGATTCGCAACGAGGGCAAGCGCAAAGCGGCGTTGAGCCTGGAATTGAGTGCGGACAAGGATTCGTATCTGCAGGACATGCGTCCGGCGGGGACTAACGTGAATTTCGCGCCGTTTCTTCAGTAGGATTTGTGCCACCCCTTCCCCTCTCCCATTGGGAGAGGGCTGGGGTGAGGGGCTGGTTTAACCAGACAACAGATATCCACAACCCTGCAGCATGTCTAGTCCTGAAATAGGTTTACACCTGTTTCACCCTAACGCCCGATGCACCGCATCGGGCGTTTTGTATTTTAAAGAGAGGTGCGGCCGCTCCTGGTTGTAGATCGTGACGGCCTCTCGCACCATCTGTGTGGCCTGCGCAAAATCCGCAGGTCGGTGGATCAAGAACTCTGTTTTCAAGATGCCGTTGACCCGCTCTGCCAAGGCGTTTTGGTAGCAGTCGTAGCCGTCGGTCATCGAGCAAGTGATGCCATGCTTTGCGTGCATTTCTTGATAAAGGGCCGAGCAGTACTGCGCGCCTCGATCCGAGTGATGGACCAGTTTCTGAACGCTTCGACGTCGCTTCAAAGCCATTCGAAAGGCTTGCACCACGGAGTTGGTGTGCAGACTTTCATGCACGTGATAGCCGACTATTTTTCTCGAAAAGACATCCGTCACTAAACTCAAATAGGCAACGCCATCACGGGTAGGCAGGTAAGTAATATCGGCCACCCAGACCTGTTCTGGGCCGGTAGCGACTATTTGTTCCGGGCTTGGTTTCAGCAGATTGGGGTGTCGGCGGAAGCGATGATGGCTGTCGGTCGTCTTGTGATACGCCCGTTTTCTGCGGACCAACTGGCGGCTTTCCCGCAAAACCGCGAACAAACGATCCCGGCCAACATGGAGCTCCTGTTGCTCACGCTGCTCATGCATCATCGAATGCAGCTTGCGAGTGCCGATGCACGGTTGGCGAGCACGGACCTTCTCTACAAACGTTATGAGCTGCTGATCCTGGTCGGCCCGAGCCCTGTAGACCCGGTTGCGTTTGTAATAGGCCTGACGGCTTATTCCCATAAATTGGCAAGCCCTGCTGACACTCAGGGTTTGGGTTTGCGCAACGACTTGCCGGGTCGCTTTTTTACGACAGATACGCCGTAGTCATTTTTCAGAACATCGACCACGGCTTCAAAGAATTGGGCTTTCTGAGTTGCCAGCGCCAGTTGTTCCTCGAGTTCTTTGATTCTTTGCTCGGGAGTCAGTGGCAAGGTTGGCTCGTCCATAGATCTGATCCTCTGGGAACGAATGGAGGCGCCTTGGCTCCAGTCCTGGCGACCATGTTTGCGTAACCAAACCAGCACCGTCGACCGACCCTGAATCCCATAGCGCCGCTGAGCCTCTTTATAACTCAACTCGCCTTTTTCGACCTGGTCGACAACCGATAATTTAAAAGCCAGTGTGTAATCACGCTGACTGCGCTTCGTGCCCGTATCCATTGCACCTTCCTGAAAAGAAGTCAGAAGGTGTAAACCTTATTCAGGACGGGACAGCACCCAAAAAAAAGCCCCGCATCTGCGGGGCTTTTTATTCAAGCGGCGTTCTTCGCCTTGATCTTCTTCAACTCTTCATCACGCAATTCACGACGCAGGATCTTGCCGACGTTGGTGGTCGGCAGCGCATCGCGGAACTCCACCGAGCGCGGCACCTTGTAGCCGGTGACGTTGGCGCGCATGTGCTCCATCACCTGCTCTTTGGTGAGCGTTACGCCCGGTTTGACGACGATGAAGATCTTGATCGCCTCACCCGACTTCTCGTCCGGCACACCGATGGCCGCACACTGCAACACGCCCGGCAAAGTCGCCAGCACATCTTCCAGCTCGTTCGGATAGACGTTGAAACCGGAGACCAGAATCATGTCTTTCTTGCGATCGACGATGCGCATGTAGCCGTCCGGCTGGATCAGCGCGATATCACCGGTCTTCAGCCAGCCGTCACTGTCGAGCATTTCGTCAGTGGCTTCCTGACGCTGCCAGTAGCCCTTCATCACTTGCGGGCCCTTGACGCACAGTTCGCCGATTTCACCCAGCGGCTGCTCGACACCGGCATCGTCGATGACTTTGCACAGGGTCGACGGCACAGGAATACCGATGGTGCCGATCTGGATGTTCTGGATCGGGTTGACCGTGGCCACAGGACTGGTTTCGGTCATGCCGTAACCTTCGCAGATGGCACAACCGGTCACGGCTTTCCAGCGCTCGGCAGCGGCCAGTTGCAGGGCCATGCCGCCGGACAGGGTGACCTTGAGCGCGGAGAAATCCAGCTTGCGGAAGCCTTCGTTGTTGCACAGCGCCACGAACAGCGTATTCAGGCCGACGAAACCGCTGAACTTCCACTTCGACAGTTCCTTGACCATCGCCGGCAAGTCGCGTGGGTTGCTGATCAGGATGTTGTGGTTGCCGATCAGCATCATCGCCATGCAATGAAAGGTGAACGCATAAATGTGGTACAGCGGCAGTGGCGTGATCAGGATCTCGCAACCTTCATTGAGGTTGGAGCCCATCAACGCCTTGCACTGCAGCATGTTGGCGACCAGATTGCGATGGGTCAGCATTGCGCCTTTGGCAACGCCCGTGGTGCCGCCGGTGTATTGCAGCACCGCGACGTCACCGCTGTCCGGGTTGGCTTCAGCCACAGGCTGGCCCTGGCCCTTGCTTAACACGTCGTTGAACTTGACGGCTTTTGGCAAGTGATAGGCCGGCACCATTTTCTTCACGTACTTGATGACGCTGTTGATCAGCAAGCGCTTGATCGGCGGCAGCAAGTCGGCGACTTCGGTGACGATGACGTGTTTGACGCCGGTTTTCGGCACCACGGCTTCGGCCAGGTGCGCCATGTTCGCCAGGCACACCAGCGCCTTGGCACCGGAGTCATTGAATTGGTGTTCCATTTCCCGCGCGGTGTATAGCGGGTTGGTGTTGACCACGATCAGCCCGGCGCGTATTGCACCAAAGACAGCGACCGGGTACTGCAGAACGTTGGGCAGTTGCACGGCGATTCGATCACCGGGCTGCAAATCGGTATGCTGTTGCAGATACGCGGCGAACGCACCGGACAATTCGTACAACTCACCGTAGGTGATTGTCTTGCCCAGGTTGCTGAAAGCCGGTTTGTTGGCGAAGCGTTGGCAGGATTGCTTCAACACTGCCTGAATGTTCGGATACTCGTCCGGATTGATCTCGGCAGCAATGCCAGCCGGGTATTTATCCTTCCAAAAGTCTTCGATCATGGAAGCCCACTCCTCAGCAACGCGAATTCTTCACCGCATTTGATGCGATTATTATTGGTGTGTGTTTTGTATTGGTGAATCTGGCTTTTACAGAGGCCGAGAAGTCACAAAGCGCGCCGAGAGTAGCAGCTTTGCCGAGGGTCGCCTAGAGCCAAAAGAGGCCCCTACAGTCATTTTGATGACTCAAGACCATCTGGCAGTCATTTTAGAGCAAAAATCCTATACCACCTTGAAAGCCCCGGTTTTCGGGGACATTAAACAGAAAATCGCGAGCAGGCTCGTTCCCACAAGGATCACATCTTTCCCTGTGGGAGCGAGCCTGCTCCGGGCGGCGTTCCGGCGAATGCGCGAAGCGCAGCGGTTAAGGGCTACGCGATATCGCGCAACTCTCGCCGCAGAATTTTCCCTACAGGCGTCATCGGCAACGACTCACGCAACACAATGTGTTTCGGCACCTTGTACGCCGTGAAATTCTCTTTGCAGTAAGCCTTCAGCTCTTCAAGACTGACCCCGCTTTCCCGCGCCACCACAAACAGCTTCACCGCCTCCCCCGAACGCTCGTCCGGCACGCCGATCACCGCGCAGTTGGCAACTTTCGGATGGGCCATCACCACGTCTTCGATCTCGTTGGGGTACACGTTGAATCCGGAGACGATGATCATGTCCTTCTTGCGATCGACAATGCGCACGAAACCGTCCGGGTCGATCACCGCGATGTCGCCGGACTTGAACCAGCCCTCGGCGTCCAGCACTTCGGCGGTGGCTTCAGGCTTGTGCCAGTAGCCTTTCATGATCTGCGGACCCTTGATGCACAACTCGCCCCGCTCGCCCAGCGGCTGCTCGACGCCGTCATCGTTGATGACTTTCAACAGTGTGCCCGGTACTGGCAGGCCTACCGTGCCCAGACGCGACTGGTCGCCATAAGGGTTGGTGCACGCCACCGGCGAGGTTTCGGTCAGACCATAGCCTTCAGTGATACGGCAACCGGTGATCTGCTCCCAGCGTTCGGCAGTCGCCTTGACCAGCGCCGTGCCGCCGGAGTTGGTCAGTTTCAGACTGGAGAAATCCAGGGGCTTGAAGTCCGGGTGCTCCATCAGCGCGACGAACAGCGTGTTCAAGCCCAACAACGCGGAGAAGCGCCAGTTCTTCAGTTCCTTGATGAACCCGGCAATGTCTCGCGGATTGGTGATCAACACGTTGTGGTTGCCGGAAACCATCATGCACATGCAGTTCGCGGTGAAGGCATAGATGTGGTACAGCGGCAGCGGCGCGACCATCACTTCCTGGCCTTCACGCAGCAATGGCTGGCCATCAGGCCCCAGTTGCGCGAGGCAGGCGCGCACTTGTTGCATGTTCGCCACGAGATTGCCATGCGTGAGCATCGCGCCCTTGGCCAGCCCGGTGGTGCCGCCTGTGTATTGCAGCACGGCGATGTCGTCGAGACCGACTTTCAATGGCTTGATGCCCTGCCCCCGACCCAGACGCAACGCGCTTTTGAAAGAGACCGCCTGCGGCAGCGAATACGCCGGCACCATCTTCTTCACTTTGTTGACGACGGTGTTGACCAGCCAGCCTTTGGCGGTGGGCATCAGGTCGCCCATCTTCGCTTCGATCAGGTATTGAATATCGGTGTCGGCCAGCACTTCCTGGACTTTCTGGCCGAACATGTTCAGGTACACCAGCGCCCGTGCGCCGGAGTCCTTGAACTGATGGCGCATCTCCCGCGCGGTGTAGAGCGGGTTGGTGTTGACCACGATCAGCCCGGCGCGCAACGCGCCGAACACGGCAATCGGGTAATGCAGGACGTTAGGCATCTGCACTGCAATGCGATCCCCCGGCACCAGATCGGTATGTGCTTGCAGATAACCGGCGAAAGCGGCGCTCTGACGTTCGAGTTCGGCGTAAGTCAGGGTAACGCCCATGTTGCTGAACGCCGGGCGATCCGCGAACTTCTTGCAGGAACGCTCGAACACCTCGATCACCGACTTGAACTCAGCCATGTCGATGTCCAGCGGTACGCCGGCCGGGCGTTTGTCATTCCAGAAATCAGGTTGCATTGTTCTTGTCCTCTTTACCTGAGCCGATCCGGGGCCGCGTTTCTGTCATTTCTCGTTCATCCCTTGAAAGCAGAAAGCAAAAAGCGGAGCTTCACGGACACTAGCAGTTATGGCCAATCAGGCAAATACGGGTAAAGCCGTCATTGATCGTGTGAATCTTCCTGCCGTGGCGTGGGCTGATCAGACGGCAGACGACAGATGCGCTATACACTGTTTCGACTCTGAGCAAAGGAATCGCCATGATCCACGACACCCTATGGCTGGACGCGAGTGACCGCAGTCGTCTCTTCGTCAATCAGTGGTTGCCGGCCACACGGCTGAAGGCCGTGATCCTGCTGGCCCACGGTATGGCCGAGCACAGCGCGCGTTACCAGCGGCTGGCAGGCCGGTTCTGCGCCGAAGGTTATGGCGTGTACGCCCCGGACCTGCGTGGACATGGCAGAACTGCCGATAACGGCACCCTCGGGCATTTCGCTGACGACGACGGCTGGTGCAAAGTTGTCGGTGATCTGGCCAGCCTCAATCAATACATAGGCCAACAGCACCCCGGCGTGCCGATCATTCTGCTCGGGCACAGCATGGGCAGCTACCTCGCCCAAGGCTATCTGTTGCACCACAGCGCCAGCCTGCACGGGGCGATTCTCAGTGGCTCGAACTTTCAACCGGTGGCGCTATATGGCGCCGCGCGGCAGATCGCGCGCCTGGAGAAACTGCGCCAGGGTGGCAAGGGCCGCAGCGCGCTGATCGAGTGGTTGTCATTCGGCTCGTTCAACAAAAAATTCAAACCGGTGCGCACGCCGTTTGACTGGCTCAGCCGCGATCCGGCCGAAGTCGACCAGTACGCTGCCGACCCGCTGTGCGGCTTTCGCTGCACCAATCAACTGTGGATCGACTTGCTTGGCGGCTTGCAGCAAATCAGCAAAGCGTCCACTCTCGCCCAGATAACCCCGGGCCTGCCGCTGCTGGTGATTGGTGGTGAATGTGATCCGGTGAGCGAGGGCAAGCGTCTGACAGATCTGGCCAATGCCTTGCGCACCGCCGGCAGCCAGAACCTGCAACTGAAGATCTACCCGCAGGCGCGGCACGAATTGTTCAACGAAACCAATCGCGACGAAGTGATCACCGATGTGCTGACCTGGATCGACCAGGTCCTGAGCCATCCGCGCCCTCAACGTAGCGAATAATTTTTTGTGGATTCATTTGATCCATCAGAGGAATCAAGACCGATGACCCAGGTTACCAACATCCCTTACGAAGCCCTCGAAGTCGGCCAGACCGCCAGCTACAGCAAGACTGTCGAAGAACGTGACATTCAGTTGTTCGCCGCGATGTCCGGCGACCACAACCCGGTGCACCTGGACGCCGAATTCGCCGCCGCCAGCATGTTCAAGGAACGCATCGCCCACGGCATGTTCAGCGGCGCGCTGATCAGTGCTGCAGTGGCTTGCGAACTGCCAGGGCCGGGCACTATTTATATTGGTCAGCAGATGAGCTTTCAGAAACCGGTGAAGATTGGCGACACGCTGACCGTGCGCCTGGAAATCCTGGAGAAGCTGCCAAAGTTTCGCGTGCGCATTGCCACTCGCGTGTTCAATCAGCGTGATGAATTGGTCGTGGATGGCGAGGCTGAGATTCTGGCGCCGCGCAAGCAGCAGACGGTGACGCTGCCGACGTTGCCGGCGATCAGCATTGGCTGATTAAAAGATCGCAGCCTGCGGCACCCCCTGTAAGAGCTGCCGCAGGCTGCGATCTTTTGCTTCTGTCCGGACACAAAAAAACGCCAGACTAGCTGGCGTTTTTTGTTACAGACGAACGCTTACGAACGTGCGCGAGCCTGGTTACGCAGGGCTTTCACCTGGTCGTGATTGCGTTGAACGCCGTGATACTGGCGTTCAACCAGGTCACGAATACCTACCAGGTTGTGCTTGTTGATTTTCTCCATGGCTTCACGATAAGCCTTGAGAGCGTGGTCCTCACCGCGCTCGGCTTCGTTAAGCACGGCTTCTTCGTCCTTGCCGGTGAACATGGCTTTGACGTCGACCCAACGGCGGTGCAGGTCACCGCTGACGCTGGTGGAGGTTTCCGGATCACCGCCAAGCTTGCGCACTTCAGATTGCAATTCAGCAGCGGCAGTAGCGCAGTCGGCAGAACGAGTCACAAACAGGGTTTTCAGTTCTGGATGCTTGATGTCTTCAGCGCAAGTCTTGAACCCTTCCTGACCGTCCTTGCTGGTTTCAATCAGGTCATTGAGTACAGAGATGGCTTCTTTATTCATGTCGGTCATTTTTCAATTCCTTGCGATCGGTGGAAGATGCAAGGGATATTGCAGTGAGCGTGCCAGCTTTTTATTTTCGAATAAATCGTTATTTATCAACAACTTAAATATAAAGGAACTATCTGTATCACGGTTATTTGCATGATCTGTCATTTGGCCTGCATGCAGAATGCCTGTATTTTCCAGTTTGAATTGAATCCAGACCGAAACGCGATGAATCCTGAAAAACTCGAACTGCTGATCACCCGCGAAATGCCTTTCGGCAAATACAAGGGCCGGATCATTGCCGACCTGCCGGGCCCTTACCTGAACTGGTTCGCCCGCGAGGGATTTCCCCACGGTGAACTCGGGGGCTTGCTGGCATTGATGCAGGAAATCGACCACAACGGCTTGTCTGATCTGCTTGAACCGCTGCGCGCCAAACACGGCAAACCTGCCCCGCGCCACTGAAGCGCCCTCCTCTATAGAGTTCAGTCCGATCATGCCCGATAACACACGCCGCGCCCGAGATGAAGCGTTCTGGCAGACGTTCGCCGATCGTTACGACGTTCATCCCGGCCCCGTAAACCTGGAAAACGGTTACTTCGGCCGCATGTCGCGCACGGTGATCGAGGAGTACCAGCGCAACATCGAACTGATCAACAACAGCAACTCGGTGTATGTGCGCCAACGCTTCGAACAACACGACAACCTCGACATTCGCGCGCAACTGGCCGAACTGATCGGTGTGCGTGCGCAAAGCGTGGCCTTTACGCGCAACGCCACCGAAGGCCTGCAATCGCTGATCCGCAACTACAATCGCCTGCAGCCGGGCGACCAGGTGCTGATCTGCGATCTCGAATACGACACGGTCAAGGGCGCCATGCGCTGGCTGGCACGGCATCGCGGCGCAGAGGTGATCGAAGTTGCCCACACGCACCCGGCCAGTTTCGACAACCTGCTGGAGACGTATCGCGAGACGTTCATCCGCCATCCGAAACTCAAGTTGATGGCGCTGACCCATGTCACCCATCGCACCGGCCTGGTGATGCCGGTGCAGGCAATCGCCACACTGGCCAAGGAACACGGCGTGGACATCATCCTTGACGGCGCCCACGCCCTCGGCCAGATGGAGTTCAATCTCGAAGCGCTGGGCATCGCCTTCGCCGGCTACAACCTGCACAAATGGATTGGTGCGCCACTGACTCTCGGCTTTCTCTATATTGCTCCGCAACGTCTGGCCGATATCGATCCGGACATGGACGAGATGCACTATCCAGCCAACGACATCCGTGCGCGTACGTCTTACAGCACGCCGAACATTCCAGCGCTGATGACCTTGCCGCTGGTGTTCGAGGAGCACCGGTCCCTGGGCGGCGCCGCAGCCAAAGGTGCGCGGCTCAATTACCTGCGCAATCTGTGGGTCAGCGCCGTGCGGCACCTGCCGGGCATCGAAGTCATGACCCCGGACGATCCGCGCCTGTATTGCGGGATCACGTCGATGCGTTTCACCCGCCACGACAATCAACAGGCCATGGCAGAACGTTTGCTCAACGAATACAACCTGTTCACCGTAGTGCGCAACGGTGCAGCGTGCGGCCCATGCATCCGCATCACGCCGGGACTGACGACCACAGCCGACGACATGCAGTTGCTGACCCGTGCGCTCAACGCACTGCGCTGAGCCGCTTACACGGTGTATTTGTCGAAATCCTCGGGTTTGATCTGCGACGACGCCGCAAAGGTATCGATGCCGATGGTGAGGTGGCCGAAGAACCCATCATCGTGAGAATCGCGACCGATGGGCCAGACAGTCAGTGTCGATGCTTCACCGTTCATGCTGGCATACAGGTTGTCCTCGGCATTGTTGCGTGGCAACGACGCGCGGCCGCGATAGGCTTTGGCATTGAGCACCGAGCGAGAGACGACCTCGGGGAAGTACAGCTGACCGACCCAGGCCACATTGCGCTCTTCCAGATATTCGCTACCGGCCGCAATGCGCACCGCGACATGAATGTGCAGCGCACGACCGGCATAGAACCCCGGATAAATCGTGGTAAATCGCGCCTGCCCTCGATGGTCACAGAACTGACTGCCGCGCAGATAAGTGTCATCGTCGGTGCGCGGGATCGAACCGATTGTTTCGGCATCGGCTTCCAGATCCGGGTTGATCCGACTCCAACCCGAATAAGCGCCACGCGCGTTGCAGTGCCAGATGTCCACCAGGGCGCCACTCACCGGCTCACCCGTCATGGCATCGACAATGGTCAGACGCAGGATGAGCGGCAAGCCTTCGGCACCTTCGCTGATGTTGCGACGCAACAGTTTTGGATTGCGAAAATACGGCCCGGGAATTTGCTCGGGGGCCAGTTGGTAC
This sequence comes from Pseudomonas sp. FP2196, assembly GCF_030687715.1. Classification (GTDB taxonomy): domain Bacteria; phylum Pseudomonadota; class Gammaproteobacteria; order Pseudomonadales; family Pseudomonadaceae; genus Aquipseudomonas. The sequence continues at coordinate 4,695,635 of NZ_CP117445.1, forward strand.
ACCGATTGTGTTGAGGGTGAAGCGGGATCTCGATCCATGATGCGTTCTCTCTTCCATAAGATGAACGCAAGATTAGCGCCACGGAAAAATCGTCGTGCGTTAACTATGTATCGCTGAGTAACCAATACCGATCCTGCTTGTAAAAAAGCAAAATCAAAAGATCGCAGCCTTCGGCAGCTCCTGCACAGGTGTGGGTTTTTCTTTAGGCAAAAAAAAACGGTGCACCGACCAAGCGCACCGTAAAGCCGTAGAACACACAACGAAGTGTCGGATAAAAATCAGTCCAGCAGCGCCAACGCCTCGGCGGTGCATTCCTGAATGCGCGCCCAATCGCCGTTCTTGATCCACTCCGGATCCAGCATCCAGCTACCGCCCACGCACATGACGTTTTTCAGCGCCATGTAGCTCTTGATGTTGGCCGGGCCCACGCCGCCGGTCGGGCAGAATTTCACTTCGCCGAACGGGCCGCCGAGGGCCTTGATGGCCGCGACGCCGCCGCTGACTTCCGCCGGGAACAGTTTGAAGCGGCGATAGCCCAAGCCGTAGCCTTCCATGATGCCGGAGGCGTTGCTGATGCCTGGCAACAGCGGAATCGGGCTATCGACGCTGGCTTCGAGCAGGTCACGGGTGATGCCCGGGGTAACGATGAATTGCGAACCCGCCGCTTCGGCCGCTGCGAGCATGTTGCGATCGAGCACGGTGCCGGCGCCGGTCATCAGTTCCGGGCGCTGGTCGCGCAGGATCTGGATCGCCTTGAGGCCGAACTGCGAACGCAGGGTCACTTCCAGTGCGGTCAGGCCACCAGCGGCCAGGGCATCGGCCAGGGGCAGCACGTCCTGTTCGCGGGCGATAGTGATCACCGGCAGGATCCGCGCCTTGGCGCAGAGGCTGTCGATCAGGGCAACTTTGTCCGCCATGGAAACGGTCGGGGATGGGGTTGTCATAGCGGCTGTTCCTTGGCTCATGGGCACCAGTAAATCTCTAACGTGGGTTGCAGAAACGCGCGAACCGGCATGGCAGCGACGTCGTCGGACGCCAGCGCGGCATTCAGGGTGGTCAGTTTCGATTGACCGGAAATCGACAGAATCTTGTGCTTGGCCGAAGCCAGTAGCGCACGGCTCATGGTCAGGCGCTGACGCGGCACGCTCGGTGCCAGCATCGACCAGCAACGGCGCGTGCCATCGGCTTGCAGCGCTTCAGCGAGGTTCGGGCTGTCGGGGAACAGCGACGCGGTGTGACCGTCGTCGCCCATGCCCAACACCAGTACATCAATCGCTGGCAGCTCCGCGAGCAAACGGTCGGCGTTTTCCGCTGCCTGCTCCACATTCGCCGCAGCGCTGTAGAGGCTGAGGAACTGCGCCTTGGCTGCCGGACCTTTGAGCAGATACTGCTTGAGCAGACCGGCATTGCTGTCGGCGTGTTCGACCGGTACCCAGCGCTCATCGGCGAGGGTCACGACGACCTTCGACCAGTCCAGTTCCTGTTTGGCCAAGTGCTGGAAAAACGCCACCGGGCTGCGACCGCCGGACACCACCAACACTGCGTTGCCGCGTGCAGCAATGGCATCCGTCAGTTGCTTGGCCACGTTCAGTGCCAGCCCCTCAGCCAACAGCACCGGGCTCTTGAATTCGTGAGCGTTCACGCCTGCAGGCAGTTTCACATCAGATATCGCCATACCACGACCTCCCGTCCCGCGTGATCAGTGCAATGGAGCTCATCGGCCCCCACGAGCCGGCCGCATACGGCTTGGGCGCGTCACCGGATTTTTTCCACCCAGCGATCAGCTGGTCACACCACTTCCACGCGGCTTCGATTTCATCTTTACGGACAAACAGGTTCTGATTGCCGTTCATCACTTCCAGCAACAACCGCTCGTAGGCATCGGGGATCCGCGCGCTACGCCAGGTGTCGGAGAAATTCAGTTGCAGCGGGCCGCTGCGCAGTTGCATGCCTTTGTCCAGGCCCTGCTCTTTGGTCATCACGCGCAAGGAAATGCCTTCGTCCGGTTGCAGGCGGATGATCAGTTTGTTGCTGATCTGCAGGCGCTGCTCGGGGGCGAAGATGTAGTGCGACGGTTCCTTGAAGTGGATAACGATCTGCGACAGTTTCTGCGGCATACGCTTGCCGGTCCGCAGGTAGAACGGCACACCGGCCCAACGCCAGTTGCGGATGTCGGCACGCAGGGCGACGAAGGTTTCGGTGTCGCTCTGGGTGTTGGAATTCGGTTCTTCGAGATAACCCGGAACGGATTTGCCTTCGCTGTGGCCAGCAATGTACTGACCGCGCACCACTTGGGTGGTCAGACCTTCCGGGCTGATCGGCGCAAGGGCCTTGAGCACCTTTACCTTTTCGTCGCGGATGCTGTCGGCGGACAGGTCGGCCGGCGGGTCCATGGCGATCAGGCAGAGTAGTTGCAGCAGGTGATTCTGGATCATGTCGCGCAGCTGGCCGGCCTTGTCGAAGTAACCCCAACGGCCTTCGATGCCGACCTTCTCGGCCACGGTGATTTCCACGTGGGAGATGTAATTCTGGTTCCACTGGGTTTCGAACAGGCTGTTGGCGAAACGCAGGGCGATCAGGTTCTGAACGGTCTCTTTGCCCAGATAGTGGTCGATGCGATAGGTGCGGTTCTCCGGGAAGAACTGCGCCACGGCGTCATTCACTTTGCGCGAAGACTCCAGATCGGAGCCGATCGGTTTTTCCAGCACCACGCGGGTGTTTTCTGCCAAACCGACTTTCGCCAGGTTCTCGCAGATTGCACCGTACACCGCCGCCGGAGTGGCGAAGTAGGCAATCATGCGTTGCGCGCTGCCGGCCATTTCGGCCAGTGCGACGTAATCATCAGCCTTGAGGAAGTCGACGTGCAGGTAAGTCAGGCGAGCGAGAAAGCGCTCGGCAACGGCTTCGTTCAGTTCTTTGCCGACGTAGCGGCGCAGCTCGGCGGCGATGAACGCCATGTGTTCTTGCTCGGAGCCCGCTTCACGGGCCAACGCGATGATGCGCGTGTCCTCGTGCAGCAGGTCGGCGCCATCAAGGTGATAAAGGGCAGGAAACAACTTGCGCAGGGCGAGATCGCCAAGAGCGCCGAACAAGGCAAAGGTGCACGGTTCAACCGTAATCGAAGGCATGATGTTTGTTCTTTTATCAAGTTAAGCTACAAATACCTTTTTTCAAGGCATCACTCAAGGGAAAATGTAGTAATAACCACAACATTTTCGCAAAATACAGATTCCGAGTGGTGGTCGGTCGGAGCCATCAGTAGGATAGGCCACCGTTACCGGCCATATCAAAGGCCCAATTTGCATAGCCCGGCGCACTTTGCGCAGGTGAATTAGGAATTCCATATGGACCGCGTGCGAAATTTACTGGAACAGATCCAGAGTCGCCTTGAAGACCTGAACAAGGCCGAACGCAAAGTCGCCGAAGTGATCCTGCTCAACCCGCAGCAGGCCACCCGCTTCAGCATCGCCGCCCTCGCCCAGGCAGCCTCGGTCAGCGAACCGACGGTCAACCGTTTCTGCCGTTCGTTCGGTGTCAGCGGCTACCCCGAGCTCAAGCTGCAACTGGCCCAGAGCCTGGCCAGCGGCGCGGCGTATGTCAGCCGCGCGGTCGAGGCCGATGACAATCCTGAAGCCTATACACAGAAGATTTTCGGCAGCGCCATCGCTTCGCTCGACAGCGCCTGCCAGGCGCTCGATCCGAACCTGATCAGCCGTGCCGTCGACCTGTTGATTCAGGCCCGACAGATCCACTTCTTCGGCCTCGGTGCGTCAGCTCCAGTGGCTCTCGACGCGCAGCACAAGTTCTTCCGTTTCAACCTGGCGGTGACGGCGCATGCCGATGTGCTGATGCAGCGAATGATTGCTTCGGTGGCACACACCGGCGAGTTGTTCGTGATCATTTCCTACACCGGTCGCACCCGTGAGCTGGTGGAGGTGGCGCGCATTGCTCGCGAAAACGGTGCTTCGGTGCTCGGGCTGACTGCCGAGAATTCGCCGTTGGCCAAGGCGAGCACCTTGAGCCTGAACATTCCACTGCCGGAAGACACCGACATTTATATGCCGATGACTTCGCGGATCATTCAGTTGACGGTGCTGGATGTGCTGGCGACGGGGATGACGTTGCGTCGCGGGGTGGATTTCCAGCCGCATTTGCGCAAGATCAAAGAGAGCTTGAATGCGAGCCGGTATCCGGTTGGGGATGAGTTCAACTGAGGTCTGATGATTCTTTATTGAATGATCCGGCCTCATCGCTGGCAAGCCAGCTCACACAGTGTCGGCGTCGAACGCAAAATCGATGACCATCACAGCACCTGTGGGAGCTGGCTTGCCAGCGATGGGGCCAGTGGCAACAGGGCAAATTTCAGGCAGCCGCCCAAGCCTGCAAACTCAAATGCGCCTTCTCACCCGGCGCCAGATGCAGGCTATCGGTCCCACCCGCCGCTGCCTCTACACAAACAAACTCCGTCACCTCATCCCAACTCACGCCCAACAATGGCCGCGACCCTGGATGCCACACCACCGTATCGCCACTGTCGCCCGTATCAATGCACAACTCGCGCTGCCAGGCGTGATCTTTCAGCTGCAATTCGCCGTCATGCTGGAACACCCGCTGACAGCCGCCATCGACGCGTAATTCACCTTCCTGCTGGCAAGCCTGGCGGTTCAACTGATCATAACCCTGCGCGCCTTCGAGGCCAGACAGCGCTATCTCACCAACATCGCCAATACGCCAGTAAGCATGCAAAGCCTGGCTCAACTGGCAAGGCATGTCGTCCTGATGCTCGGTGCTCAGACGCAATTCCATGCGCTCACCGAGGTGCGCGTGCAGGTCGACCTGCCAGTCGCATAACTGCAATTGCCAGTGCAGTCGCACGCCATCCTCGGCGCTGCTGCTGTCGAGCAGCTTCCAGTCGAGCAGCCGCGCCCAGCCGTGCGACGGCCATGCGTTTTCGCTCGGATGACGGCCATACCACGGCCAGCAGACCGGTACACCACCGCGAATGGCACCAACATGCGGCCACTTCGCCGCACACCACAACCACGGTTTCTGCCCGCGCGGTTGAAAGTGCAGCAACTGCGCGCCCTGACGACTGAACACCGCCTGACACAGCGGGTGATCGATCACCAACACGTCGCGCATCTGATAGCGTTCCCAGGCGAACACCGGTTGTTCACGCAGGGATTTGAAGAAGCGTTGCAGCGGATGCTCATGCATTTGCCACGGTTCCGAATTCATCTGTGACGGGCTGCGCCAGCCCTCAAAAAAAAGCGGACAGCCTTGGCTGTCCGCAAATATGCGCACATAGAGAGGAGCTTACCGCAGACGCGTTAGAACACGGTCTGAATTTTCAGACCCGCGACCAAAGCGTTGTCCACTGCATCCACACCGCCCGGATGGGTGATGTATTGCAGGTTAGGACGCACGGTCAGCCAGTTGGTGACGTGGATGCCGTAGTTGAGCTCGTAGTTGTATTCGGTTTCACGAATCGGCGAGAACACCGGATTGTCGTAGTCCGAAACACCGTTGGAAGCATTCAGCAGTTCGGCGTTTTTCTTCACGTCATCGTTGACGTGAATACGCGCGGCGCCGATACCGATGTCATCCTTCGGACGGGCGTCGAACGGGCCCTTGTAAACAAACATCACCGACTGGTAGTTGTCGATGAAGTTGGTGTCCTTGTCGTGGAACGTGGCGTTAGCCGCGATGTTCAGACCGCGTGAGGCGTCACCGTTGTGGCTGGTGAGTTGCTGTTGCGCCACGAACCAGTAACCGCTTTTGCTGCTGTGGGTCTTGTAGGCGTCGCCAGTAGTGGCAGCGTCGAAACCATTGATGTCTTCACGAACATCATCAGCATCCGCCGTGCTCTTGTAGTAACCAACGCGGTACTCGCCCGGCAGGCTGTTGACCTTCGGCGACCAGACCAGCTCGACCGGCAATACGGTGCCTTTGGTGCCGCTGCCGCTGAGTTTGAAGCCGTTGCCGTGTTCCAGCTGCGACGGGTTCTGGTTGTACGCGCCGATCTGTGCGTAGAGCTCGTCGTTGATGTTGTACTTCACGCGGATCGCGGCCTGGCTGACGGGCCAGTTGTACCAGATGTTGGTCGCCCAGTTACCCACTTGGGAGCCGCAGAACGCCAGGTTCTGGAATTCGCACGGGAAGGTGTTGAAGTCTTCGCCTTCACCGAAATAACCGGCCTTGACGTCGAGTTTGTTGTCGAAGAACTGGTGCTGAATCCACAACTGGGTCAGACGCACCATGTGGCCACGGCCGTAGACTTCTTGAGACGAACTCAAGGTACCGGCACGCGGATCGCCCACGCGGTCGTTGGAGATGTTGTAGCCGTTACGGTTGGTCAGCTGGATCTTGGCCTGGGTGTTATCCCAGCCCCAGAGTTTTTGCAGATCCAGTGCCACGCCCAGGCCAAACTGGTCGGCGTAACGCGCGGTCTTGTCGTCGTTGTAGCCGCCGTTCAGGTTGGCCCCCATCTCACCGACGTAGTCAGCCTTGATGTCGATACCCTGCTCGATCAGCTTGGTCCGCTCGCCACCCCAGTCGCCGGTCATCCATTTCGAATCGGAACTGAAGGCATCCGCGGCCATCGCATTGCCGGCCAGCACCAATGCCGCCGCAGCTGACACTTGGCAGATCAACCGGGCATTGACGTGTTTCTTTTTCATCCCTACATCCTCGTCTTTATTGTTATTAACTGTTTTTATCTAACGCGGTTTACATAAAGTGCGATGCTCGACAGGCCGGGCACCGCTTGCTCCTTGTAGGAGTGAGCCTGCTCGCGATAGCGGTTTTACATTCAACATCTCTGTCTGCTGATACACCGTCATCGCGAGCCGGCTCACTCCTACATTGATCTTCAGCGTCCTTTGATTTGCGTAACGTTCGCAGACCGCGCTTCAGTTTGCGTTTGGGCCGCAACTCCCAGACGCTCGCCAGTTTTGGCATCGAACAACAACACTTTCGACGGATCGAATTGCAGCGTCAGGCTCTCGCCCACCTGCGGCGCCACGTCCGGTGCCAGACGGCAGCAGACCTTGGTTTCGTTGAGGTTGACGAACACCAGGGTGTCCGGACCGGTCGGCTCGGTGACCTGCACTTCAGCGCGGATGCTCGGCAGGCCATTGCCCTCGCCGTTCGCCAGTACGATCTGTTCCGGGCGCAGGCCGAGGATCACTTCGCGATCTTCGAGACCGGCGTCCTGCATACCCATTGGCAACTCGCAACGCGCCTGGCCGCTGTCGAGCAGCGCCAGCAGACGACCGTCCTTGCGTTGCAGACGCAGCGGGATGAAGTTCATCGGCGGCGAACCGATGAAGCTCGCCACGAACAGGTTGGCCGGATCGTTGTAGATCTCTTTTGGCGTACCGAACTGCTGGATGATGCCGTCCTTCATCACCGCCACTTTGTCGCCCAGGGTCATCGCTTCGATCTGGTCGTGGGTCACGTAGACCGTGGTGGTTTTCAGGCGCTGGTGCATCAGTTTCATTTCGGTGCGCATCTCGACGCGCAGCTTGGCGTCGAGGTTGGACAGCGGTTCGTCGAACAGATAGATCTTCGGCCGACGCGCCAACGCACGGCCCATCGCCACACGCTGTTGCTGACCACCGGAAAGCTGCCCCGGCTTGCGGTTGAGCAAGTGTTCGATCTGCAACAGCTTGGCCACGCGAGCGACCTCTTCGTCGATCGCCGACTGCGGCATCTTGCGAATCTTCAGACCGAACTCGATGTTCTCGCGCACGCTCATCGTCGGGTACAGCGCGTAGGACTGGAACACCATGGCGATGTCGCGATCCTTGGGGCTCATGCCGCTGACGTCCTGGTCGCCGATCATGATCGCGCCACCGGTGATGGTTTCCAGGCCGGCGATGCAGTTCATCAGGGTCGACTTGCCGCAGCCCGACGGGCCGACGAGGATCAGGAACTCACCGTCCTTGATCGACAGTTCGATGTTCTTCAGGGTGTCCGGCAGGCCGGCACCATAGGTCTTGTTGACGTTGCGAAGTTCGAGCGTAGCCATGATTACCCCTTGACTGCGCCGGCCGTCAGCCCGCGCACGAAATACTTGCCTGCGACCACATAGACCAGCAGGGTCGGCAGGCCGGCGATCATCGCCGCTGCCATATCCACGTTGTATTCCTTGGCGCCGGTGCTGGTGTTGACCAGGTTGTTCAGCGCCACCGTAATCGGTTGCGAATCGCCACTGGAGAACACCACGCCGAACAGGAAGTCGTTCCAGATCTGAGTGAACTGCCAGATCAGGCAGACCATGATGATCGGCGTCGACATCGGCAGAATGATCCGGCGGAAGATGGTGAAGAAACCCGCACCATCCAGACGTGCGGCCTTCACCAGCGCATCGGGAATGCTCACGTAGTAGTTACGGAAGAACAGCGTGGTGAACGCCAGACCGTAAACGACGTGGATGAACACCAGACCGGTGGTGGTGCTGGCCAGGCCCATCTTGCCGAGGGTGAACGAGGCCGGCAGCAGCACGGTCTGGAACGGCAGGAAGCAGCCGAACAACAACAGACCGAAGAACAGTTGCGAGCCACGGAAACGCCACATCGACAGCACGTAACCATTCAATGCACCGATGGCGGTGGAGATGATTACTGCTGGAACGGTGATCTTGATCGAGTTCCAGAAGTAGCCATCAACCGTGGCCCAGGCCTTGACCCAGCCGATGCCGCTGACCACGGTCGGCCAGCTCAGCAGGTTGCCGGTGCTGATGTCTTCCGGGGTTTTGAAGCTGGTCAGCAGCATGACCACCAGCGGAATCAGGTAGAGCATTACGGCGAGGATCAGCACCGCGTAAATGGCGATGCGACTCAGGCTGATCGCAGGTTTGGCAGCGAGACTAGTCATGACGCTTGGTCCTCAGCTCGGAGTACAGGTAAGGCACGATGATCGCGAGAATCGCACCGAGCATCAGAATCGCACTGGCCGAGCCCATGCCCATCTGGCCGCGACTGAAAGTGAACGAGTACATGAACATCGCCGGCAGGTCAGAGGAATAACCCGGGCCACCGGCAGTCATCGCGGCGACCAGGTCGAAGCTCTTGATCGCGATGTGCGCCAGAATCATCACGGCACTGAAGAACACCGGACGCAGGCTCGGCAGCACGACTTTCCAGTAGATGCGCGGCATGCTCGCGCCATCGATCTGCGCGGCACGGATGATCGATTGATCAACCCCGCGCAGGCCGGCGAGGAACATCGCCATGATGAAGCCCGAGGCTTGCCAGACAGCGGCGATCACCAGGCAATACACCACGCGATCAGGGTCGATCAACCAGTCAAGACGGAAGCCTTCCCAGCCCCAGTCACGCAACAATTTGTCCAGGCCCATGCCCGGGTTGAGCAGCCATTTCCACGCGGTACCGGTCACGATCATCGAGAGCGCCATCGGGTACAGGTAAATGGTGCGGATAAAACCTTCGCGGCGAATACGCTGGTCGAGGAACACCGCCAGCAACACGCCGATCACCAGGGTGATGCCGATGAACATGCCGCCGAACAGCGCGAGGTTTTTGCTCGCGACCCACCAGCGATCGTTGTCGAACAACCGCTGATACTGCGCCAGGCCGGCCCACTTGTAGTTGGGCAGGAACGTCGAAGTGGTGAACGACAGAATGAACGTCCACAGGATGTAGCCATAGAAGCCCACCAGCACGATGAACATGCTCGGCGCCAGCACCAGTTTTGGCAGCCAGCGTTGCAATGCATCGAACGGCGAGGCTTTGCTGAACACAGCAACAGAACTCATGGGGAAATCCAGAATAAAGATGACAAGGGCATTTCCCTGCAGGAGTGAGCCCTGTGGCGAGGGGATTTATCCCCGTTCGGCTGCGAAGCAGTCGCAAAACCATTGCATGCGGTGTTTCTGATACTCCGCCGCTGCAACTTTCTGGGGTCGCTGCGCAACCCAACGGGGATAAATCCCCTCACCACCAAAGCTCGCTCCTACAGGGGCCAAGGATTACTTGGCCGACTGAATCGCCGCGCCGAGTTTCTTGGCCGCATCGGCCGGGTCGGCTTTCGGGTCGTTGATGTAGTTGGTCACGACATCAAAGAACGCGCCCTGCACTGCCAATGTGGTCGCCATGTTGTGCGCCATGCTTGGCTGCAGACCACCGGACTTGGCGTCGGCCAGGAAGTCCTTGGCAGCGGTCTGTGCGCAGGAGTCGAAACCGAGTTTCTCCATGTCGTTCAACATGTCGATACGTACCGGGATCGAGCCTTTGTTGATGCTGAAGACTTTCTGGAAGTTTTCACCCAGCACGACTTTGGCAATGTCCTTCTGACCCGCAGCAGTGCCGGCGTCTTTCTGCTTGAACACAGCGAGGGAGTCGATGTTGTAGGTGAACGCCTTGTCGGTGCCCGGGAAGGCTACGCACTGGTAATCCTTGCCGGCGATTTTCTTCGCGGCAGTCCATTCGGACTTGGCCCAGTCACCCATGATCTGCATGCCGGCCTTGCCGTTGATGACTTTGGCCGCTTCCAGGTTCCAGTCCTGGCCTTTGCCGTCAGCGTCCATGTAGGTCGCGACTTTCTTCAGCTCGGTCAGGGCCTTGACCATTTCCGGGCCGGTCAGCGCTTTGTTGTCCAGATCGACCAGGGCTTTCTTGTAACCATCAACACCCATGACCGAGAGCACAACGGCTTCGAACACGGTGCTGTCCTGCCATGGCTGACCGCCGTGGGCCAGCGGGATGAAGCCCGCAGCCTTGAGCTTGTCGCCAGCGGCGTAGAATTCTTCGAGGGTGGTTGGCGCTTTTTCGATGCCGGCTTTCTTGAAGACTTCCGGGTTGATCCACAGCCAGTTCACGCGGTGAATGTTCACCGGCACGGCCACGTAATCACCGTCGTACTTCACGGTATCGGAGACTTTCTTGTCGAGCAGGCTGTCCCACTTCTCTGCTTTGGCGACGTCTTTCAGAACGTCGGTGTCGAGCAGACCGGTCGACGCCCATTCCTGGATGTCCGGGCCTTTGATCTGTGCAACGCCCGGTGGGTTGCCTGCAACGGCACGGCTTTTCAGCACGGTCATGGCAGTTGCACCGCCACCACCGGCGACAGCGCCGTCTTTCCAGGTGAAACCGTCTTTTTCGACTTGGGCCTTGAGCACATCAACGGCAGCTTTTTCGCCACCGGACGTCCACCAGTGCACGACTTCGACCGAACCTTTGGATTCGGCAGCGGAAACACTGAGAGGCAGAATTGCGAGCGGGAACAGGGAGGCGACAGAAATGACAGTAGCGAGGCGAGAAATCGCATTCATCTGAGATGTACCTTTCTTGTTGTTATGCATTGCAAGTCTGGTGCTTGCGCTGCACAGGAGTTTAAACAGGGCGATTCCCTTCGCAGGTAACGAAGGGACGCGCGAATGTCACCGTATGGTTACATGATTAATCACATAGCAACGCTCTGGGACCACTGCGCCAGCGCGGTCGCCATGCTCGGTGCCAAGGGAAGACGCGGAATCAGCACCGCTTGCCAGGCGTGATACAGATCGGGTTTGCCCGGCCAGATATCGGCACTTGGACGGTTTTGCGGATCGAGTTCGTGGTGCCAGCTGCCGTCGCAACGGTCGATGAAATTCATCTCGCAGAATTCCCAGAACAGTCGGTACCAGGATTCGTATTGCGCATCACTGGTGCGTTTGAGCAAGGCGCTGGCAGCAGCGCTGGCCTCGGCGTGCGTCCAGTGCAGACGATGGCGGACAACGGCTTTGTTGCTCCAGTCGAGGGTGTAGACGATGCCCGGCGCGCCATCGACATCCCAGCCGTGACGGCAGTTGTGTTCGAAGAGTTTCTGCGCGTCGGTAGCCAGCCAACCCGGCGTGAGCATGCCTGCCTGCACCCGCGCGGCTTCCAGGTGCAGCAACAACCGCGCCCACTCGAAACCATGGCCCGGCGTGGTGCCGTAAGGGCGGAAGCCGTCGGCCGGATTGTCGTGGTTGTACTCGCGCAGCGGCTGCCAGTCGCGGTCGAAGTGTTCGATGACCATGTAACCATTGGCAGCGGCGTGTCCGTGGATCACCCGCTCGACGATACGTTGCGCGCGCACCAGCCAGCGTGGGTCTTCAGTGACATCGGCCAGCGCGAGGAAGGCTTCGGTGGCGTGCATGTTGCTGTTGGCACCGCGATAGGCTTCTTCTTCACTCCAGTCGCGGTTGAAGAATTCGCGCATGGCGCCCTCTTCTTCGCTCCAGAAATAGGTGTCGATGATGTCGATCGCGTCATCCAGCAAAGCCTGGGCACCGGGACGTTGCGCGACCACGGCAGAACTCGCCGCCAGTGCAACGAACGCGTGCAGATAGGCGTTCTTGCCGGTGTTGTCGTCGCGGTGTTCGGCCACCGCAAACCAGCCACCGTGCAGCGCATCACGCAACGGCCCGCGCAGGGCGGCGATGCCGTGATCAATCAGCTCGGCAAACCCCGGCAGGCCCTGGATATGGGCCATGGCGAAGCTGTGGGTCATGCGCGCGGTATTCATGGTTTCGGCCTGCGCGTTCGCTGGCAACTGGCCGCGTTCGTCGAGGTTGCCGAAGCCTTGAGGCAGTCTGGATGCCTTGGCGAAATCCAGCAGACGCAAGCCTTCGGCGGCGAGCCATTGCTGGTGGGCAGGGGCGTTCAGCCAACTGCTGAAGCCTGGGTGAAAGGTGTCCATGGAGTGGCCCTTTTTTGTTGTTATGACTGCGGGCAGTCTAAACAACGGGCCGGGGTGGTCTTGTAACGAAGGGGACGGGTTTTGTCACTGATCCGTGACATGAAAAAGCAAAGTCAAAAGATCGCAGCCTTTGGCAGCTCCTACAGGGATCGGTGTAGGAGCTGCCGAAGGCTGCGATCTTTTGATCTTCAATCCACCGACCGCGGCAACTGCAACGTCACCCGCAACCCACCCTCACGCAAATTCTGCAACGTCACTTCCCCACCATGGCTGTGGGCGATATTGCGCGCAATCCCGAGGCCGAGCCCATACCCCTGCTGCTGCCCCGCCAACCTGAAGTGCGGTTCAAACACCTGCTCCAACCGCTGCTCCGGCACGCCCGGCCCTTCATCGTCGACATGCAGGACAAACGCACTCTCATCGTCATCGATGTGCAGATGCGCGTTCTGCCCGTACTTCAAGGCGTTGTCGATCAGGTTGCCGATGCAACGCTTCAACGCCAAAGGCTTGCCCGAATATGCCGCCAGCGCCCGACCATGCTGGGTCACGCGGCCATTGCCGTTCGGTGCCAGGTACGGCTCGACCAGGCAATCGAGCACATGATTGAGGTCAACCGGCTCGATGTTCTCGTGGATGTCGGTGTCCTTCACGCATTGCAGCGCGCCCTTGACCAGCAACTCCAACTCATCCAGATCACGGCCGAACTTGGTTTGCAGTTGCTCGTCTTCCAACAGTTCGACGCGCAAACGCAGGCGAGTGATCGGCGTGCGCAAGTCGTGGGAAATCGCGCTGAACAACTGGCTGCGCTCGGTCAGGTAACGGCTGATGCGTTCGCGCATGGTGTTGAACGCGCGGCCCACTTCGACCACTTCACTGCCGCCGCCCTCGGCCACTGGCTCGACGTCGGCCCCCAGCGACAGGTCCCGCGCCGCGCGGGCCAGGCGTTTGAGCGGTCGGCTCTGCCAATGCACCAGCAAGCCGATAAACAGCAGCAGAAAGCCGCTGGTGAGGACGATAAACCATACCTGCTGCGACGGCAGGCCTTGCTCTTCAAGGCTGGTGTAGGGCTCGGGCAACAGCGAAGCAATGTACAGCCATTCGCCCGGCGCCATCTGAATCTGGGTGACCAGCACCGGTGGATTCACCGGTTCAAGAGTGAGCGCATAGTGCGCCCAGGAACGCGGCAGCTCATCGAGTTTCAGCCCCGCGTTGAAGATCCGCAGGTCCTCGGGGCTGACGAAAGTCACCGAGATGTCGGTGTCATGGCCGAGGGATTGACGCAGCACTTCGTCGACCGCTTTCATCACTGCCGCTTTGCGCGGTGTGACCGGCAGCACGTCCATGCCCAACGGTTTGTCGTTGAGGGTCACGACAAATCGGGTGCCGCCCATGCTGCGCAACTGGTCGAGTACCAGCGGCCGATACGCTACCGGCAGCGAACGAAAGTAACTGACGCTGGCGGTCATCGAATGGGCGAGGCTGCGGGCGCTGGTGACCAGACCTTCGAGCTGGGTGGCGCGCAGTTGCGAAACCCAGATCACGCTCGACAAGGTTTGCGCGAACAACACCGCGAGCAAGGTCAGCAGCAACATCCGCCCAAGCAGCGAACGGGGCACCGGTACTTGGGCGGCGAGTTTACGCAGAGACTCAGTGACCATTGCCGGCAACCACGTTGGCTGCCAGTTGGTAGCCGCTGCCGCGCACGGTACGGATCAGCCGTGGCGGTTTTTCCGTGTCGCGCAGGCGTTGGCGCAAGCGGCTGACGGCCATGTCGACGATGCGATCCAGCGGCATCAGATCACGGCCACGGGTGGCGTTGCCGATGGTGTCGCGGTCGAGTATTTCCTGCGGGTGATCGAGAAACAGTTTTAGCAGAGCGAAGTCGGCGCCGGACAGAATCACTTCTTCGCCGTCGGTGTGGAACAGGCGATGGCTGACCATATCCAGCCGCCAATCGTCGAAGGCCAGCACTTCACTGCCGCTGCGTTCCTGACCGAATTGCGCACGGCGCAGCAGCGCCTTGATCCGGGCTTGCAGTTCACGGGGGCTGAAGGGTTTGCCGAGGTAGTCGTCGGCGCCGAGTTCCAGTCCGATCACCCGATCGGCTTCGTCGGAACTGGCGGTGAGCATGATGATCGGCACCTGCGCCTGACGCGGATGCTGACGAACCCAACGGCAGAGGCTGAAGCCGTCTTCGTCGGGGAGCATGACATCGAGGATCACCAGATCGCTCGGCGCCTCGTTGAGCGCCTGACGGAAACTGGCGCCATCGGCTGTGGCCCGCACCTGAAACCCGGCGCGGGTCAGGTAGGTTTCCAGCAACTCGCGTATTTCCTGGTCGTCATCGACCAACAATATCGACTTGTTGACTGAGCTCACTTCGAAGGCATCCTTGTTGTTGGAATTGGGGCGGATTATGCCTTAAGCACTGATTTTACAAACACCACAAAACAATTGTAGGAGTGAGCCTGCTCGCGATAGCAGTCTTACATTCAACACATTGGTTGACTGACATACCGCTATCGCGAGCAGGCTCACTCCTACAGTTTGATTGCATTTCAGGTCGGGATTGATTGATCCAGCGCCACACCAGCACCCACCAGCCCCGAATACGGCGCCGTCACCAGCCACACCGGAATACCCTTGAAGTAATCGCTCATGCAACCTTTGTCAGCAAAGCTGCGAGCAAAACCGCTTTCGAGGAAGAAATCGGCAAAGCGCGGAATCACCCCGCCGACGATGTACACACCGCCACGACCACCCGTGGTCAGCACGTTGTTACCGGCCACTCGCCCGAGCCAGCAGCAGAACTGCTCCAGCACTTCCAGCGCAATCGGGTCACCCGCTAATCCTGCAGCGGTGATCGATTCCGGGGTATCCAGTGTCGGCTCATGACCATCCACTGCGCAGATCGCCCGGTAAACCCGTGGCAAACCACCACCGCTCAAGGCGGTTTCCGCGCTGACATGGCCGATCTCGTTATGGATGTGCTGCCACAACTGGGTTTCACGCGGGCTGCTCAACGGCAGATCGACGTGACCGCCCTCACCCGGTAACGCGGCAAAACGACCTTCACCCAGGTCGAGCAAAGTACCGACGCCAAGGCCTGTACCCGGGCCGATCACCACCGCCGGACGCAACGGCTCCGGCGTGCCCTCGCAGACCACACGAAACTCGCCCGGCTGCAAACGAGTCATGCCCAGCGCCATCGCCGAGAAGTCGTTGACCAGCAACAACTGCTCGACCTGCAAGGTTTTGCAGAATGCCTTGCGGCTCAGGCGCCAGTGGTTGTTGGTGAACTTGAATTCATCGCCACTGACGGGGCCGGCCACCGACAGGCATACCGAACCAATCGAACCGGGCACCAGACCGAGCCCGCTCAGATAGAGACTGATCGCCTCCTCCGGGCTGGCGTGGTCGGCCGTGGCCAGCACTTGAATCGATTCGAGCTGCTGATTTTTCCACAACGCAAACCGCGCGTTGGTGCCTCCGATGTCACCGACCAAAGCCAGTTTCAATTAAGCGTCTCCAGGGCAGAAGTGAAGGCGCTGGCGCCCTGCTCCGCCGAGCTGAAGGCCAAACGCATGAAGCCGAACAGTTCGCGACCGCTGCCAATGTTATTGCCCAACAGGCCTTTGGCAGGTTCGCGCGCGGCAAATTCTTCGGCGTCCACTTTGAGTTCCAAAGTGCCTTTGACGCCATCGACGCGGATGATATCGCCCTCTTGCACTCGCGCCAAAGCGCCACCGACATAAGCCTCAGGACTGACGTGGATCGCCGCCGGGATTTTCCCCGAGGCGCCGGACATGCGCCCGTCGGTCACCAGTGCGACTTTGAAGCCGCGATCCTGCAGCACGCCGAGGAACGGCGTCATCTTGTGCAGCTCCGGCATGCCGTTGGAGCGCGGGCCCTGGAAGCGCATCACGGCGACGAAATCCTTCTCCAGCAAACCGGCCTTGAACGCATCGGCCAGATCCTGCTGATCCTGGAACACCATCGCCGGAGCTTCGACGATCTGGTTTTCCAGCGCCACGGCGGACACCTTCATCACACCGCGCCCGAGGTTGCCTTCCATCACCCGCAAACCGCCCTCCGCCGAGAACGCGCGGGCGACCGGGCGCAGGATGTTTTCGTCGAGGCTGTCGACCGGGCCTTCACGCCAGACCAGTTGACCGTTATCGAGGAACGGTTCTTTGGTGTATTTGCTCAAGCCGTGGCCTAGCACGGTGTTGACGTCTTCGTGCAGCAGGCCAGCCGCGAGCAGCTCACGGATCAGGAACGACATGCCGCCCGCAGCCTGGAAGTGGTTGATGTCGGCTTTGCCGTTCGGATAGACGTGGCTCAGGGTCGGCACGACTTCGGAGAGGTCGGCCATGTCCTGCCAGGTCAGTTGAATGCCGGCGGCCATGGCGATGGCCGGCATGTGCAGGGTGTGGTTGGTCGAACCGCCGGTGGCGTGCAACGCGACGATCGAGTTGACCAGCGACTTCTCGTCGACGATTTCGCCGATCGGCATGAAGTTGCCGTTCTGTTTGGTCAGGCGCGTGACTTGATGCGCAGCTTCGCGGGTCAGGGCATCACGCAGTGGCGTATTCGGGTTGACGAAGGATGCGCCCGGCAAGTGCAGGCCCATGACTTCCATCAGCAACTGGTTGGTGTTGGCGGTGCCGTAGAAGGTGCAGGTGCCCGGGCTGTGGTAGGACTTCATCTCCGATTCCAGCAGCTCTTCGCGGGTCGCCTTGCCCTCGGCGTACTTCTGCCGAACGTCGGCTTTTTCCTTGTTGGAAATGCCCGAGACCATCGGCCCGCCCGGGACGAAAATCGTCGGCAGATGACCGAAACGCAGGGAGCCCATCATCAGGCCCGGCACGATCTTGTCGCAGATGCCGAGCATCAGCGCGCCGTCGAACATGTTGTGGGAAAGCGCCACCGCCGTGGACATCGCGATCACTTCGCGACTCGGCAGGCTCAGTTCCATGCCCGGCTCGCCTTGGGTCACGCCATCGCACATCGCCGGAGTGCCGCCGGCGAACTGACCGACAGAGCCGATTTCGCGCAGGGCGTTTTTGATTTGTTCAGGAAAGACTTCGTACGGCTGATGCGCCGAGAGCATGTCGTTATACGAAGAAACAATGGCGATGTTCGCCGAATTCATCATCCGCAGGCTGTGCTTGTCTTCGCTGCCACACCCGGCCACGCCATGGGCGAAGTTGGCGCATTGCAGCTTGCCGCGCATCGGGCCGTCAGTGGCGGCGCCGCGAATCAGTGCAAGGTAAGCCTGACGCGTAGCGCGGCTGCGGGCGATAAGCCGTTCGGTGACCTCAAGAACGCGGGGATGCATGTGTAGAACTCCAGGCTAACGGATGTGGCGACCTGATTGTCTATGCTGATCAAACGCCGTTGTTGTTGGAATGACAGACGGCTTTTTTGACCATTCGGACCAGTTGATTCAGGTCACTCGTTGTAGATAAAACAAAATATTGCCACTAAAAAGGCTTGTTTTCTATTTTTATGCGAATAATCTTGTAATTCCAACAACAAAACGACGGCGGCGCTGTTTCATGACTCTTCGAATCGCAATCAATGGTTTTGGCCGCATCGGCCGTAATGTCCTGCGCGCACTGTATACCCAAGGCTATCGACAGGATTTGCAGATCGTCGCCATCAACGATCTGGGCGACAGCTCGATCAACGCGCATCTGCTCAAATACGACACCGTTCACGGCACTTTCGATGCACAAGTCGAGCATGACAACGAGAGCCTGACTGTCAACGGCGATCGCATTGCGGTCAGCGCCATTCGTAACCCGGCCGAACTGCCCTGGGCCGCCGAAAAGATTGATGTGGTGTTCGAATGCACCGGTCTGTTTACCGACCGTGCCAAAGCCGCTGCGCATATTACTGCCGGCGCACGCAAAGTGATCATCTCGGCCCCGGCCAAAGGTGCCGACGCCACCGTGGTTTATGGTGTGAACCACGACATTCTGCGCCAGTCGCACCAGATCATCTCCAACGCTTCGTGCACCACCAACTGCCTGGCGCCTGTGGCGCAAGTGCTGCACCGCGAGCTGGGGATCGAAAGCGGTCTGATGACCACCATCCACGCCTACACCAACGACCAGAACCTGACCGACGTCTATCACACCGACCCGTACCGCGCGCGTTCGGCCACGCAGAACATGATCCCGAGCAAGACCGGCGCTGCTGAAGCCGTAGGCCTGGTGCTGCCGGAACTGGCGGGCAAGCTGACCGGCATGGCCGTGCGGGTGCCGGTGATCAATGTGTCGCTGGTGGATTTGACTGTGCAGTTGAAGAAGGAAGCCACTGCCGAGGAAGTGAATGCCCTGCTCAAAGCAGCGAGCCAGCATTCGAAAATTTTGGGTTACAACACGTTGCCGCTGGTTTCCAGTGACTTCAACCACAACCCGCTGTCGTCGATCTTCGACGCCAACCACACCAAATCCAGCGGCAAACTGCTGAAAGTGCTGGCCTGGTATGACAACGAGTGGGGGTTCTCCAACCGCATGCTGGATAACTGCCTGGCGTTGTGCAACGCCGAATAAACGGCACCCACTGTGATGCGCACATGCTTGATCAATGCGCGTCCCTGTAGGAGCTGCCGAAGGCTGCGATCTTTTGATCTTGTTTTAAAAACAAAAAATCAAAAGATCGCAGCCTTCGGCAGCTCCTACATTTCGATACGTACAAGACCTTTACCCTTCTTTCACAAAACAGCGCTTGACCACTCGACTAGATGATAAGCATTATCATTCGCTTGAAATCGATCAGGTCACCCCGTGAGTCAATCACACTTCAATCACGTCTTCCTCACCCAGCGCACGTCCTTGCTGCGTACGCTGGAACGGATGGTCAACAATCACAGCACCGCTGAAGATCTGTTGCAGGAAACCTACCTGCGCGTGACGCGGGCGCTTAGCGAGCGGGCCATCGATCATCTCGAACCCTTTGTCTTCCAGACCGCACGCAATCTGGCGCTGGATCATTTGCGTGCGCGCAAGATCCATTCGCGCACCATGGTCGATGACGTGCCGCAGGACGTGGTGCACAGCATCGCCGCCCCCGCCAGCAGCGCCGAAGACGCCGCCCATGCCGAACAATTGCTGGAGCGCCTGAACGTGAGCCTCAGTGAACTCAGCCCGCGTCAGCAACAGATTTTCATCCTCAGCCGTTTGCACGGGCACAGCTACCAGGAAATCGCCGACGAACTGAACGTGTCGCTCAGCACGGTGCAGAAAGAACTGAAACTGATCATGACCATTTGCATTGGCGTCGCCGAGCGCTTGAATGGCGACTGAGGCTGTAGCCTCTCTCTGTAAGTGCGAGGTTCGACTGCACTGATCATCGGGCTTTGTTACCCTTGCCCGACTTTACGCTTCACTAAAAAAACAGCCGTGCGCAGACACTGCCGAGGAAACACCGTGACGGACACCCACCGCTCGCCTTCGCCCGAATCGGCGCAGGATGCTGCACTTGCAATGGACCAGGCACTGGACTGGCTCATCGTGCTCGGCAGTCCGGACGAAGAGCAGACCCGGCAATTCCACGCGTGGCTGGCGGCTGATCCGTTGAATGCCGAGGCGTTTGCCAAGGCACAGGCGATCTGGGACGGCCCGCAAATCGCCCAATGCGCGCAAACCCTGGCTTTGCGACCTGCGAAAGTGACCGTCCTCAAGCGTCTGCGTCCGCACTGGAAACCGCTGGCCACCGCTGCGGTGCTGCTGCTCGGGTTGTTCAGCTTCAGTAATTTGCCGATGCGCTTGCAGGCCGATCACCTGACCGTGGTCGGCGAACGCCAGCGCGTGCAACTGGAGGACGGCTCGAAAGTGCTGCTCAACACCAACTCGGCTTTCTCCAGCACCATCAATGATCAGCAGCGCGTTGCTCGCCTGTATCAGGGTGAGGCGTTTTTCGAGATCGCCGGCAGCCGCAACCAACCGCTGGAAATCGATGCTGGCCCGGTCAAGGCCAGCGTGCATGACACTGCATTTGCCGTGCGCTATCTGGACGGCGTTGCGCAGGTCAATGTGCAGCGCGGCGATGTCGATTTGCGCGCCACCCATAACGACGCGCGAGTGCGTCTGTCGGCCGGGGAAAGCATCCGCATCGGCCCCAACGGTTTCGACCGCCCGGCCAAGCTCGACGCCAATACCGATCTGGCTTGGGTGCAAGGTCGACTGGTGTTCGAGAACTGCCC
Organism: Pseudomonas sp. FP2196; assembly: GCF_030687715.1. Classification (GTDB taxonomy): domain Bacteria; phylum Pseudomonadota; class Gammaproteobacteria; order Pseudomonadales; family Pseudomonadaceae; genus Aquipseudomonas. Next base: position 4,716,537 of record NZ_CP117445.1, read on the forward strand.
GCTGAATCAGGTGCTGGCCGAACTGCGTCGCTACTATCCGGGCTGGATCATCAACACCAACGAGCAGTTGGCCGACGTCAACGTCACGGGTAACTACCGCCTCGATCAACCCCTCGACGTGGTGCGCTCCCTCGCCCACATCACCTCGGCGCGGCTGCAGGAATTCCCCGCGCTGGTGATCTTGAACTAAATGAGAATTATTTTTACTCGATAGCCGAAGCACGTACGTCTAGTTATAGCCAATGCAATTGATTCGCATCTTCGGACGTGAATCAGCACCTATAAAGATTCGTGCGACACGGAGCGCTATCGATGTCCTCACGCCTTACCCGCCAGACTGCTTCCCCTTCCCGCGTATTGTCGCTGCTGACCGCTGCCATCCTGATGGCCGGCACTGCACCGCTGATGGCTGCCACCGAACAACCGGCGCGCAACATGGGTGATTACTCGTTCTCCATTGGTCAACAGCCTTTGGTGTCGGCACTCAACGCCTTCACCACCGTCACTGGCTGGCAAGTCGGCTTGCCGGCAGAACTGGGTCAGGGCGTATCGTCGCCGGGCGTGCGCGGCTCGCTGCCACCGGAAAAAGCCCTTGAGCGCCTGTTGGTGGGGACCAACCTGAGCTTCCGCAAGCTGAGCAACAACAACGTCGTGCTGGAAAAACGCAGTAGCAGCGGCGCACTGAATCTGGATCAGGTGACCATCAGCGCCACCCGTCAGGAACAGTCGGTGAACAGCGTGCCAAGCACCGTCACCGTGCATACCCGTGAAGAACTGGATCGCAATAACGTCAACACGATCAAGGATCTGGTGCGCTACGAGCCAGGTGTTTCCGTCGGCGGCGCCGGCCAGCGTGGCGGCATCAGCGGCTACAACATCCGTGGCATCGACGGCGACCGCATACTCACGCAGGTTGACGGTGTCGAAGTACCGGACGGTTTCTTCAACGGCCCGTACGCCAAGACCCAGCGCAACTACGTCGACCCGGAAATCGTCAAACGCGTGGAAATCCTCCGTGGCCCGGCCTCGGTGCTGTACGGCAGCAACGCCATCGGCGGCGCCGTCAGCTATTACACCCTCGATCCCGACGACATCATCAAGCCCGGCAAAGACGTCGGCGCCCGCCTGAAAACCGGCTACAGCTCGGCCGATGACAGCTGGCTTAAATCCGCCACCGTCGCCGGGCGGGCCGATCAATTCGACGGCCTGCTGCACTACAGCCAGCGCGATGGCCACGAAACCGATTCCTACGGCAGCAACAACGGCACCGGTCTTGAGCGCACCGCCGCCAACCCGGAAGACGTCAGAGCCACCAACGTACTGGCCAAGATCGGCTGGAACTACAACGAAGATTCCCGTCTGGGCCTGACCTACGAAAAGTACAAGGATGATCGCGACACCGATCAGAAAAGTGCTTACGGCGGCCCGTACTTCAACGGCGCCCCGACCATTCCAAACAGCGTGCTGCCCGGCGGCATGTACCAGTGGCGCACCGGCAACGACACCATCACCCGTGAACGTTTCGGCATCGAACACAGCTTTGCCCTCGATAGCCTGCTGGTCGACAACGTGAAGTGGAGCCTCAACCACCAGATCGCCAAAACCGACCAGAGCACCGAGGAGTATTACTACCCGATCACCCGAAAAGTGCTGCGCACTCGCGACACCGTTTACGAGGAAAAGCAGTGGGTCTTCGACGCACAACTGGACAAGACTTTCGCCATCGCTGACACCGATCATGTGCTGACCTACGGCACCACCATCAAGCAGCAAAAAGTCACCGGCTCGCGCAGCGGTGACGGCAAGTGCCTGGCGGTCGGTCGTGGCTGCACCGCGATTGGCGCCACCAGTACCGCTGACGTGTTAGCCAAGGCCACGGACTTCCCGGACCCGACCATCAACACCTACAGCCTGTTCGCCCAGGATCAGATCAGTTGGAACGACTGGACCTTCCTGCCGGGCCTGCGCTACGACTACACCCAGCTCAAGCCGCACATCACCCAGCAATTCCTCAACACCGTGAACGCCGACGGCACGGACACGGTCAGCGACAAGAACAAGACCTGGCACAAAGTCTCGCCGAAATTCGGCCTGACCTACGCCTTTAACGACAACTACACCTGGTACGGTCAGTACGCCGAAGGCTTCCGCACCCCGACCGCGAAAGCGTTGTACGGTCGCTTCGAGAACAACACCACCGGCTATACCGTGGCGCCGAATCCAGATCTGGAGCCGGAAAAAAGCAAAAGCTATGAAACCGGTTTGCGTGGCAATTTCGAGTCGGGCTCGTTCGATGTGGCGGTGTTCTACAACAAGTATCGCGATTTCATTAATGAAGACGCGGTCAAGCCTGGCGATGACGAACTGACCTTCCAGAGCAACAACATCAAGCACGCGACCATCAAGGGTGCCGAAATCAAAGGACGTCTGAACCTGGACTCGTTCGGCGCGCCGCAAGGCCTGTACACCCAAGGTTCGATCGCCTACGCCTACGGTCGCAACGACGACAGCGGCGAGCCGCTCAACAGCGTTAATCCGCTGACCGGCGTGTTCGGCCTGGGTTACGACCAGGACAACTACGGTGGCCTGCTGAGCTGGACGTTGGTGAAGAAGAAGGATCGCGTCGACGACACCAACTTCAAGTCGCCGGACGGCGTCAGCAGCCAGTTCAAGTCGCCGGGCTTCGGCCTTCTTGATCTGACCGGGTTCTACAAAGTTACCGACGACGTCACCGTCAGCGGCGGCATTTACAACCTGACTGACAAGAAATACTGGCTGTGGGATGACGTGCGCGGTTACGACAGCGTCGGCGAAGCTTCGGTGACGCAACCGGCCAACCTCGACCGCCTGACCCAGCCGGGCCGCAATTTTGCGATCAATCTGATCTGGGACATCTGATCCCGCCGACCTCACTGCGCGTGTTCATACGCCGCGCAGCGAGGCTTTTTTTACTGTCCGGTGCTATCCCGTTCGTCTCGTTATCAAGCGCCTCTTTTATCAAGGACACCCCATGACCACTTCGGAAAAAGCCCTGCGTTCGCAACGTTTGAACCAGATCACTCACGAGCCACACACCAAGCTCGACGCCCTGGTCAAAGCCCATGCGCCGTTCGAGACCCGCGCCAACTTCGCCCGGTTCGTCGTGGCGAAATACTTGTTCCAGTCGGAACTGGTTGAGCTGTACAACGATGCGCAACTGACGGCCATCGTCGCGGATCTGCCGGCTCGCTGCCGCGCTGAAGCCGCCAAGGCTGATTTGGCGGATCTGGACACCGAAGTCCCGGCGCCGGTTGCCGGCGCCGTGAAAAACCCGAGCAAGGCCCGGGCGCTGGGCTGGATCTTCGTGTCTGAAGGTTCGAAGCTCGGTGCTGCGTTCCTGATCAAGCGTGCCGTGGCGCTGGAGCTGAGCGAAACGTTCGGTGCCCGTCATTTGGGTGAACCGGAAGGCGGCCGTGCCGAAGGCTGGAAAAGCTTCGTGCGCACTCTCGACTCGCTGCAGTTCACGGCCGAAGAGGAAGCCGAAGTCGAGCAAGGCGCGATTGACGCGTTCAACCGCTTCACCGTGCTGCTGGAACAGGCTTATGCCACAGAAGCCGAACCCGCCTGAAGCAACACTTATCCCCCTGTAGGAGTGAGCCTACTCGCGATGGCGTCCTGTCATTCAACATGAATGTCGACTGATACACCGCTATCGCGAGCAGGCTCACTCCTACAGGGGAACTGCTTAAGCCTGTAAGATCCCGACTCCGCTTCAGAAGCCACCGCTGAGCCCATGCCGCAACCCGCCTCCTCCAAACTCGCTCGCCTGCTGTTCGGCCTGCTGGCCTACGTCAGCCTCGGCATTGGCCTGATCGCCATCGTCGTACCCGGCCTGCCGACCACCGAGTTCATCCTCCTCGCCGCCTGGGCCGCGACCCGCAGTTCGCCGCGCCTGAGTGCCTGGCTGGAAAACCATCGCTTGTTCGGGCCGATCCTGAACAACTGGCGCAACGGCAAGATCATCGCGCGCAAAGCCAAAATCAGCGCCACAGTGAGCATGCTGCTGTGTGCGACGTTGATGCTGGTGATGCTCGATCACGGCTGGCCGGTCTATCTGGCGATTGCCGGGATGAGCCTGGGTAATCTGTGGATCTGGTCGCGACCGGAAACCTTGCCCACCCCTTCCTGAACCCGCGCAACAACACTGAAACTTCCCTGTAATTAATCGCCTTTTCAGCACATTCCCCTGCGCAAACGTTTAGCGCTGACCGTTCGTCGGCGACCCGCTCATGCGCCCTCGCTCCGCGCCGATGAGCATTGCATGGCGCTGAATGGATTTGGCGAACCGGGTAGTTCATGCCCGACAGCCACCCGTTTATTCATTCGCGAGAACGCCCATGTTCGACTCTCTTTCCATTCGCCTGAAAATCGTTCTGCTCTCCGGTCTGTGCCTGCTCGGTGTGGTTGCGCTGATCGTCGGCATGAACATTTACCAGACCAACCAGAACGACGAACTGGTCAGCAACTCCAGCAGCAAGATGCTCACCGCCAGTGTGCAGAACCTGCTGCAAGCCAAAGCCGCCGAACAAGCGGTGCGGGTGCAGAAGACCTTCGGCGAAAGCCTGACGGTCATCACCGCAGTGGCCGACCAGATCAAGGACATGCGCGTCATGGCGGCCAAGCGTTCGCTGGACGCTGGCGCCCTGCGTGAAGAGTTGAACCTGAGCCTGAAAACCGCGTTCGAGCGCAACGACAAAGTGCTCGGCATCTGGCTCGCCTTCGAACCCAACGGGCTGGACGGCAAGGACAGCGAATTCGCCAACGACGCGGCCCGCCAGTCCAACGAATCCGGACGTTTCGCCACGTACTGGAGCCGTGCCGGCGGCGCCGCGCTGAACACGGTCATGGTCGAAGAGGACATGACCAAGACCACCCTTAGCCTCAGCGGCACGCCGTACAACAGTTGGTATACCTGCCCTCGCGACAACAAGCGCACCTGCCTGCTCGACCCGTATGCCGATACCGTCGGTGGCAAGGAAATGCTCATGACGACCATTTCCGTGCCGTTGATCGTCGATGGCAAAGCCATCGGCGTGGCCGGCATCGACATCGCCCTCGACGCCCTGCAAGCGGCCGCCGTGGACTCCCAGCGCAACCTGTTCAACAACGCCGGGCACATGCTGATCGTCTCAGGCAGCGGCGTGTTGGCTGCGGACAGTTCGGATGCTGCCAAGGTCGGTAAAAAGATCGGCGACACCCTCGGTGCCGATGGCAAGGACGTGCTGCAACTGCTCGGCAGCGGCACTCCGAAAATTCTGGAACAGGGCGACCTGATCCGCGCGGTGTACCCGGTCGATCCGATTGGTAATTCGCGAGCGTGGGGCGTGGTCATCGACCTGCCAAAACAGGTGCTGCTGGCCGACTCGGTCAAACTGCAAGCGGTGCTCGACGACGCACAGGAAACCGGCGTGTTTACCGCACTGGCGGTGGCTGTTGTTGCCGGGCTGATTGGCTTGTTGCTGATCTGGCTCACGGCTTCGGGCGTCACGCGTCCGATCAACAGCGTCGCCGAGATGCTGAAGAACATCGCCAGCGGTGAAGGCGATCTGACTCAGCGCTTGAACTACAGCAAGCACGATGAATTGGGCGAACTGGTGAACTGGTTCAACCGTTTCCTCGACAAGCTGCAACCGACCATCGCGCAGATCAAACAGAGCATCACCGAGGCGCGCGGCACCGCCGACCAGTCTTCGGAAATCGCCCGCCAGACCAGCGAAGGCATGCAGGTGCAGTTCCGCGAAATCGACCAGGTTGCCACCGCCTCCAACGAAATGAGCGCCACTGCCCACGACGTTGCGAACAGCGCGTCGAACGCGGCCAATGCCGCCAAGGGTGCCGACCAGTCGGCCAAGGACGGCATGTCGATCATCGAGCGCAGCACCCGCGATATCAATCAACTGGCCGATGAAGTCAGCAAAGCGGTGACCGAAGTCGAAGCGCTGGCAGTCAACAGCGAGCAGATCGGCTCGGTACTGGAAGTGATCCGCAGCATCGCCGAACAGACCAACCTGCTGGCCCTCAACGCTGCCATCGAAGCGGCCCGCGCCGGTGAGAGCGGCCGCGGTTTCGCCGTGGTGGCGGACGAGGTGCGCAACCTGGCCAAACGCACGCAGGATTCGGTGGAAGAAATTCGCGTAGTCATCGAGAAGATTCAGAACGGCACCCGTGGCGTGGTGGCGACCATGCATTCGAGCCAGACCCAGGCCCACAACAACGCCGGGCAGATTCGTCAGGCGGTGGATGCGCTGGGCAAGATCAGCGATGCGGTGACCGTGATCAGCGACATGAACCTGCAAATCGCCAGTGCCGCCGAACAGCAGAGCGCGGTGGCTGAAGAGGTTAACCGCAATGTTTCGGCGATTCGTACCGTGACTGAAACCCTGACCGGTCAAGCCACGGAATCGGCGGCGATCAGCAGCCAGCTCAATGCCCTGGCGAGCCAGCAGATGAAATTGATGGATCAGTTCCGGGTATAACAATCCGGCAGAAATCCCTGTGGGAGCGAGCCTGCTCGCGAAGAGGTCGTCAAATCCAACACCTTTGTTGACTGACACACCGCTTTCGCGAGCAGGCTCGCTCCCACAGGGGTACGTGTTCTGCTCAGGGAATTTCATCTGAGCTGACATTCTTTTGCACTATCATCGCCCTCTCGCTCCGGAGGGCCTTCGATGACTGATTTACTCACGTCCATTCAAGCCGCACTCGGCTTGCCGCGCACGCCAATTCCGTTCACTGGTCGTGGCGCCCTGCCCTCGGCGTTTGCCGTCACCGACGTTGCCTGCGCCAGCGTTGCCGCTGCCGCTCAGGCCGTCAGCGAATTGATCGAGCAACAAACCGCTCGCCTGCCCGCCGTTGAAGTCGACCGGCGTCTGGCCTCGTTCTGGTTCGCCACCTCGCTGCGTCCCATTGGCTGGCAAGTGCCGCCGTTGTGGGATCCCGTCGCCGGCGACTACGCGACCCGGGACGGCTGGATCCGCCTGCACACCAACGCCCCGCATCATCGCGCTGCCGCTGAACGCGTGCTGGGTGCCTGTGCCGATCGTGCTGCGATGGCGGCGAAAGTCGCGCAGTGGGCGAGTCAGGATCTGGAGCAAGCGGTGGTCGCCGCCAAGGGCTGCGCTGCCGAGATGCGCAGTTGGGCGCAGTGGCAACAACATCCACAAGGGCTGGCGGTAAATGCCGAGCCGCTCGTTCAGTTCATTGACCAGCCGGACGAGCAGCGCAAACCGTGGCAAGGCTCGCTGGCGCAGCCGCTGGCCGGGATCAAAGTGCTGGACTTGACGCGGGTACTCGCCGGGCCCACCGCCAGCCGTTTTCTTGCAGGGTTTGGCGCCGACGTGTTGCGCATCGATCCGCCGACCTGGAACGAACCGGGCGTGGTGCCGGAAGTCACCCTCGGCAAACGTTGCGCGCGACTGGATCTGCATGATCCAGCGGATCGCTTGGTGTTCGAAAACTTATTGAAGGACGCCGACATTCTGCTCCACGGCTACCGCGCCGATGCGCTGGAGCACCTTGGCTTCGGCGTCGAGCGCCGCCGGCAACTGGCGCCGGGGCTGATCGACGCCTGCCTCAACGCCTATGGCTGGAGCGGACCGTGGCAGAACCGCCGCGGTTTCGACAGTCTGGTGCAGATGAGCAGCGGCATCGCCGAGACCGGACAGCGCTGGAAGCAGGCCGACAAACCGACGCCTTTGCCGGTGCAGGCACTGGATCATGCGACCGGGTATTTGATGGCGGCGAGTGCGATCAGGTTGCTGAGCGAGCGGTTGCGCAGTGGTCGCGGGGGCTCGGCGAGGTTGTCGCTGGCGCGTACGGCGAAGTTGCTGATGGAGTACGGGCCGGGGACGAGTGACGCACTACGCGCCGAGGATGTGCAGGATCAAAGTTCGCAGGTGGAGCAGACACCGTGGGGGCCTGCGCATCGGTTGCAGGTGCCGGTGAAGATCAGCGGGACGCCGATGCACTGGAGTTTGCCGGCCACAGAACTGGGTTCGCATCCCCCGAAGTGGTGAGGTCTGTTGTGGCCTTATCGCTGGCAAGCCAGCTCCCACAGCGTTTAACGCAAACCCTGTGGGAGCTGGCTTGCCAGCGATGAGGCCTGCCCTGACAACACAAATAATGGATCCTTCAATCAACCTCACAACGACAACACCCCGCTGTACAAACCATACGCCGCCAGCCCGGCACCGATGATCACGCAGGTGAAAATGCCCTTCTCGACATGCGTGAATAACGGCTCACCCTGCTCATGCTTGGCCTTGGCAAACAGGATCACCCCCGGTGCATACAGCAACGCCGACAGCAGCAAATACTTGACCCCGCCGGCATACAACAACCACACCGCATAACACAGGGCGATACCACCGATCAGCAGATCCTTGGTGCGTTCAGCCGAGGCATGTTCGTAGGTTTCACCCCGCCCGCTCAACAACACGGCGTAAGCCGCCGACCACAGATACGGCACCAGAATCATCGACGAGGCCAAGTAAATCAGACTGGTGTAAGTGCCCTCCGAGAACAACGTGATCAGCAGGAAAATCTGGATCATCACGTTGGTCAGCCATAACGCATTGACCGGCACATGGTTCTTGTTTTCCTTCTTCAGGAACGCCGGCATGGTCTTGTCCTTGGCCGTGGCGAAGAGGATTTCCGCACACAACAGCGCCCACGACAGCAATGCGCCGAGCAGCGAGATCGCCAGACCGATGCTGATCGCCAGCGCTCCCCACGGCCCGACGATATGCTCCAGCACCGCCGCCAGCGAAGGGTTCTGCAATTGCGCCAGTTCTGGCTGGCTCATGATCCCCAGCGACAGCACATTGACCAGCACCAGCAACGCCAGCACGCCGATAAAACCGATCACCGTGGCGCGACCGACGTCACTGCGTTTCTGCGCCCGCGCCGAGTACACGCTCGCCCCCTCGATACCGATGAACACGAACACCGTCACCAGCATCATGTTGCGTACCTGATCCATCACCCCGCCGAAACTCGGGTTGCTACGGCCCCAGATATCACGGGTAAAAACGTCAGCCTTGAACGCCACGGCAGCGATGACGATGAACATGATCAGCGGGACGATTTTGGCCACGGTGGTCACCTGGTTGATGAACGCCGCCTCTTTGATCCCGCGCATCACCAGAAAATGCACGGCCCACAGCAGCACCGAGGCGCAGCCAATGGCAATGGGTGTGTTGCCTTGGCCGAACACAGGAAAGAAATAGCCGAGGGTGCTGAACAACAACACGAAATAGCCGACATTGCCCAGCCAGGCGCTGATCCAGTAACCCCACGCCGACGAGAACCCCATGTAGTCACCAAACCCGGCCTTGGCATAGGCGTATACCCCCGAGTCCAGTTCGGGTTTGCGATTGGCCAGGGTCTGAAACACGAAGGCGAGGGTCAACATGCCGATCGCGGTAATTCCCCAACCGATCAGAATCGCACCGGCATCGGCCCGTGCCGCCATGTTTTGCGGAAGGGAAAAAATCCCCCCGCCAATCATCGACCCCACCACCAGGGCGATCAACGCACCCAGTTGCAGCTTTTGCGTCGGTTGCGACATTCCAGTCTCCCTTTCCAACTTGTGCACGCATCACAAGATGTTGCTTTTAACTAAACGGATAAAGCGTAAGTACGTTTCTTGAATAACGCCAATTAACGCCATCCATATATAGCCAATGGCGCTAAAGGCTAATACGGATAGTCGCTTTTGTGCGCTGTTGCTGATTATTCGATTCTGTACTGAAAACAGAGATGGAAAATTTGCCAAAACCTGAAAAAGAACTAGCGTGATAATTCAAAAGTAATAGGAGCTATTCCCAGTCATATCTGAAAAACGCCTGTGGGACGGGCCTTTCAGGCAACAGCTTTATGCCACCAGGCGTTTTATAAGTCATTCATTAACAATGGAATGTGCCTATGAACTGATCTATGTCAGTTGTTTGAACAGTCAACAGAACTACGCTGTGAACTCTTCTTTCCTGCAATGGAGTCATGCAATGTCTGAAGCTCCTGGAAAACTACGACTAGGTGCACTGGTTGCATTGGTAGTCGGCTCAATGATCGGTGGCGGGATATTCTCTTTGCCACAAAACATGGCCGCCAGCGCTGATGTCGGCGCAGTGCTGATCGGTTGGGCCATCACCGCTGTCGGCATGCTCACCCTCGCTTTTGTCTTTCAAACCCTGGCCAATCGAAAGCCTGACCTGGACGGCGGCGTGTACGCCTACGCCAAGGCCGGGTTCGGCGATTACATGGGTTTCTCTTCGGCCTGGGGTTACTGGATCAGTGCCTGGCTGGGCAACGTCGGTTACTTCGTTCTGTTGTTCAGCACCCTCGGCTATTTCTTTCCGGTATTCGGCGAAGGCAACACGGTTGCCGCCGTCATCGGCGCTTCGGTGCTGCTGTGGGCCGTGCACTTTCTGGTGCTGCGCGGGATCAAGGAAGCGGCGTTCATCAACCTGGTGACCACGGTCGCCAAGGTCGTGCCACTGCTGCTGTTTGTCCTGATCGCGGTCTTCGCCTTCAAACTGGACATCTTCACCGCCGACATCTGGGGTGTGAAAAACCCTGATCTGGGCAGTGTGATGAACCAGGTGCGCAACATGATGCTGGTCACCGTGTGGGTGTTCATCGGTATCGAAGGCGCGAGCATCTTCTCGGCCCGGGCGGAAAAACGCTCCGACGTCGGTAAGGCCACCGTGATTGGTTTCATCACCGTGTTGCTGTTTCTGGTGCTGGTGAACGTGCTGTCGCTGGGCATCATGACTCAGCCAGAGCTGGCCAAACTGCAGAACCCGTCGATGGCCGCCGTGCTTGAGCACGTGGTCGGGCCATGGGGGGCGGCGCTGATCAGCGTCGGCTTGATCATCTCGTTGCTGGGGGCGCTGCTGTCTTGGGTGCTGCTGTGCGCGGAGATCATGTTCGCCGCCGCCAAAGACCACACCATGCCGGCGTTTCTGCGCAAGGAAAACGCCAACCACGTGCCGGTCAACGCCCTGTGGCTGACCAACGCGATGGTGCAGATTTTCCTGATCATCACCCTGTTCTCGGCCAGCACTTACCTGTCGCTGATCTACCTCGCCACTTCGATGATTCTGGTGCCCTACCTGTGGTCGGCGGCCTACGCCCTGCTGCTGGCGGTGCGCGGCGAAACCTACGAAGGCTTTGCAGCCGAGCGGCGCAAGGATCTGATCATCGGCGGTATCGCCCTGATCTACGCGGTCTGGCTGCTGTATGCCGGCGGGATTAAATACCTGCTGCTCTCGGCCCTGCTCTATGCCCCCGGCGCGATCCTGTTCGCCAAGGCCAAGCTGGAACTCAAACAAGCGGTTTTCACCAACGTCGAGAAGCTGATTTTCGCCGCGGTGGTCGTCGGTGCCCTGGTGGCAGCCTACGGTCTCTACGACGGCTTCCTGACTCTGTAATTGCCCAAAGTTTTATCTCTGGAGGATCACTGCAATGACCACGGAAAAAGTTAAGTACGGCGTACATTCCGAAGCCGGCAAACTGCGCAAAGTCATGGTCTGCTCCCCTGGTCTGGCCCATCAGCGGCTGACCCCGAACAACTGCGATGAACTGCTGTTCGACGATGTGCTGTGGGTCGCCCAGGCCAAGCGCGACCACTTCGACTTCGTCACCAAAATGCGTGAGCGCGGGATCGATGTGCTGGAAATGCACAACCTGCTCACCGACATCGTCGCCATCCCGGAAGCGCTGGACTGGATTCTCGAGCGCAAGGTCACCGCGGACTCGGTAGGCTTGGGCCTGATCAGCGAAGTGAAATCCTGGCTGAAAAGCCTGGAGCCGCGCCACATCGCCGAATTCCTGATCGGCGGTGTCTCCGCCGATGATCTGCCGGACAGCTTCGGTGGCAAGATCATTCAGATGTACCGCGACTTCCTCGGCCACTCCAGCTTCATCCTGCCGCCGCTGCCAAACACCCAGTTCACCCGCGACACCACGTGCTGGATCTACGGTGGCGTAACGCTGAACCCGATGTACTGGCCGGCGCGTCGTCAGGAAACCCTGCTGACCACCGCCATCTACAAATTCCACCCGCAGTTCACCAACGCCGATTTCGAGATCTGGTACGGCGACCCGGACAAGGATCATGGCAGCGCCACCCTTGAGGGCGGCGACGTGATGCCGATCGGCAACGGCGTGGTGTTGATCGGCATGGGCGAGCGCTCATCCCGTCAGGCCATCGGCCAACTGGCGCTGAACCTGTTCAAGAACAAGGCGGTGGAAAAGGTCATCGTCGCCGGACTGCCAAAGTCCCGCGCCGCAATGCACCTGGACACCGTGTTCAGCTTCTGCGACCGCGACCTGGTGACGATTTTCCCAGAGGTGGTGAATCAGATCGTCGCCTTCACCCTGCGCCCTGACGAAAGCAAACAAGGCGGCATCGACATCCGCCGCGAAGAAACCAACTTTCTCGACACCGTCGCCGCCGCCCTCAAACTGCCGAAGCTGCGCGTGGTGGAAACCGGCGGCAACAGCTTCGCCGCCGAACGCGAGCAATGGGACGACGGCAACAACGTGGTGGCTGTGGAACCGGGTGTGGTCATCGGCTACGACCGCAATACCTACACCAACACCCTGCTGCGCAAGGCAGGCGTGGAGGTCATCACCATCAGCGCCGGGGAACTGGGCCGTGGTCGCGGCGGCGGCCACTGCATGACCTGCCCGATCATCCGCGACCCGATCGATTACTAAACCTCTGAGCCCTGGCCGGCACTTATAAAGTGCGGCCAGGGGGATAACCGACACCGAAGGAGATCCATCATGGCTTTCAACATTCACAACCGTAACCTGCTCAGCCTGGAACACCACACCCCACGTGAGCTGCGGTACCTGCTCGATCTGTCGCGCGATCTGAAACGCGCCAAGTACACCGGCACCGAGCAACAACACCTGAAGGGCAACAACATCGCCCTGATCTTCGAAAAAACTTCGACCCGTACTCGTTGCGCCTTCGAAGTGGCAGCCTATGACCAAGGCGCCAACGTCACCTACATCGACCCGAACTCTTCGCAGATCGGCCACAAGGAAAGCATGAAAGACACAGCCCGTGTGCTGGGTCGCATGTACGACGCCATCGAATACCGTGGCTTCAAACAGGAAATCGTCGAAGAGCTGGCCAAGTTTGCTGGTGTGCCGGTGTTCAACGGCCTGACTGACGAATATCACCCGACACAAATGATCGCCGACGTGCTGACCATGCGTGAGCACGCCGACAAACCGATCCACGAGATCAGCTACGCCTACCTCGGCGACGCGCGCAACAACATGGGCAACTCGCTGCTGCTGGTCGGTGCGAAACTGGGCATGGACGTGCGCATCTGCGCGCCGAAAGCCCTGTGGCCACTCGACGACCTGGTTGATCGTTGCAAGAAATACGCGGAAGAAAGCGGCGCCCGCATCACCCTGACTGAGGATCCGAAAGCCGCAGTCAAAGGCGTGGACTTCATTCACACCGACGTCTGGGTATCGATGGGTGAGCCAGTTGAAGCCTGGGCCGAGCGTATCCAGCAACTGCTGCCGTATCAGGTCAACAGCGAGCTGATGAAAGCCACCGGCAACCCGCGCACCAAGTTCATGCACTGCCTGCCGGCGTTCCACAACAGCGATACCAAAATCGGCAAACAGATCGCCGAACAGTATCCGCACCTGTCCAACGGCATCGAAGTCACCGACGACGTGTTTGAGTCGCCTGCCTGCATCGCCTTCGAGCAAGCGGAAAACCGCATGCACACCATCAAGGCGATTCTGGTCTCGACCCTGGCTGATCTGTAACTGAAATAGCTCCCACTGAAGGAACCAAATCGATAGGTGGGAGCGAGCCTGCTCGCGAAAGCGGTGGGTCATTCAACAGAGATGTCGACTGATCTGACGCCTTCGCGAGCAGGCTCGCTCCCACAGGGGATCCCGGTTCCGACAGAGAGATCGAGTCGTTTGCCATTCCTCTGCTCTAGAAGGACATACACCATGCGTATCGTCGTAGCTCTGGGCGGTAACGCCCTGCTCCGCCGTGGTGAGCCGATGACCGCTGACAATCAGCGCGCCAACATCCGCATCGCCACCGAGCAAATCGCCAAGATCCATCCCGGCAATCAACTGGTCATCGCCCACGGCAATGGCCCGCAGGTCGGCCTGCTGTCACTGCAAGCCGCAGCCTACACCTCCGTCACCCCGTACCCGCTGGACGTGCTCGGTGCCGAAACCGAAGGCATGATCGGCTACATCATCGAACAGGAACTGGGCAACCTGCTCGATTTCGAGGTGCCCTTCGCCACCCTGCTCACTCAGGTCGAAGTCGACGCCAAAGATCCGGCCTTCCAGAACCCGAGCAAACCGATCGGCCCGGTGTACGACAAGGCCGAAGCGGAAAAACTCGCCGCCGAAAAAGGCTGGGCGATTGCCCCGGATGGCGACAAGTTCCGCCGTGTGGTCGCCAGCCCACGGCCAAAACGCATCTTCGAAATCCGCCCGATCAAGTGGCTGCTGGACAAGGGCAGCATCGTGATTTGCGCCGGTGGCGGCGGCATTCCGACCATGTACGACGAGAACCGCAACCTCAAGGGCATCGAGGCGGTGATCGACAAGGACTTGTGCTCGTCGCTGCTGGCCGAACAACTGGAAGCGGATTTGCTGGTGATCGCCACGGACGTCAACGCGGCGTTCATCGACTACGGCAAACCCACCCAGAAAGCTATCGCCGAAGCGCACCCGGATGAACTCGAACGCCTCGGTTTCGCCGCCGGCTCGATGGGACCAAAGGTTCAGGCAGCCTGCGAATTCGCGCGCCATACTGGCAAGGTCGCGGTGATCGGTTCGCTGGCGGACATCGAAGCGATCGTCCAGGGCACTGCCGGTACTCGCGTGACCACCGCGAAGCCCGGCATCACTTACCGATAATTAGAAACTCCGGGGGCAGACCGAGGGTCTGCCCTTCTCCCATGCCTTGAAAGGAGAAAACCATGGCCCAGTTTGAACCCGGTCATTTGCACATCGAGCGACATGCGTTGACCCCGGACGATGTCAGTTACAACGTGCACCTCGACTATGGAGTGTTTACCGATCCGCAAAAAGGCAAAGGCATCCAGTTCACGATGCATGGCAACCTTCAGGGCAAGGACATGAAAGAAACATTCTTCCTGCCCAAGGAAGAGGCCTACAACTTTGCCAACAACGTGACGAAAATCGCCGAGAAGTACGGCATTCCCAAGACTCACAGTCAGATCGGTTCGGTGCACAAGCATTACGACATGATGTTTGAAGACATCCGTAAGCAGCTGGATATGAAATCCGGCGACCCGGTCAATCTTGAGCACTTCGAATAACCCGCACCCGCTACATTCCCCCTGTGGGAGCGAGCCTGCTCGCGAACGCCCTCTGTCAGTCAACTTCTTCCTTTCTGACACACCGCATTCGCGAGCAGGCTCGCTCCCACAAGGGAACTATGTAGTTCTGAAAATCGCCGTAAATTTCACCATTGCCCCGCCCCAAGGCATACTTGCCCCCCTCCGCACTGCAGAACACTGAACCGCCCCATGCGTATCCACGTCAGCTTCATCGACCGCGTCGGCATCACCCAGGAAGTCCTGGCTATCCTCGGTGGGCGCAATCTCAATCTGGATGCGGTGGAGATGATCCCGCCGAACGTCTACATCGACGCGCCAACGCTCAGCCCGCAAGTGCTCGAAGAACTGAAAGATGCGCTGTTTCGCGTGCGCGGTGTGGAGGCGGTGACGGTGGTCGACATCCTTCCCGGTCAGCGCCGACACTTGCAGCTCGACGCCTTGCTCGCGGCGATGACCGACCCGGTGCTGGCCCTCGACAGCGCCGGCAAAGTGCTGTTGGCCAACCCGGCATTGATTGCGCTGTATGGCCGCGAACCGGCGGGCGAAAGTGTCGCGGAACTGTTCAACGATCCCGGCCTGCTGGCAACCCTGCTCGAACAAGGCTTCCGCCTGCCGCTGCGCGAGATCACCGTCAACGGCCAGACCCTGCTGCTCGATGCCACGCCGATTACCGACGCCGGCGCCCTGCTCACCCTGTATCAACCGAATCGCATCGGCGAACAACTCTCGGCGCTGCACCATGACCACGCCGAAGGTTTCGATGCGTTGCTCGGCGAATCCCCGGCGATTCGCACCCTCAAGGCCCGCGCCCAACGCGTTGCCGCACTCGATGCACCGCTGCTGATTCAGGGCGAAACCGGCACCGGTAAAGAACTGGTAGCCCGCGCCTGCCACGCTATCAGTACACGGCACAGTGCACCGTTTCTGGCTCTGAACTGCGCGGCCCTACCGGAGAACCTCGCCGAGAGCGAACTGTTCGGCTACGCACCTGGCGCCTTCACCGGTGCAGCACGCGGTGGCAAACCGGGGCTGATGGAACTGGCCAACCAGGGCACGGTGTTCCTCGACGAGATCGGCGAGATGTCGCCGTACTTGCAGGCCAAACTGCTGCGTTTTTTGAATGACGGCAGCTTCCGCCGCGTCGGTGGTGATCGTGAGGTGAAGGTCAACGTACGAATCCTCAGCGCAACCCACCGCGATCTGGAGAAAATGGTCAGCGAAGGCCTGTTCCGCGAAGACCTGTTCTATCGCCTCAACGTGCTCAACGTTGAAGTGCCGCCATTGCGCGAGCGCGGTCAGGACATTTTGTTGCTCGCGCGTTATTTCATGCAGCAGGCCTGTGCGCAGATTCAGCGCCCGGTCTGCCGCCTCGCGCCTGGCACCTATCCGGCGCTGCTCGGCAACCGCTGGCCGGGCAACGTGCGCCAATTGCAGAACGTGATCTTCCGCGCCGCCGCAATCTGCGAAAGCAGCCTCGTCGACATCGGTGACCTCGACATCGCCGGCACCTCCGTCGCTCGGCAGAGCGACAGCGACGTCGACAGCCTCGAACAAGCGGTCGAATCCTTCGAGAAAACGCTGCTGGAAAAACTCTACGTCAGCTACCCCTCGACCCGCCAACTGGCCAGCCGCCTGCAAACCTCGCACACGGCCATCGCCCATCGCCTACGCAAGTACGGCATCCCCAACAAACCCTGAGCCATCACTGTCCCTTTGTGGGAGCGAGCCTGCTCGCGAATGCGGTGTGTCAATTGACATTAATGTGCCTGATGCGCCGCTTTCGCGAGCAGGCTCACTCCCACAAGGTTATGTAACGGTTTCGAAATCCGTTCAAAAACGACCTCCATCTGTACTGAAAGCGCTACAGCGGAACGATATCGATACACCCCTCTCCAGCCACCGCATTGCAAGGCTTTGATCCGCTTCAGCTTTTTCTCTCGCCCCAAGCTGTAGCGTTTTCGCTACAGCAGCGCGATTTCATTCATCTCGAAAACAACACAAGCCATTGATTTATAAGGATTAATAAACGTTGGCCGCGATCTTGCTAAACAACCTCCATAAATAAGGGCTTCCCTGCCCAAGCCTTCCACCGCGTCCACCGGACGAGTCCGGCCCCTGAGGAGTTTCCATGAGCGAGTTGCGTTTTACTGAAGATCACGAATGGCTGCGCACCGAAGCTGACGGCAGCGTTACTGTCGGCATCACCGCTTTCGCGCAGAACGCCCTGGGCGACGTGGTGTTCGTGCAACTGCCTGAGCTGCAGGCTTACGAAAAAGGCGCTGAAGCCGCCACCGTGGAATCGGTGAAAGCCGCCAGCGGCGTATACATGCCCCTCGATGGCGATGTACTGGAAGTGAACCCGGCGTTGGAAAACGCCCCGGAACTGGTCAACGAAGATCCGCTGGGCGAAGGCTGGTTCTTCCGCTTCCAGCCAAGCGACGCCGCCGCTGTCGGCAAACTGCTGGATCAGGACGCCTACGACCGTCTGATCAAAGCCCAAGCCGAAGCCTGAGGAGACCTGTCATGACTCAAGTAAACCTTGGCACCGCCAACGAATTCATCGCCCGTCACATCGGCCCGCGCGCCGGTGACGAGCAAGCCATGCTCAACAGCCTCGGCTTCGATTCGCTCGAAGCCCTGAGCGCCAGCGTCATCCCGGAAAGCATCAAGGGCACCAGCGTGCTCGGCATGGACGACGGCCTGAGCGAAGCCGACGCCCTGGCGATGATCAAATCCATCGCCGGCAAAAACCAGCTGTTCAAGACCTACATCGGCCAGGGCTACTACAACTGCCACACGCCGTCGCCGATCCTGCGTAACCTGCTGGAAAACCCGGCCTGGTACACCGCTTACACCCCGTACCAACCTGAAATTTCCCAGGGCCGCCTCGAAGCGCTGCTGAACTTCCAGACGATGATCAGCGACCTCACCGGCCTGCCGATCGCCAACGCCTCCCTGCTCGACGAAGCCACCGCCGCTGCCGAAGCCATGACCTTTTGCAAACGCCTGAGCAAGAACAAGGGCAGCCACCAATTCTTCGCCTCGATCCACAGCCACCCGCAAACCCTCGACGTGCTGCGCACCCGTGCCGAGCCGCTGGGCATCGAAGTCGTTGTGGGCGACGAGCGTGAACTGAGCGACGTCACCCCGTTCTTCGGCGCCCTGCTGCAATACCCGGCGAGCAACGGTGATGTGTTCGACTACCGCGAACTGACCGAACGCTTCCACGCCGCCAACGCTCTGGTCGCCGTGGCTGCCGACCTGCTGGCCCTGACCCTGCTGACCGCCCCGGGCGAGTTCGGCGCAGACGTTGCCATCGGCAGCGCACAACGCTTCGGCGTACCGCTGGGCTTCGGTGGCCCGCACGCGGCTTACTTCTCCACCAAGGATGCGTTCAAGCGCGATATGCCGGGCCGTCTGGTCGGTGTTTCGGTTGACCGTTTCGGCAAACCGGCCCTGCGTCTGGCGATGCAGACCCGCGAGCAACACATCCGCCGCGAGAAGGCCACGTCGAACATCTGCACCGCGCAAGTGCTGCTGGCCAACATCGCCAGCATGTACGCCGTCTACCACGGCCCGAAAGGCCTGACCCAGATTGCCAACCGCGTGCATCACCTGACCGCGATTCTGGCCAAGGGCCTGACTGCGCTGGGTCTTACGGTCGAGCAGGCAAGCTTCTTCGACACCCTGACCCTGGCCACTGGCGCGCAAACCACCGCGCTGCACGACAAGGCTAACGCCCAGCAGATCAACCTGCGCGTCGTCGATGCTCAGCGTGTCGGTCTGTCGGTCGACGAAACCACCACCCAGGCGGATATCGAAACCCTGTGGGGCCTGTTCGCCGACGGCAAGACCCTGCCGGACTTCGCTGCACTGGCCGCTTCGGTACAGAGCACCATCCCGGCTGCACTGGTTCGTCAGTCGCCGATCCTCAGCCACCCGGTGTTCAACCGTTATCACTCGGAAACCGAGCTGATGCGCTACCTGCGCAAACTGGCAGACAAGGATCTGGCGCTGGATCGCACCATGATCCCGTTGGGTTCGTGCACCATGAAACTCAACGCCGCCAGCGAAATGATCCCGGTAACCTGGGCTGAATTCGGTGCCCTGCACCCGTTCGCCCCGGCCGCACAAAGCGCCGGGTATCAGCAACTGACCGATGAACTGGAAGCGATGCTCTGCGCCGCCACCGGTTACGACTCGATCTCGCTGCAACCGAACGCCGGTTCGCAAGGCGAATACGCTGGCCTGCTGGCGATCCGCGCCTATCACCAGAGCCGTGGCGATGACCGCCGCGACATCTGCCTGATCCCGTCGTCCGCCCACGGCACCAACCCGGCCACCGCCAACATGGCTGGCATGCGTGTGGTCGTGACCGCGTGCGACGCTCGCGGCAACGTCGACATCGAAGACCTGCGTGCCAAAGCCATCGAGCACCGCGAACACCTCGCCGCGCTGATGATCACCTACCCGTCGACCCACGGCGTGTTCGAAGAAGGTATCCGCGAAATCTGCGGGATCATTCATGACAACGGCGGCCAGGTGTACATCGATGGCGCCAACATGAACGCGATGGTCGGCCTCTGCGCCCCGGGCAAGTTCGGTGGCGACGTCTCGCACCTGAACCTGCACAAAACCTTCTGCATCCCACACGGCGGTGGCGGCCCGGGCGTCGGCCCGATTGGCGTCAAGTCGCACCTGACGCCGTTCCTGCCGGGGCACGGCACCATGGAGCGTAAAGAAGGCGCGGTCTGCGCGGCACCGTTCGGCAGCGCGAGCATTCTGCCGATCACCTGGATGTACATTCGCATGATGGGCGGCGCCGGCCTGAAGCGCGCTTCGCAACTGGCGATCCTCAATGCCAACTACATTTCCCGTCGCCTCGAAGAGCACTACCCAGTGCTGTACACCGGCAGCAACGGTCTGGTGGCGCACGAATGCATCCTCGATCTGCGTCCGTTGAAAGACAGCAGCGGCATCAGCGTTGATGACGTCGCCAAGCGCCTGATCGACTTCGGCTTCCACGCCCCGACCATGTCGTTCCCGGTCGCCGGCACGCTGATGATCGAGCCGACCGAAAGCGAATCCAAGGAAGAACTGGACCGCTTCTGCGACGCCATGATCCGCATCCGCGAAGAAATCCGCTCGGTGGAAAACGGCACGCTGGACAAGGACGACAACCCGCTGAAGAACGCGCCGCACACCGCGGCGGAACTGGTTGGCGAGTGGACTCACCCGTACAGCCGCGAGCAAGCCGTGTACCCGGTGGCCTCGTTGATCGAAGGCAAATACTGGCCACCGGTCGGTCGCGTCGACAACGTGTTCGGTGATCGCAACCTGGTCTGCGCCTGCCCGTCGATCGAAAGCTACGCTTAAACCAGTGCGGGATCAGTTTTGCTGATCCCGCACACACCGCAGATCCCGTGCAGGAGTGAGCCTGCTCGCGATAGCGGTGTATCAGTCGACATGATTGTTATCTGACACACCGCTATCGCGAGCAGGCTCACTCCTACAAGGGAATGCGGTCAGCCGCAAAATCCGCCAATTCCTATAACAAGAAACCGGAGAACCACTCATGTCGTTAAGCGTGTTCGACCTGTTCAAGATTGGCATCGGCCCCTCCAGTTCCCACACCGTCGGCCCGATGCGCGCAGCCGCGCGCTTCGCCGAAGGCTTGCGTCGTGAAAACCTGCTGACCACCACCGCCAGCGTTCGAGTCGAGTTGTACGGCTCGCTCGGGGCCACCGGCAAGGGGCACGGCAGCGACAAAGCCGTGCTGCTCGGCCTTGAAGGCGAACACCCGGACACCGTCGACACCGAAACCGTCGCCGCCCGTCTGCAAGACATTCGCGGCAGCGGTCGCTTGAATCTGCTCGGTGAACACAGCATCGCGTTCAACGAGAAAGAACATCTGGCGATGATCCGCAAGCCGCTGGCCTATCACCCCAACGGCATGATTTTCCGTGCGTTCGACGCGGCGGGCATTCAGATCCGCAGCCGCGAGTACTACTCGGTCGGCGGTGGTTTTGTTGTCGATGAGGACGCGGCCGGTGCCGACCGCATCGTCGAAGACGCCACCCCGCTGACCTTCCCGTTCAAAAGCGCCAAGGACTTGCTCGCGCATTGCAGCACTTACGGTCTGTCGATCAGCCAGGTGATGCTGACCAACGAAAGCGCCTGGCGCCCGGAAGCGGAAACCCGTGCCGGTCTGCTGAAGATCTGGCAAGTGATGCAGGACTGCGTGGCTGCTGGTTGTCGTAACGAAGGCATCTTGCCGGGCGGTTTGAAAGTCAAACGTCGCGCGGCAGCGCTGCATCGGCAACTGTGCAAGAACCCGGAGTCGGCGTTGCGTGATCCGCTGTCGGTGCTCGACTGGGTCAATCTCTACGCGCTGGCGGTCAACGAAGAAAACGCCAATGGTGGGCGCGTGGTCACCGCGCCAACCAATGGCGCGGCGGGGATCATTCCGGCCGTGCTGCATTACTACATGCGTTTTATCCCTGGATCGAACGATGACGGCGTTGTGCGTTTCCTGCTGACCGCGGCCGCCATCGGCATTCTTTACAAGGAAAACGCCTCGATTTCCGGTGCCGAAGTCGGTTGTCAGGGCGAGGTCGGCGTGGCTTGTTCGATGGCTGCCGGCGCCTTGTGCGAAGTACTCGGCGGCAGCGTTCAGCAAGTCGAGAACGCGGCGGAAATCGGCATGGAACACAACCTCGGCCTGACCTGCGACCCGATTGGCGGGCTGGTGCAAGTGCCGTGCATCGAGCGCAATGCCATGGGCTCGGTGAAAGCGATCAATGCGGTGCGTATGGCCATGCGCGGCGACGGGCAGCACTTCGTGTCCCTCGACAAGGTCATCCGTACCATGCGCCAGACCGGCGCCGACATGAAAAGCAAATACAAAGAGACCGCCCGCGGCGGTCTGGCGGTCAACATTATCGAATGCTAATTAGCCCCCTCTCCCTCCGGGAGAGGGTTGGTGTGAATCAAGGAGTTCCGCATGTCCACCGAACAACTGTCGAAAACCCCGCTGCACGCACTGCACATCGAACTCGGCGCCCGCATGGTGCCGTTCGCCGGCTACGACATGCCGGTGCAATACCCGCTCGGCGTGATGAAGGAACACCAGCACACCCGTGAGCAGGCCGGGCTGTTCGATGTTTCGCACATGGGCCAGATCCGCCTGACCGGCGCCAACGCCGCCAAAGCCCTGGAAACCCTGGTGCCGGTGGACATCATCGACCTGCCAGTGGGCATGCAGCGTTACGCGATGTTCACCAACGAGAGCGGTGGCATCCTCGATGACCTGATGGTGGCCAACCTCGGTAACGATGAGCTATTCCTCGTAGTGAACGCCGCGTGCAAGGATCAGGATCTGGCCCACCTGCAAAAACACATCGGCGATCAGTGCACCATTACGGCGCTATTCGAGGAGCGCGCGCTGCTCGCCTTGCAAGGTCCGGCCGCCGTCACCGCGCTCGCGCGTCTCGCTCCTGACGTGGCGAAGATGACCTTCATGCAGTTCAATCGCGTGAACCTGTTGGGCGTGGACTGCTTTGTCAGCCGTTCGGGCTACACCGGTGAAGACGGTTTCGAAATCTCGGTGCCGGCCGCCGATGCGGAAAAACTCGCCCGCGCCCTGCTCGCCGAACCGGAAGTCCAGGCCATCGGCCTCGGTGCCCGCGATTCTCTGCGCCTGGAAGCCGGCCTGTGCCTCTACGGTCACGACATGAACACCGAGAGCACGCCGATCGAAGCCAGCCTGTTATGGGCAATTTCCAAGCCGCGCCGTGCTGATGGTCCGCGGGCCGGCGGTTTCCCGGGGGCTGAGACTGTTTTCGCCCAGCAGCAAAACGGTGTCGCACGCAAACGCGTCGGCCTGCTTCCGCAGGAACGGACG
This sequence comes from Pseudomonas sp. FP2196, assembly GCF_030687715.1. GTDB lineage: Bacteria > Pseudomonadota > Gammaproteobacteria > Pseudomonadales > Pseudomonadaceae > Aquipseudomonas. Next base: position 4,739,850 of record NZ_CP117445.1, read on the forward strand.
CCAGTGCGTGAAGGCGCAGAAATCGTCAACGAAGCCGGCGAGATCATCGGCAGCGTGTGCAGCGGTGGTTTCGGCCCGACACTGGGCGGCCCACTGGCAATGGGTTACCTCGACAGCGCTTATGTCGCTCTCGACACACCAGTCTGGGCCATCGTTCGTGGGAAAAAGGTGCAGATGCTTGTAAGCAAAATGCCATTTGTTCCGCAACGCTACTATCGCGGTTGATTGACTGTTTCTATAAGTAACGCGATTGCGTTATGCGTGCACTAATGTGTAACGCAATCGCCACAAAAAAGTGCATTTTCTAACATCTGATTCGAATATGAACTTTGCTTATAACGATCGAAAACAATGGAACACGCTAATCGTCTAAGCCCGCACTAGCGAACTGACTAAGTGCCAGCAAGAGCAGCAAAACCGGGGCCTTCGCGGGGCTTGTTTTTTCTCCCGTAGTTGGCGTAGAGTTTGTCCACTGTGTTTGCATGGGTCAGCTTGGAATCGTGACCTGGGCAGTAGCCTACAAGTAAGCTACATCCCGCTCGACGTCTTCTTACTCTCCTGCAACCAGCCCCAGTACTCTTTCATGAGAAAGAGACTGTCATCAATTTATGCGTCAAAGGAAATAAGAAATGTCCCAACGTCAGAGCGGTACCGTCAAGTGGTTTAACGACGAGAAAGGTTTTGGTTTTATCACTCCAGAAAGCGGTCCGGATCTGTTCGTGCATTTCCGCGCTATTCAGGGCAACGGCTTCAAGAGCCTGAAAGAAGGCCAGAAAGTGACTTTCGTTGCTGTGCAAGGCCAGAAAGGCATGCAGGCTGACGAAGTACAAGCAGAAGCCTGATACTTCTGTAACGAAAAAGCCCCTGATATTGATATCAGGGGCTTTTTTGTGTGCGCGAATCCGTAAAATGGCGCTTCATTTTGCGTCCAGAGGCCGCCATGTCGAAACACCTGCTCACGCCCCAGGGCGACTTTCCTCCCGTTGGCCTCGGCCGTCGTCTGGCAGCGATGTTCTATGACTTTCTGTTGTGCACCGCCCTGCTGATCGTAACCGGCTTCATTTATAAACTCATTCAGGCGGCGATCATCGGCGAAGAACGTCTGCGCGTGATGACCGATGCCGGGCAATTGGACGGCGATCCGCTGTATTCCACCGTATTACTGCTGGTGCTGTTTGCCTTCTTCGCCAAATTCTGGACCCATGGCGGTCAGACGCTGGGCATGCAGGTGTGGGGCATTCGCGTGCAGAACGCCAACGGCACGGCGATCAGCCTGTGGCAGGCGCTGTTGCGGTTTATGGTGTCGATTGCTTCATGGCTGTGCGTCGGCCTGGGATTCTTCTGGTCGCTCTATGACAAGCAGAAGCGCACGTGGCATGACATCTATTCCGATACTCGCGTCGTTCGCGTTCCGAAGAAGAGCAAGTAATTTCCAGACGCCGAATACCAATGTAGGAGTGAGCCTGCTCGCGATAGCGGTATGTCAGTCAACATATTCGTTGTTTGACACAGCGCTATCGCGAGCAGGCTCACTCCTACAGGTTTGTTTGTTGCCTGAAAGACCTCAGGCGTTACCGGCCAGCTTCATCCGTGCAGCCTGAGTGAAATCCAGCATCCGCTTCAACGGCCGAATCGCCTGCGGAATCAACGCCGGATCAACAAAGATCTCGTTCGTCCCTTCCTTCAAGCTCTTGAGCACGCGCTCAAGAGTGTTCATGGCCATCCACGGGCAATGCGCGCAACTGCGGCACGCTGCGCCGTTACCGGCAGTTGGCGCCTCGATGAAGACCTTGTCCGGGCATAGCTGCTGCATCTTGTAGAAAATGCCGCGATCAGTGGCGACGATCAGAGTCTTGTTCGGCAAGGACTGCGCAGCGGCGATCAATTGGCTGGTGGAACCAACAGCATCCGCCAGTTCGATTACCGATGTCGGCGACTCCGGGTGCACTAGAATCGCTGCATCCGGGTACAACGCCTTCATATCCTCGAGCTGCTTGGATTTGAACTCTTCGTGGACGATACAGGCACCGTCCCAGAGCAGCATGTCGGCGCCGGTCTTGCGCTGAATGTAGGTGCCCAGGTGCTTGTCCGGCCCCCAGATGATGGTTTCGCCGTTGTCCATCAGGCTTTCGACGATCTCCAGTGCGCAACTTGACGTCACCACCCAGTCGGCCCGGGCTTTCACGGCGGCAGACGTGTTGGCGTAAACCACCACCGTGCGTTCCGGATGCTGATCGCAGAACGCTGAGAACTCGTCTACCGGACAACCCAGATCCAGCGAGCACGTCGCTTCCAGGGTCGGCATCAGCACACGTTTTTCCGGATTGAGAATCTTCGCGGTCTCACCCATGAACTTCACGCCGGCGACTACCACGGTCTTGGCCGGATGAGCGTTGCCAAAGCGGGCCATTTCCAGGGAGTCGGAGACACAGCCGCCGGTTTCTTCGGCCAAAGCCTGAATCACCGGATCGCAATAAAAGTGGGCCACCAGCACCGCGTCCTGAGCCTTGAGCTCGGCGGCGATGGCAGAACGGTAATAAGCCTCTTCCTCGGCGGTCAGCGGTTTGGGCTGTTTCGCGTCGAGATGAGCTTGAACCAGAAGGCGTTCGGAAATCTGCGTCATGTTCGCAAGACCTGCAGGCGCTTTCGCGCGAAAGTCGAGTATACACCCGGCTCCGGACCACTTGAGGGTACCGCCGGGAGAGTGAGTTTTATCAGGCACGGACAGCGTTGAAGCTGCGCAAGGCTACAGAATATCCCGTGGATACAAAAGATGATTCTGACCTGCGTCAGCGCTGCCCGCACTGAAACAACGCATGCCCGAATTGCAGACAAAAAAAAACCCGGAAATCCTCACTTTCGTGGGCCTTCCGGATTTTCTAAACCGCCAAATATGGTGGGTCGTGTGGGATTCGAACCTACGACCAATTGGTTAAAAGCCAACTGCTCTACCAACTGAGCTAACGACCCGCTGTGTGGTGGCGCGTATAATACTGATTTTTAAGGACTATTCAACACCTTTTTGAAAATAATCAAAAATAAGGTGTTGGATCGCTCACGCCGGCCGCCGCAAAGCCTTCCGCACGCAGGCGGCAGCTGTCGCATTTACCGCATGCACGGCCATTATCATCGGCCTGATAGCAGGAAACGGTGAGGCCATAATCGACGCCGAGCTTCACGCCAGCCTGGACGATCTGCGCCTTGCTCAGGTTCTGCAGTGGCGCCTGAATGCGGAAGCCATTGCCTTCAACCCCAGCCTTGGTAGCCAGATTGGCCATGCGCTCAAAGGACTCGATAAACTCGGGACGGCAATCCGGATAACCGGAATAATCCACCGCATTCACACCAATAAAGATGTCACGGGCACCGAGCACTTCAGCCCAGCCCAGTGCCAGCGACAGGAAAACGGTATTGCGCGCCGGCACGTAAGTCACCGGGATGCCCTCGCCCAGCTCTTCAGGAATCTCGATGCTGGTGTCCGTCAGGGCCGAACCGCCCATGCCGTTCAGATTCAGACCGATCACCTTGTGCTCGATCACACCGAGGTCGCGGGCAACACGTGCAGCAGCATGCAATTCGGCGTGCGAACGCTGACCGTAATCGAAGCTCATGGTGTAGCAGCTATAGCCTTCGGCGCGAGCCATGGCTACGACCGTCGCCGAGTCCAGGCCGCCAGACAGCAAAATGACTGCGCGTTTGTCGGTAGTGTTCAGTTGCTCAGTCATGTCAGCGCCCCGGCTCGTCGTTCCAAAGATATTTATGCAGTTGCAATTGCAGGCGTACCGGCAGGTTATCCGCTACGACCCAATCTGCCAGATCCCGCGCATTCAAGTCGTGGTGACTTGGCGAGAACAGGACTTCACCGGCACGTTGGTCGAGTCCGTACTGAATCAACTTGGAAACGGCCCAGTCGTAGTCTTCCCGCGAGCAGATGACAAACTTCACCTGATCGTTGGGGGTCAGCAGTTCGATATTCTCGTATCGGTTGCGATGCGCTTCTTTCGAGCCCGGTGTTTTCAGGTCGACGACACGACTGACGCGTGGATCAACAGCGCAAATGTCGAGAGCACCGCTGGTTTCCAGCGAGACCTCGTAACCGGCATCACACAACTGCTTGAGTAAAGGAATGGCATTAGGCTGTGCCAGAGGCTCACCGCCGGTGACGCATACATAGCGCGGACGGAATCCGGCTACTTGCTCGAGGATATCGTCGAGGGTGCGGACGGTGCCGCCACTGAACGCATAGGCACTGTCGCAGTATTGGCAACGCAAAGGGCAACCGGTCAGACGCACAAAAACAGTGGGCAGCCCGGCAGTCCGCGTTTCCCCCTGCAAAGAGTAGAAAACTTCGGTGATTCTCAATGTGTCTTGCATAGTCGCCACGGGCGTAACAGCTAAACAGGCTGTCCGCCTCCGTCAGGCACTTCAGGCAATCCCGCCAACGCGCAGACCACTAGAAGCGTGTTTCAGAAAAAGGGCGTGAATTCTAACGAAAAAACCCGCGACAGGCGCGGGTTTCTTCCAAAGGGTCAAGCAACTTACATTCGTTGCAGATCGCGTTGGGCCAACTGAGCGGCAGATGTGCCCGGATATTGGGCAACAACCTGCTGCAGAATGCCTTTTACCTTGTCGTTATGACCCAGGCGGCGCTCTACATCAGCCAGCTTGTACAGCGAGTCCGGCACTTTGGCGTGCTTGGGATACAGTTGCGAAACCCTGGCAAATGCTTGACCTGCACCTTGCAGATCACCTTTGGCCAGGTTCACTTCACCCAACCAGTATTGGGCGTTGCCCGCATATTGGCTGTTCGGGTATTTGCGCAGGAAAGCGGCGAAAGCCTGGCTGGCCTTGTCGAAATCCTTGGCTTTGATCAGGTCGAAAGCGGCATCGTAATACAGCTTTTCCTTGGCCGGATCACCCGGTTCGCTACTCGCAGCAGGTGCCTGGGCAGCAGCCCCGGCGCCAGCGGCAGCACCGGCAGCAGCACTTGCATCGCCACCGGTAGAAGAATTCTCAGGAGTCGCGGCAGGTGCAACACCGGATCCTATGCGCCGATCAAGATCCTGGTATCGCTCCAGGGATTCTTGCTTCATGCGCGCAACCTGATTCTGCAGTTCTTCAATCACACCTTGCTGGCGCGAAATCTGATCCTGCATTTGTTGCAGTTGGTTGAACAGCATGCCTTGTGCCGAGGCAGGGGCCGAAGCCGCTCCCCCGGCATAGGCGCCGTTCGTACCGTAACCCGCAGGCGGATAACTACTCCCGCTATTGTTATAACCGGAGTTGTCATCGACCACAGGAACCGCAGCCAACGCCGCAAGCGGCGCGAGGCTGAGAGCCAGAACAGTTACAGCACGACGGCACGTTCGCATATCGAATTACTTACGCAGTTCGACGCGACGGTTTTGAGCCCAGGACTGCTCGTCGTTGCCGGTAGCAACTGGACGCTCTTCGCCGTAGGAAACCAGTTCCAGCTGAGCTGGGGAAACACCTTGCAGTACCAGGTAGCGTTGAACGGCTTTCGCACGACGCTCGCCCAGTGCCATGTTGTACTCACGAGTACCACGTTCGTCGGTGTTGCCTTCCAGAACAACGCGAGCGCCGTTTGCTTTCAGGTCTTTGGCGTGAACGTCCAGAGCGCGCATGGCTTCTGGCTTCAGGTCCGAGCTGTCGTATTCGAAGTAGAAGGTGGTGATTGCGCGCAGAGCAGCTTCTTCGCTCAGGGAACCGTCAACGGCACCAGTGTTTGCGCCGTAACCAGCGTTTGGATCAACAGCGCCTTCACCGGCGTTGTCGCCGCCTTTGGACGAGCAACCTACAGCTACAGCCATGGCCAGAGCCAGCGCAGCAAATTTACCAAACTTCAGCATTTCCATCGTGAAACTCCTAATGAACCCCAGTGTGTTAAGTAAAACGTGTAGCGCCCGCTCACTTCAGGTAAGGGGACCAGGACGGTTCTCTGACTTCGCCTTGAGCGGTAGGAAGCGGGAGCCTAACGCGTCCATTGATGGACACGAGCATCAAGACTCCCCGGCCCTGTTGGCGGGTGGCGTAGATTACCATGGTGCCGTTGGGCGCAACAGTGGGTGACTCGTCCAGAGTGCTATCAGTGAGGATCTTTACACTACCTCGCTGCAAATCCTGGGCCGCCACCTTGAAATTGGTGAAACCGTCTTGACGATGGATCATCACCAAAGTCTTTTCATCAGCCGACAGTTTCGGGTTGGCGTTGTAGTTGCCCACGAACGTCACACGCTCGGCACCGCCGCCGCTGGCGCTGGTTTTGTAGATCTGCGGCTTGCCGCCACGGTCCGAGGTGAAGTAGATGGTCGAGCCATCCTTGCCCCAGTACGGTTCGGTGTTGATGCCCGGGCCCGCAGTGACACGATTGATCTGACGCGAAGCCAGATTCATGACGTAGATGTCCGGGTTACCGTCTTTCGACAGCACGAACGCCAGACGATCGCCATTCGGGGACCAGGCTGGTGCGCCATTCAGGCCTTCGAAGTTGGTGATCTGCTCACGGCGACCGGTGTCGATGTTCTGCATGAAGATCCGCGGACGCTTCTGTTCAAACGACACGTAGGCGATGCGCTTGCCATCCGGCGCGAAGCGCGGCGACAGGATCGGCTCACGCGATTGCAACAGAGTCACGGCGCGCGCACCGTCATAGTCCGAACGCTGCAGGGTGTAACGGGTGTTCTTCTCGGAGAAGCGTTCAGCCGTTACGTACAACAGACGGGTCGAAAACGCACCTTGAATACCGGTGAGTTTTTCGAACGACTGGTCCGAGATGAAGTGCGCCATGTCGCGCAATTGCTCGGTAGTGCCGGAAACACTGCCGTCAGCCACTTTCTGCTCGGTGGCAACGTTGAACAGCGCCCATTGCACCTGCAGGCGACCGCCCGCTGGAGCGATGCTGCCGACCATCATGTATTGAGCACCCACCGCCTTCCAGTCACGGAAGATGATTTCGCTCGGCTGGCTTGGCTGGCTGATCATGTTTTGCTTTGGAATAGGCGAGTAGTAGCCCGAGTTGCGCAAATCGTTACCAATGATTTCAGCCATGTCGTCCGGCAGCACGGCACCGCCCTGCATGCCGAACGGTACAACGGCGATCGGAGTAGCCCGATCGCTGCCGCTGGTGACCAGAATGTTCTTTTCATCAGCCATCGCGATCCCTGCCATGCAGCAGATCACGACCAGCATTCCTCGAAGAAGGTTTCTCACAAGGCTAGATCCTCAGGTGTGAATGTCATCTTGAATGAACGATACGGAGCGAAATCGCTCGGCTTCATTCCCTGCATTTCTGTCAAACGTCCAATATTCTTGACCGCTGCGACTGCCGAAGCATCGAACGGACCGTCGCCACTGGATTTGGCCACGCTGACCGAAGTCACCGTACCGTCCGGCAACATGCCGATCTGCAGCACCACCGTCATGCCTTTGCGTGCTGAAGGTGGGCGAGCCCAGCCCTCTGCTGCTCGCGCACGAATCAGGTCATCAAAACTGCCCGCGACTTCGTCACCCTGCTCATCGGCCAAGGCCTGCTGACGCTGTGGCGTGTCGGAAAGCAAATCTGCCAAGGCCTGAGCCTTTTTGTCTTCGGTAGATTTACGTGCCGCATCCTGCGCTTTCTTCTTCGCAGCATCGGCAGCAGCTTTCTTCTTCGCTTCGTCGGCGATTTTCTTCTTCGCCTCTTCAGCTTCAGCTTTCTTCTTGGCGTCTTCGGCGGCTTTCTTCTTCGCGTCTTCGACAATCTTCTTCTTGGCTTCTTCAGCGGCTGCTTTCTTGGCCTCTTCTTCAGCAGCCTTTTTGGCTTCTTCTTCAGATTTCTTCTTGGCTATATCAGCCAATTGTTTCTCTTCTGCCTTCTTGGCTTCGGCGGTCTTCTTCGCTTCATCGGCTTTTTTGGCTTCGTCAGCCTTTTTCGCCTCGTCCGCTTTTTTCGACTCGTCGGCCTTCTTGGCTTCCTCGGCCTTTTGAGCCGCTTCTTCTTTCTTTTGTTCCGCAGCTTTCACCGCTTCCTGCTCGACCTTTTTCTGCTCCATCTGCTCGACTTCGGTCTGGCGCGCGGCGGATTTCTTCGCCTCACCCGCAATCTTCTGATTGGTCTGGGTGGTTGCCTGACTTTTCGATTTCAGTTGGTACAGGGTCGCCTGGACAATCGGCTTGGCCGGCGGCAGCTCTGGTGTAAACGCGAAACTGACAAACAGCATGCCGAACACCAGCACGTGCAAGACAATCGCCCAGACACTAGGCCAGAAGAAGCTTTCCGAGGCGGACGGCTCTCGCTGTTGCTGCATCAGGGAGCCTCGGTAATCAAACCAACATTACCGACCCCGGCTTTCTGCAACCCGCCCATGGCGCCCATGACGGAACCATAATCGACGGTTTTATCACCGCGAATAAAGACCTGGGTACGCTTGCCGTTACCGTTGCCGGCCGCGATGATTTTGGTCACCGCATCGGTCATCTGCGGCAGGGTCAGAGCCCTGTCCTGTTGCTTTTCGGTGTCGACTTCGCTGCCAAGGTTCCAGTAATAGGTCTTGTCAGCCTTGATCGAAATGGTCAGGACCTGGGTGTTGTTGTCCTGCGGCAAGGCTTCGCTGGAAACCTTGGGCAGATCAACTTTCACGCCCTGATTGAGCATCGGCGCGGTTACCATGAAGATGACCAGCAGCACCAACATCACGTCGATGTAAGGCACCACGTTCATCTCGGCGACCGGCTTGCGCTTTTTGCGAGCTCGAGCGATTAAAGCCATTGGAAATTACCTGCTTATTCTTCGCTGGTGTGCACTTTGCGGTGCAGGATCGCCTGGAATTCATCGGCGAAGGTGTAGTAACGGCCCAGCAGGGTTTCGCTGCGAGCTGCAAAACGGTTGTAAGCGATTACTGCAGGAATTGCCGCGAACAGGCCGATCGCCGTGGCGATCAGTGCTTCGGCAATACCCGGGGCCACAGTGGCCAGGGTGGCTTGCTGGGCGCTGGCCAGACCGCGGAAGGAGTTCATGATGCCCCAAACGGTACCGAACAGGCCGATGTACGGGCTGACCGAACCAACGGTGGCGAGGAACGGCAGGCTCTGCTCCAGCTTCTCTTCTTCGCGGGAGATGGCCACACGCATGGCACGGGCCACGCCTTCCATCACCGCCTCAGGATCGACACCTGGCTGCTGACGCAGACGGGAGAACTCTTTGAAACCGGCGCGGAAGATTTGCTCGACGCCCGAATCCGGATCCGGGTTGCTACCCGCCTGACGGTACAGCTTGGACAGATCGATACCCGACCAGAAGCGCTCCTCGAAGCTCTCCAGGGCGCGTCGACCGGCACGCAGCAGGTTGCTGCGCTGAAAGATCATGATCCATGAGGTCACCGATGCGGCCACCAGAGTCAACATTACCAACTGCACCACGATGCTGGCATTGCTGACCAGGCTCCACATGGAGGAATGGTCGACGACGTTAGCTTCCACGCTTTATCTCCTGCTTTGAGTGTGTACCCGGGCCGCCCGCGTCGGCGAAGGCCGCACGCAGGTCTTCGGGAAGGGCCCGGGGTTTCAAACTGTTAGTGCGCACACAGGCCACCAAAAACTGCCCTTCGCAGAGCAGCACATTATCCGCAGCCCGCCTGACCTGCTGTTTAAAGCGCAGGCTGGCGCGGTTCAATTCGATTACTTCAGCGCTTACCAACAGCTCGTCGTCCAGTCGCGCCGGCGCGTGATAGCGCGCTTCGCTGGAATGCACGACAAACAACAGATCCTCCCCTGCCAGCTGCGATTGGGCAAAGCCCAGCTCGCGGAGCCGCTCGGTTCGAGCCCGTTCCATAAACTTGAGGTAATTAACGTAATACACGATGCCGCCCGCATCGGTGTCCTCGTAATAAACGCGACAACGATGTGCGAACGGCTCAAGCCCGTTTTGCGCGCGCATACTCTAGTGCTTACTCCTCAGGTTGCCAATCCGGCCAGGCAACTGTTTTTCATTGTTCAAAGGCTTTACCGCAAAAGTACCGTCCTCAGACAGTACAAACCCTGAATAAATCGACAACAAATGTGTATTAATCGTCCACGGCATCGAGAAACTCGTCTGCCACGGGCATTTCACCCATTCGTGACGGAATGTTTAAACCGAAATGCAGATACGCATGCCGCGTCACCACCCTGCCCCGTGGTGTGCGCATGATGTAGCCCTGTTGAATCAGGTATGGCTCAAGCACATCTTCAATGGTGTGGCGCTCTTCGCTGATCGCAGCGGCGAGGCTGTCGATCCCCACCGGGCCGCCATCGAACTTCTCGATCATGGTCAGCAGCAAGCGCCGGTCTTGATGATCGAAACCGTGTTCGTCGACGTCCAGCAGGTTCAACGCCAGATCGGCAACCGACTTGGTGATGTGCCCCTTGGCGCGAACTTCTGCGAAATCGCGCACGCGGCGCAGCAGACGGTTGGCGATCCGCGGCGTACCACGGGCGCGACGAGCAATTTCGAAAGCGCCTTCCGGATCCAGGGGCAGACCGAGGATATTCGCCGAACGACTGACAATCGTCGACAGGTCAGCCGTGCTGTAGAACTCAAGACGCTGGACGATACCGAAGCGGTCACGCAACGGGTTGGTCAGCATGCCGGCGCGAGTGGTCGCGCCGACCAGCGTGAACGGCGGCAGATCGAGCTTGATCGAACGCGCTGCCGGCCCTTCGCCGATCATGATGTCGAGTTGGAAATCTTCCATCGCCGGGTACAACACTTCTTCAACGATCGGCGACAGACGATGGATTTCGTCGATGAACAGCACATCGTGCGGCTCAAGATTGGTCAGCAACGCCGCCAGATCACCCGGACGCTCGAGAACCGGCCCCGAGGTGCTCTTGATCGATACACCCATTTCCTGAGCGATGATATTGGCCAACGTGGTTTTACCCAGCCCAGGCGGGCCGAAGATGAGCGTGTGGTCGAGGGATTCGCTACGGCCACGGGCGGCCTGGATGAACAGTTCCATCTGCTCGCGCACGGTCGGCTGGCCGATATAGTCGGCCAGACTGACCGGGCGAATAGCCCGGTCCTGGACTTCTTCGCGCTCGCGCGGGCTGTGCGCGGCGGCGATCAGACGATCAGCTTCAATCACTTAAATCATTCCCTTCAGGGCGCGGCGGATCATGTCTTCACTGCTCAAATTCTTGTCCTTGATTGCGGAAATCGCCTTGCTCGCTTCCTGCGGCTTGTAACCCAGGGAAATCAGTGCGCTGACCGCATCGTTCTCGGCGGTGTTGACCGGCGCCGGGCCGTCCGGCTGGTTCGGCACCAGGGCAAACATGGCCGGCGAGGTTTCCCAGGCCTTGAAGCGATCTTTCAGTTCGACCAGTAAACGCTCGGCGGTTTTCTTGCCAACGCCCGGCACCTTGGTCAGGGCCGAGGTGTCCTGGGATTGCACGCAGCGGATCAACTCGTCGACTTCCAGACTCGACATCAATGCCAGAGCCAGTTTCGGCCCCACACCATTGAGACGGATCAACTCGCGAAAAAAGTCTCGCTCACGCTTGCCGGCAAAACCATAGAGCAATTGCGCGTCTTCGCGTACGACCAAATGAGTATGCAGGGTCAGCGGCTCACCGACCGACGGCAACCGATAAAGCGTGGTCATGGGCACTTCCAGCTCATATCCGAGGCCGTTTACATCCAGAATCAGGTGCGGCGGCTGTTTCTCAGCCAGGGTGCCGCGCAAGCGTCCAATCACGTTTCAGATCCTTGAGCGTTGGCCAGCCGTGGGCTGGCGACTGACGGAAGGCGAGCTTCAGGCCGACGACACAGGCGCAAAACCCACCTTCCGGGAAATTTGATTGCTGATGCTATCAGAGACGCAGGCGCCCGCCACGACTGCGTGCCGTTCCCAAGCCATGCGGCAGCAGACTGGAACGGGTGTGCGCGTGACAAATGGCAATCGCCAGAGCGTCCGAAGCATCGATTTGCGGTTTGCTGGTCAGCTTGAGCATGTGCATGACCATCATCTGCACTTGCTCCTTATTCGCTGCGCCGGTGCCAACCACGGCCTGCTTGACCTGGGTCGCCGTGTATTCGGCGATTTCCAGACTCTCTTCGGCGCCAGCGACGATGGCGGCTCCGCGGGCCTGCCCCAGTTTCAGCGCAGAATCGGCGTTTTTCGCCATGAACACCTTTTCGATGCCCATGGTGACCGGGCCGTAGGTCTGAATGATTTCGCGTACGCCGCGATAGACGATTTGCAGACGCTCATGTAACTCGCCCGCGCCAGTGCGAATACAACCGGAGGCCACGTAGATACAGCCACCGCGGCCGGTATCGCGAACAATGCCGTAACCGGTGATACGCGAACCGGGGTCGATACCAAGAATTAAAGTCATAACGCCTGCGGATTCGGAAAAAGCACGAAATTCAATACAACGAATAACAAATGTGGGAGCTGGCTTGCCAGCGATGACAGTGTGTCAGGCAACATCTTTATCAGATGTGCCGACGCCATCGCTGGCAAGCCAGCTCCCACATTGAATCGTAGTCGCTCTTAACCGAGCTGAGCGGCCACGTCTTCCGGAATGTCTGCGTTGGAATAGACGTTCTGCACGTCATCCAGGTCTTCAAGCATGTCGATCAGCTTCAGGACTTTCTCCGCGCCTTCCAGGTCCAGCTCGGCGCTGGTGGTCGGCTGCATCACGATCTCAGCATCATCACCCTTGAAACCAGCAGCTTCGAGGGCGTTACGCACGGCGTAGAAACTGGTGAACGAGGTGAACACATCGATCGAACCGTCTTCGTGGGTAACCACGTCATCGGCGTCGGCTTCCAGCGCCGCCTCGGTCAGAGCGTCTTCGTCGATGCCCGGGGCGAAGCTGATCTGACCCTTGCGCTCGAACAGGTACGCGACCGAACCGTCGGTGCCAAGGTTGCCGCCACACTTGCTGAACGCATGGCGCACAGCGGCTGCGGTACGGTTGCGGTTGTCGGTCATGCACTCGACCATTACCGCCACGCCGCCGGGGCCGTAACCTTCGTAGGTCAGTTCTTCGACGTTGTCCGCTTCGGTCGCACCGGCGCCGCGCGCCACGGCACGGTCGATGATGTCGCGACTCATGTTCGCGCTCAGCGCCTTGTCCAGGGCCAGACGCAGACGCGGGTTGGAGCCTGGATCACCGCCACCCTGACGGGCCGCAACGGTCAGCTCACGGATCCACTTGGTGAAGATCTTGCCTCTCTTGGCATCCTGACGTTCTTTGCGGTGCTTGATGTTCGCCCACTTGGAATGACCTGCCATAACTCGCTCCGAATTCTCTTTGAAACGTTGCCCGCCGCGCATAACCGCGCCGGCCGGCAAACAAAAAAATCTCGACCTGCTCTCTATAGAAAGAAAAAAGGCGCATCCGAAGATGCGCCTTCAGGCCCGTCTTACTCAGCCTTTGGCGTTTCGCGCAAACGAATGTGCAGCTCGCGCAGTGCCTTGGCGTCCACCACACCCGGTGCTTGCGTCATCACGTCGGCAGCACTCTGGGTTTTCGGGAAGGCGATCACTTCACGGATCGACTGGGCGCCGGTCATCAGCATTACCAGACGATCCAGACCGAAGGCCAGACCACCGTGCGGCGGAGCACCGTACTTCAGCGCGTCGAGCAGGAAGCCGAATTTCTCTTCCTGTTCCGCTTCGTTGATACCCAGCAGACGGAACACCGACTGCTGCATTTCCTTGCGATGGATACGGATCGAACCGCCACCCAGTTCGGTGCCGTTCAGCACCATGTCGTACGCGCGGGACAGAGCGCCGGCCGGGTTGGCTTCAAGCTCTTGCGGCGTGCACTTCGGTGCGGTGAACGGGTGGTGCAGCGCGGAGAAGCTGCCGTCGTCGTTCTCTTCGAACATCGGGAAGTCGACGACCCACATCGGCGCCCATTCGCAGGTCAGCAGGCTCAGGTCATGACCGAGCTTGATACGCAGTGCGCCCAGCGCTTCGCTGACGATCTTGGCCTTGTCGGCACCGAAGAACACGATGTCGCCATCGACCGCACCCACGCGATCGAGGATCACGTTCAGGTTGGCTTCCGGGATGTTTTTCACGATCGGCGATTGCAGGCCTTCAACACCGGCGGCACGCTCGTTGACCTTGATGTACGCCAGGCCCTTGGCACCGTAGATACCGACGAACTTGGTGTAGTCGTCGATCTGCTTGCGCGGCATGCTCGCCCCGCCTGGAACGCGCAACGCGGCGATGCGGCATTTCGGGTCGTTGGCCGGGCCGCTGAACACCTTGAAGTCGACTTCTTTGAGTTGATCGGCAACGTCTACCAGTTCCAGCGGGTTACGCAGGTCTGGCTTGTCGGAACCGTAGCGGCGCATGGCCTCTTCGAAAGTCATGTGCGGGAAATCGCCGAATTCCAGACCCAGCACTTCCTTGAACAGGTTGCGGATCATTTGCTCGGTCAACCCCATGATCTCTTTTTCATCGAGGAAGCTGGTCTCGATGTCGATCTGGGTGAATTCCGGCTGACGATCGGCACGCAGGTCTTCGTCACGGAAGCACTTGGCGATCTGGTAGTAACGGTCGAAGCCAGCGACCATCAGCAGTTGCTTGAACAGCTGTGGCGATTGCGGCAAGGCAAAGAACGAACCGGCGTGAGTACGGCTTGGCACCAGATAGTCACGCGCGCCTTCCGGCGTTGCGCGGGTCAGGATCGGCGTTTCGACGTCGAGGAAGCCGTTCTCGTCGAGGAAGCGACGGATGCTGGTGGTCATGCGCGAGCGCAGACGCAGCTTCTCGGCCATTTCCGGACGACGCAGGTCGAGGAAGCGATAACGCAGGCGGGTTTCTTCGCCGACGTCGGAGAACTCGTTCAGCGGGAACGGCGGGGTCTCCGACTCGTTCAGCACTTCCAGCTCGTAACCCAGCACTTCGATCATGCCCGACGCCATGTTGGCGTTGGTGGCACCGGCCGGACGCAGGCGAACCTTGCCGGTGATCTTCACGACGTATTCGCTGCGCACGCGATCGGCAGCGGCGAAGCTCTCGGCGCGATCCGGATCGAACACTACCTGGGCCAGACCATCACGATCACGGATATCGAGGAAAATCACCCCGCCGTGGTCGCGGCGACGGTGAACCCATCCGCAAAGGGTAATTTCCTGGCCTTCCAGGCTTTCGTTCAGTTGGCCGCAATAGTGGCTGCGCATCATGGTAGTGGTTCGCTTCTCGTAATTCGAAATTCGGTGGAGATCCCGCCGCACTCAAGCAGTCCGGAAACTCACGCGTGTCGTTCGACCTGGGTTTGAACCCTAGTCAGATTTGTCGCCACCGGCCAGATTCTTCTTGGCTCCGGTCTTGAAATCGGTTTCGTACCAACCGCTGCCGCTGAGGCGAAAGCCCGGCATGGACAGCTGTTTCTTGAGCTCTGGCGCCTGGCAGGCAGGGCAGTCGACCAACGGTGCTTCGCTGATCTTTTGAATGGCTTCCAACTGATGACCACAGGAAGCACATTGGTAATCGTACATCGGCATGGGGGTGTCTCGGCGATCAGATTGCCACCGCGCGCAGGGCTTTGCGGCGAAAGAGCGGGATTATATCCATTAAATGCGGCCTGTGCAGCCGTAAGACTGCACAGGCCGCGACCTCCTTTACAACCGCTGTTTCAATGGCAGGGCTTCCTTGGCCCTGTTCATGACGCACACTACCCGCACCAGCGCGCTGAAATTCTTCACCCCGCCGTGCCGCAGATGCACTTCACGGTCGACGTGGGACAATAACGAACTGACCGAACAACAATTGTCTGCTGCCATGTCGCCAAGGATGTTCCAATAAACCTGTTCCAGTCGCAGGCAGGTTGCGAATCCGTTCAAACGCACGGATCGCGACAGCGGCTGGACCAATGACATGTCGAAATCGTTGATGAACGGATCGAATTTCAATTCATGCGGCAAGCCGACAATCCTGTCGCCTCGCCTGTCTCCCTCTACCATATCGGTGACACTCCTTTGTCATCTCTGCCTGTTTTGGAAGCCACAAGCTGTGACTTCATAAAAGCGCAGACGCAAAGTTATATCCAGATGACTTATTGACCATCACCGTAGGATAAGCCAACGATAGCGGTAAGATTGCGGACAGCGCGCGAGCCGGCCTCAGGCAAGCCCGCGCTTACTTACGGGTTACGCTTCCAGCAAAGCGCGCAACATCCACGCGGTTTTCTCGTGAACCTGCATACGCTGGGTCAGCAGGTCGGCCGTCGGCTCGTCACTGACCTTGTCGAGCAGCGGGAAAATGCCGCGCGCGGTGCGGGTCACAGCTTCCTGACCGTCGACCAATTGCTTGATCATGTCCTCGGCGCTGGGTACTCCCACCTCCTCTTTAATAGAAGACAGACGTGCGTAAGTCGCATAAGCGCCCGGCGCCGGAAAGCCCAGCGCGCGAATGCGCTCGGCAATCGAGTCCACGGCCAGCGCCAGTTCGTTGTATTGCTCTTCGAACATCAAGTGCAACGTACGAAACATCGGGCCTGTGACGTTCCAGTGGAAGTTATGGGTTTTCAGATACAGCACGTAGGTGTCCGACAGCAGCCGCGACAGCCCTTCGACGATGGACTTGCGATCTTCTTCACTGATACCGATATCGATTGCCATGTTTACCTCCTAGCGGCGATTGAATTCATCCAACAGGTGCAACCCCACTCTAGCAAGGCTGCCGGCACCCCGCAGCCCCGAAAGCCTGAACAGGCTGCGACAAATCGCCCGTACCGCTGCCACTGGCCGGGCTGATTTGAGTAGCTGCAGGCTTTGCTGTTAAATAGGCAGTGTGTCGCCATGCCCCATTTTCCGGGGTGTTGCGCATAGGCTGATGCCGTGTACGTGTCCACCGCCTCTTATTTTGTTCCGAAGCGAACCGTGCGCCTTCAGCTCTTCCTTGTGAGCCGTCATAACGTGAGCCAATCAAAATGTTGAAAATCGTCCACATGCTAATGGGCGCAGCGGCCTTGCTGCTGTCGTTCATACCTAGTTTGAAATCCGAAGCCGTTCCCTACCTGCAACAACCCGATGCACTTTACCTGGCCTTTTTCGGCCTGCTGAACCTGGTGATCGCTCCAGTGATTCCTTACTGGAACAAAGGCCCGCGCCAGCATCTGCAAAACCTTGTCAGCGCTCTTCTGGTGCTGACTGTCGTCCTGCAAACCTTGACCCTGATCGCACCGATGCCTGTCATCGCCGGCCAGCCCGCCGTATTGTTCAGTCTGGTGATTGCCCTGGTTGCGGTGATCCTGCACCTGGCCGTCAGCTTCTATCGATCTTCACCGGCTGCCGCACCGACCAACTACGACATGACCAACCGCGATACCGGCACCGTCAAGTGGTTCAACACTTCCAAAGGCTTCGGCTTTATCTCCCGGGATTCCGGCGATGATATTTTCGTGCACTTTCGTGCGATCCGTGGCGAAGGCCACCGGGTTCTGGTCGAAGGCCAGCGCGTTGAGTTCTCGGTGATGAACCGGGACAAGGGTTTGCAAGCCGAGGACGTGATCGCCGCTCTGCCGCGTCGCTGATCCAAGGCCCCAAAAAAAACCGCGAGCAGCGTGCTGTTCGCGGTTTTTTTATGCCCGAAGAAAAGCGCTCGCCTCAATAGTGCGGTGGCGGCGCTTCTTCTTCAAAGGACTCGAACTGCCCGACCATTTCTTCCTGGCGCTTGAGCAGTGCGGCCATCTGCAATTGCAGACGCTCAACCACTCGCTGCTGCGCCACCAGCACATCGTTCAACGCCTGAATGGTGTCATCCTGAAACGCCAGACGGCTTTCCAGGTCGGTAACGCGATCTTCAAGGCTCATGATTCAGCCCTCCACAAATGTGAAATCTTCAGTCAGCACCACGCGCAATTGCTCGCGAATGGCGGCCACCTGTTCGTCGCTATAAGGTTTGGCCGGGTGCTTGCCCCATACAGGCGCCGGCCACGCTGCATCATCGCGTTTACGCACAATCACATGCATGTGCATCTGACTAACCACGTTACCCAAGGTCGCGACGTTCATTTTGTCGGCATCGAACAAGTCCTTGAGCAACTCCGCCAGCGCCGTGGTTTCCAGCCAGAGCTGTTGCTGATCGGCGACATCCAACTGAAACAACTCGGTGATATCGTCCCGACGTGGCACCAGAATGAACCACGGGTAGTTGGCGTCGTTGGACAGCAGCAGACGGCAGAGCGGGAAGTCACCAATGGTCAGCGTGTCCTGTTGAAGTCGTGAATCTAAAGCAAACACTACGCGCACTCCCGGCTGATCTACATTAATCAGCTTAGCGGCCTTGCCCAAGGGCAACTCGCCAAGCGACAGACCGGCAGCATACCTGCGAAAGCGCTCGCCTTCACGACTACAGACTCTGCCACTCTCTCGACGCCCCGGCATGTGACATTTTTCGACGCCCTGCACCAGTACGGAACCCGAATTGACAAGCAGCCTGCTGAAATGACCGAAAAACAGTCACCCGCTCATGGTCAGTCACAAACTGAACTGTATGAATCCGGTACAGCCCGTAAATTTTTTGCACCAAAACCGCACAGTGCGTCTACGCTCAGTGCGGCAGGCATCCGCCAAATACTCACTGGCGGGGTGAACCGGTAACGTTTTTGGTTGTCCCGCGCTGTGAACGGAGTGACAACACCATACGAACAATCGCGTCAAGCCCTGAAAGAATGGGGATTGGGGCCCCGTATTTATGAGGTTTTTACCGGTAAAGACAGGCGCTCAAAAAAATAACCGCACCAACATCGCGGTTTGTGCACGTTTGTTGCATTCGTACTCATATGGACTATAAGCGCACCACGGGAAGTGGGAGCCTTAAGGCCAACAAAAACAGTGGCAGGGTTGCCCGATGGAGATTCAAGTGTTTTGCCAGGGACTCTTTTTTAGCGATGCAAACGGCTAAAAAAACAGCGAGAAAGTTGTCGGCCCGGTTGCATCGGTACTGTGAATTTGCGACATCTACAAAGCCATCTGCGACAGTGTCGTAAAGAAGGTGAAAGGTTGGATTCGCAAGTATCGCCAACAATGTCGGCGTGATATAAGTTTGCGCCGACACAAAAAGAAAGAGCCGCCCAGATAATAAAACAGGTGGGACGGCAGTACTCTTCTAAAAACCAAAGGAGCAAATCACGATGCGCGTGATGAAGTGGAGCATGATCGCCCTGGCTGTTGCAGCAGGCACCTCGCAGTTCGCAATGGCTTCTTCCCAAGACGAGTCCAAAGGCTTCCTGGAAGACCAGAGTCTGAAACTGAAGACTCGTATGGAATACATGAACCGCGACTACAAAAACGGCGCGGGTAACGTTTCCAACGGTGATGGCACTTTCAAAAGTGGCTATCGCCAGGACACCGGTGTAAGCCAACTGCTGACTTACGAGTCGGGCTTTACTCAAGGCACCGTAGGCTTCGGCCTCGACGCCATGGCCATGGGTTCGGTCAAACTGGACGGCGGCTCGGGTCGTCGCGGTAACGGCCTGTTCGCCAACGACAGCGATGGCAACCCGGAAAAATCCCAAGGTAAAATTGGCGGCGCAGTCAAATTCCGCGTATCCGACACCGTTCTGAAATACGGTCAGCAATTCGTTGCAAGCCCGGTTTTCGCCACTGACGACAGCCGTCTGATTCCAGAAGTCGCTACCGGTACCCTGATCACTTCCAAAGAGATCAAAGGTCTGGAGTTGAGCGCAGGTCGCTTCACCGCGCTGAGCAAGCAAACAGGCATGGGCCGTGACAGCATCGGCGGCCTGCCAGATGAAGATGGCAATGGCGGCAAAGGCCTGACCAACATCAACATCTTCGGTGCCAGCTACTCCTTCACCGATAACTTCACCGGTGCTTTGGCTGCTTCCGACGCTGACGACTACTTCAAGAAGTACTACGTCAACCTGAACTACACCTTGCCAATCAACGACGAGCAGTCGCTGAACTTCGACTTTAACGGCTATCACACCAAAGGCGATAGCCGCGGTGACCTGGTTGACGCGATCGGCGACGGCACCACTGGTGTAGACAACAATCTGTGGTCCCTGGCTGCTGCGTACAGCATCGGCGCCCACAAGTTTACCCTTGCTCACCAGCGCTCCAGCGGCGACAACGCTTACTACTACGGCGTTGACGGTAACAGCACCATCTTCGTTGCCAACTCCATTCAGATCTCCGACTTCGTGGGCCGCGACGAGCGCTCCTGGCAAGCTCGCTACGACCTGAACATGAAAACCTACGGCGTACCAGGCCTGAGCTTCATGACCCGTTACGTGATGGGTGATCACATCACCACCAACGGTCTGGGCGAAGGCAAGGAAAACGAGTGGAACGCCGAGTCCAAGTACGTGATTCAGGAAGGTCCAGCCAAAGACCTGTCGTTCCGTCTGCGTTATGCCATGTACCGCTCGAACGGCGCGTACAGCGGCTACTCGTCTGACAACAACGACACCCGTCTGATCGTTGAGTACCCACTGAACATTCTCTAATAAGGGATGTGCAGCTGACGTACTGTAGAGCACTGCTCTAACAAGAACCGCTCACCTGATTCAGGTGAGCGGTTTTTTATGCGTGAAGAAACTTGCATTCTTACAACAAGATTAGCCAGCTATCTATTAGCCAGCAAACTTTTATAGCAGACATAAAAAACCCAAGAGCGCGAAACACTCTTGGGTCTGACATTAATTAACTGACCGCAAAGCCAGGTATCATTGTTGTTACTGCACAGCGTTTTCCTGAACTACGCGAATCACCCGCTGCGGAAAAGGAATATCGATGCCAGCAGTTTTTAAACGATCACGGGACTGCTCGTTAAACATGAACATCACATCCCAGTAGTCTGCAGTTTTAACCCACACACGCAGAGAAACGGTGATCGAACTGTCACCCAGCGTCGAAATCACTGCCTGCGGCGCAGGATCCTGCAGAACACGCTCATCCTTGGCCAGATCCAGCAGCACCTGACGGGCCTTTTGCAGATCCGCTTCGTAATCCACGCCCACATCGAAGACAACCTTGCGGGTTGGCTGACGGTTGGTGTTGGTGATGATGCCGTTCGACAGGTTACCGTTCGGCACGATGATGGTCTTGTTGTCACCGGTACGCAGCACGGTGTGGAAAATCTGGATACTGTCGACCGTACCCGACACACCCTGGGCCTCGATCCAGTCACCGATACGGAACGGACGGAACAGCAGAATCAGCACGCCGCCAGCGAAGTTCGCCAGGCTACCCTGCAAGGCAAGACCGATAGCCAGGCCGGCAGCACCGATCGCCGCAACGAACGAGGTGGTTTCAACACCGATCATCGAAGCGACGCTGACAATCAGCAGCACCTTGAGAATGATGTTGGCCAGGCTGCTGATGAAGCCTTGCAGCGCCAGGTCAGCGTTACGCAGGGCCAGCAGACCGCCGAGTTTTTGCGTGACCTTGTTGATCAGCCACCAGCCGATGGCCAGGGTAATCACTGCCAGCAGCACGCGGCTGCCGTATTCCATGATCATCGGTATCCACGCCTGGGATGCCTTGACCAGGTGGTCCACCTCAGCATTCAAATCCATGTTCTATCTCCTGATTTCCGGCCATTCGGCACGCGAAAGATAAGCGGCAGAAAACCGCCGGGGTGTACATAAATCAAATGTGGGAGCGAGCCTGCTCGCGAAGGCGGTGTGTCATTCAGCAATGAGGTTGACTGACACGCCGCCTTCGCGAGCAGGCTCGCTCCCACAGGTCCGCCGATAAAGCTTAGTCGCGGAAGTTGTTGAACTGCAGTGGCATGCCGAATTCCTTGGCACGCAGGGCCGCGATGGCTTCTTGCAGATCGTCACGCTTCTTGCCGGTGACACGAACCTGCTCGCCCTGAATAGCAGCCTGCACCTTGAGCTTGGCATCCTTGATGTGGCCGACGATTTTCTTCGCCAGCTCCTTGTCGATGCCTTCCTTGAGCACGGCGTCCTGCTTCATCAGCTTGCCCGAGGCGTACTCGTCTTTGACTTCAAGGCACTGCACGTCGATCTTGCGCTTGACCAGCGCCAGCTTGAGGATTTCGATCATCGCTTCCAGCTGGAACCCGGCTTCAGCAGTCAGGCTGACGGTCAGGTCCTTTTCCTTGAATTCGAAGCTGCCTTTGCCTTTCAGGTCATAACGACGATCGAGTTCCTTCACGGCGTTCTCGACCGCGTTGGTGAGTTCGTGTTTGTCCAGTTCGGATACCACGTCGAACGACGGCATGTAATCTCTCCAATAAAAAGGCGCGCTCGATGTGGATGGAGCGCGCTTGGCTTGCGGTTAAAATCGGGCTCATTATAACGGGTCTTTTCCTGTCGACACGGCGAGCCGCACATGCCTGCACCCATTCGAGCAAAAAACTGATGTCCACCCTTTGGCATGTTCTCGGCGCCGGCAGTCTCGGCACTCTGTGGGCCACACGTCTGGCCCGGGCCGGGTTGCCGGTCAGGCTGATCGTGCGCGACGCGATGCGCTTGCGCAGCTATAACGCGGCGGGTGGTTTGACGCTCGTGGAACAGGGACACGCCAGCACTTATTCAGTTCCCGGCGAAACCCCGGACAGCCCGCAACCGATCCGACGCCTTCTGGTGGCCTGCAAAGCCTACGACGCCGAAAGCGCGGTCGCCCGCCTCGCCCCGCGCCTGGCGGCCGGTGCCGAATTGATCCTGCTGCAAAACGGCCTCGGCAGTCAGGACGCTGTCGCCGCGCAAGTGCCGCAGGCGCGCTGCATCAGTGCCTCCAGCACCGAAGGCGCCTTCCGTGATGGCGACTGGCGCGTGGTGTTTGCCGGTCACGGTTACACCTGGCTCGGCGATGTCGCGCATCCGGTAGCCCCCATCTGGCTGGATGATCTGGACGCCGCGAAAATCCCTCACGAGTGGAGCACCGACATCCTCACCCGGCTGTGGCGCAAACTGGCCCTCAACTGCGCGATCAATCCACTGACCGTCCTGCACAACTGCCGCAACGGTGGCTTGCAGGCGCATCATTGCGAAGTCGCCACGCTGTGCGCCGAGCTGGCTGAATTGCTCGAACGTTGCGGCCAACCGGCGGCGGCCGACAACCTGCAACAGGAAGTCGAACGTGTCATTCAGGCCACCGCAGCCAATTACTCATCGATGTATCAGGACGTGGCCAACAGGCGCCGCACAGAGATCAGCTATCTATTGGGCCACGCCTGCAAAGTCGCCGCGCGTCACCAGTTGAACCTGCCGCACCTCAGTCAATTGCAACAACGTCTGGTCGCACATCTGCAAAGCCTCGGATTGCCCAGCGACTGAGCAGCGGCTACGCTGGCCACTTGTTCCTTTGCTGCGATAAACCTGATGCCATTGCGCCAGCGCCTCGAAAACCTGCCGGTCGGCCAGAAACTGCTGGCCGCCCTGCTGGTGCTGTTGACCACTGTCCTGCTGGTCGCCAACCTGACCTTTATCAGCGCCGCCTATTACATCTCCCAGGAAAGCATGGCCCCACAGGCCTTGCAGACCATCGGCCGGTTGATTTCCAATCCGAGTCTGGTCAGCGAAGCCCTGCAATCACCGCAGAGTGCCGAACGGCTGCTCAAGGAGCTCGACAGCTATTCTCCACTGCGCGCTGCCGCCCTGTATGACGGCAAGGGCGAAAGGCTCGCGCAAGTGCAGCACGGTGACAAACTCAATCTGCCGGAACGTTACCGGCACATTGAGGCTTGGCAACTCACCGAGTTTCGCAGCAATCAACTGATCACCCTGCCCCGCCCCGGCACAGCGCCGGGCCATCTATTACTGGTCGCCAGTAGCGAATTGCCGATGGCGTTCTACACCGGCACGCTGACGGCCAGTCTTGGCATCCTGATCTTCAGCGTGCTGCTGTGGCTGGTGATTGCCCGGCAAATCAAGCGGCTGATCACCCGGCCGATCCATCAGCTTGAAGAGTTGTCGCGTCAGGTGACCCGCGAAGAGAACTACGCCCTGCGCGCTTCGCGCGGTAACCACGACGAAATCGGCAGCCTCGCCGAAGCGTTCAACACCATGCTCTCGCGTATCGAAGCCCGGGAACAGCAACTCAAGCGCGCCCGCGATGACTCGCAAGCCGCTTACGATCAGGCTCAGGGCCTGGCCGAGGAAACCCGCCACACCAACCGCAAGCTGGAACTGGAAGTCCAGGTGCGCAGCAAGATCGAGAAGAAACTCACGGGCTTCCAGAACTACCTCAACAGCATCATCGACTCGATGCCGTCGGCGCTGATCGCCCTTGATGAACAGCTCTACGTCACCCAATGGAACCAGGAAGCCAGCGCCCTCTCCGGCACCCGGCTCGACGAAGCGCTGAACCAGCCGATATTTCTCGCCTTCGAGCCGCTCAAGCCGTTTCTGCCGCAGCTCAAGCAGACCGTCGAGCAACACACTGTGGCGAAAATCGAACGCGTGACCTGGTTCAAGGACGAAGAGCCCAAGCATTACGCACTGACGTTCTACCCGCTGATGGGCGGCGCCGGGCGTGGTGTGGTGATCCGCATCGACGACATCACCCAGCGTCTGTCGCTGGAAGAGATGATGGTGCAGTCGGAAAAAATGCTCTCGGTCGGCGGCCTCGCGGCGGGCATGGCCCATGAAATCAACAACCCGCTGGGCGCGATCCTGCATAACGTGCAGAACATCCGCCGGCGCCTGTCAGCGGATCTGCCGAAGAACCTCGAAACCGCCGAGCAACTGGGCATCGAGCTGGACACGGTCAACCGTTATCTGCAAGGCCGGGAAGTCCCGAAACTGCTCGATGGCATTCAACAGGCCGGAGCGCGGGCAGCAAAAATCGTCACTCACATGCTCAGTTTCAGCCGGCGCAGCACTCGGCAAATGGCCCCGTGCGATCTGCCGGCACTGATCGATCAAGCGGTTGAAATCGCCGGCAACGACTTCGATCTGGCCATCGGTTTTGATTTCAAGGGTCAGGCGATCATCCGCCAATTCGACCCGGCGCTGGGGCCGGTGCCGGGCACGGCCAACGAGCTGGAACAAGTGCTGCTCAATCTATTGAAAAACGCCGCACAGGCCATTCATCAGCGCGAAGACGACAGCGAACCGGGGCGGATCATCCTGCGTACCCGACTCAATCCGCCGTGGGCCGAGATTCAGGTCGAGGACAACGGCATCGGCATGAGCGAGAACGTGCGCAAACGCACCTTCGAACCGTTCTTCACCACCAAGGAAATCGGTCAGGGCACAGGCCTTGGCTTGTCAGTGTCGTACTTCATTATCACCAACAACCACAAAGGGCAGATGGAAGTGCAGTCAGCGCCCGGGCAAGGCACATGCTTCACCTTGCGCCTGCCGCTGGCCCAACCCACTGCCATCGCTGCAGAAACCAATCAATTATCGAGGTAACCCATGGGCTTTCGCCTGTCGAAAATCTACACCCGCACCGGCGACAAAGGCGAAACCGGCCTGGGCGATGGCCGCCGTGTGCCCAAGGATCACCCGCGTATCGAGGCGATTGGTGAAGTCGATACGCTGAACAGTCAGGTGGGCGTGTTGCTGGCCGGACTGCTTGCCGAGCGTGAAGCTACGCCTGGCTTGAATGAGCTGATTGAGGTGTTGGCGCCGTGTCAGCATCGGCTGTTCGA
Source organism: Pseudomonas sp. FP2196 (assembly GCF_030687715.1). Classification (GTDB taxonomy): domain Bacteria; phylum Pseudomonadota; class Gammaproteobacteria; order Pseudomonadales; family Pseudomonadaceae; genus Aquipseudomonas. The sequence continues at coordinate 4,765,448 of NZ_CP117445.1, forward strand.
TCTGGGTGGCGAGTTGGCAATGCCGGAATACCAGGCACTGAACGAGGCGGAAATCGAACGGTTGGAAGCGGCGATTGATGTGTGGAATGAGGAGCTGGGGCCGCTGGAGAATTTCATTTTGCCGGGCGGCTCGATGCTGATTGCTCAGGCCCATGTGTGTCGCAGTCTGGCGAGGAGTGCCGAGCGGCGCTGTCAGCATTTGAATGCGATCGAGCCGTTGGCCGGGGTTGGGTTGGCGTATATCAATCGGTTGTCGGATTTGTTGTTTGTGGCGGCGCGAGTGATTGCGCGGCGGCAAGGGATTGCGGAGATTTTGTGGCAGCCGGCGCCAAAACCTCAGGATATATAGCGCCTGTCAGGACGCTATCGCTGGCAAGCCAGCTCCCACAGGGTTTTATGTCACTCACAAATGTTGGGTACACACTCAAACCTGTGGGAGCTGGCTTGCCAGCGATGACGCCAGCAGCCTTTACAGAGAATCTGGCCAGAACGCCCGAATCCCCGCCACACCCTGCGCACCAACACCCCAGGCCTTTTCGCGCTCAGCCGGGCCAACCCCGCCCAGCACGAACACCGGTTTGCTGAAGCCCTCGATCAACGTCGAAGCCTGCTCCCAGCCCAACGGCTGCGCATCCGGATGAGTCAACGTCGGCTGCACCGGCGACAGGGTCACGAAATCGACGCCCATCTGTTCGGCCAGCGCCAGTTCTTCGGCGTTATGGCAAGACGCCGCCAACCAACGCTCCGCGGGCAACGGGCGCCCCGCCGCTGCGTACTTGCGCAGTTGCGCGGCGGTAATGTGCCAACCGGCGGACGGAAAATCACCGAGCCATTCGAACGGCCCCTTGATCATCAACTGCGCCTTGCCCGCACACAGACCGGCCGCATCCACTGCCAGATCACGGTACTTCGGATCGTAGCCATTGGGCGCACGCAGCTGGATCAATTTGATCCCGCCGGCAATTGCCTTCTGGATGCCACGTAACAACGCCGGGGTTTCCAGATCTTCCGGAGTAATAAGGTATTCGGCTGGCAAACGTGCCGCGGCGACGATTGGCTGGTTGGCCGCCGGAAACTCGTAATTTACGAGCTCCTTCGCGGTCACCCAGGCCAATGGCTGACCTTCGGCACCGTGGGGTTCGCCGCTGAAGCTCGAGACTTCCCAGACATCCAGCAACACCTGTTTGTCCGGGTAATCGTGACGCACCTTGATCAATGGCCGGGCAGCGCCAACGACGATGCCCAACTCTTCGTGCAGCTCTCGGGCCAGCGCGGTTTCGACCGACTCGTCAGCCTCGACCTTGCCACCGGGAAACTCCCACAAACCACCCTGATGCTGGATGTCGGCACGGCGGGCGATAAGAATCTTGCCACTGTCGTCACGAATGACGGCAGCGGCGACATGTACGCGTTTCACGGGGTCAACTCCTCCAGTCCAGCCTTTTGCCAGGCCTTGAAGGCCGGCCATTGGTAGACGGTTTCAACATAGGCTTCGTCGGCGGTCGGCAGCTTCACCTGATAGGTGCGCAAGCGCACGGCAATCGGGGCGAAGAACGCATCAGCCAGACTCACACGACCAAACAGGTACGGCCCGTCTTCAGTGGCGACGGCACGGCATTCAGCCCACAAGGCGAGCATGCGCTCGATATCGACCTTCACTTCTGGCGGCACCGGGTTCAGCGGCGCGTTGTGGCTCAGGTTGAACGGCATGTGGTTGCGCATGGCGAAGAAGCCGCTGTGCATTTGTGCGCAGGCAGATCGGGCTTGGGCGCGAGCGAAGAGGTCGGTTGGCCACAGCTGTTCAGACGGGAACTGCTCGGCCAGGTATTCGGCAATCGCCAGGGAATCGGCAATGGTTCCGCGGGCGGTTTGCAGCAGCGGCACCTTGGCGGTCGGCGAATGCTTGAGTATCCGCTCGCGGGTATCAGGCTTGCCGAGCTTGATCAGCTCTTCGGTGTAGGGCGCGCCGGTCAGTTCCAGCGCCAGGGCGGCGCGCAGGGACCAGGAGGAAAGCAGTTTGTCGCCGATGATCAGGTGCAGGGACATAGTGTGGCGCCTTTTCGTCAGTGGAAGCTTCAAGACTTGTGGTGTCTGAGCGGCCGCCATCGCGAGCAGGCTCACTCCTACAGGGGAACGCGAAAATCCTGTGGGAGCCAGCCTGCTGGCATTTACAGCGACGCAGTCTCGGATCAGGTGCGGTATTCGGCGTTGATCTTCACGTATTCATGCGACAGGTCGGTGGTCCAGATGGTTTCGCTGCAATCGCCGCGCCCCAACTCGATACGGATGGTGATCTCTTCCTGCTGCATGACCGCTGAGCCTTGCGCCTCAGTGTAGGTCGCGGCGCGAGCACCACGGCTGGCAATGCACACCTCGCCGAGGAACACGTCGATCTTGCTCACGTCCAGATCCGGCACACCGGCACGGCCGACAGCCGCCAGAATACGGCCCCAGTTCGGGTCGGAGGCAAACAGCGCGGTCTTGATCAGCGGCGAGTGGGCCACGGTGTAACCGACGTCCAGGCATTCCTGATGATTGCCGCCGCCGTTGACTTCAACGGTGACGAACTTGGTTGCGCCTTCACCGTCACGCACGATGGCCTGAGCCACGTCCATGCACACTTCGAACACTGCTTGCTTGAGTTTGGCGAACAGCTCGCCTTCCGCACGGGTGATTTCCGGCAGGGCAGCCTTACCGGTGGCGATCAGCATGCAGCAGTCGTTAGTCGAAGTGTCGCCGTCGATAGTGATGCGGTTGAACGACTTGTTGGCGCCGTCGAGCATCAGGTTTTGCAGGACATCTCGGGAGACTTTGGCGTCGGTCGCGATGTAGCCGAGCATGGTCGCCATGTTCGGACGAATCATGCCCGCGCCTTTGCTGATGCCGGTAACGGTGATGGTCACGCCGTCATGCTGGAACTGGCGGCTGGCACCTTTGGGCAGGGTGTCGGTGGTCATGATGCCGGTGGCGGCCGCTTCCCAGTTGTTTTCCGACAGATCATCCAGTGCGGCTTGCAAGGCACCTTCAATTTTCTCGACCGGCAATGGCTCGCCGATGACACCGGTGGAGTACGGCAGGATCTGGTCAGCAGCAACGCCGGTCAGTTCGGCCAGTTTGGCGCAGGTGCGCTCGGCAGCAGCGAGGCCAGGCTCACCGGTGCCGGCATTGGCATTGCCGGTGTTGGTCAGCAGGTAACGCACAGCGTTCTGCACGCGCTTTTTCGCCAGAATCACCGGTGCGGCACAAAAGGCGTTCAACGTGAATACGCCCGCCACGGTCGAACCTTCGGCGCAGCGCATCACCACGACATCCTTGCGCCCGGGGCGCTTGATGCCGGCCGAGGCGATACCGAGTTCAAAACCGGCAACCGGGTGCAACGTTGGCAAAGGACCAAGACCAACAGCCATGAATGCGCTCCTTACTCAATGAAGTCAGCACCGCCATTTGAAAGCGGTGGTTTAAATGGCAAAACGCCGCGACGGCTTATGCCGGTCGCGGCGCGGGTATTTCAGCGATTGAAACGGGTTTTACTGGATCTGCCCGTGGCAATGCTTGAATTTCTTGCCCGAACCGCAGTAGCACAGTTCGTTGCGGCCCAGCTTCTGGTCATTGCGAACCGGGGCGGTGGCGAGGGCTACGTCGACCTCTTCACCGAGGATTTCCGGCTGCTCAAGACCAGGGGCTTCGGCGTGTTCGAACTGCATGCGGGCGGCCAGTGCTTCGGCTTCCTGACGCAGACGTTGCTCTTCGGCTTCCGGATCTTCACGGCGAACCTGAACGTGCGACAGCACACGGATCGAGTCGCGCTTGATCGAATCCAGCAGCTCGGAGAACAGCGTGAACGACTCGCGCTTGTATTCCTGCTTCGGGTTCTTCTGAGCGTAGCCACGCAGGTGGATGCCGTGACGCAGGTGATCCATGGTCGACAGGTGGTCTTTCCACAGGTCGTCCAGTACGCGCAGAACGATTTGCTTCTCGAAGGAGCGCAGTGCTTCGGCACCGGCCTGATCTTCTTTCTCGTTGTACGCGGCCATCAGCTCGGTCATGAGCTTCTCGCGCAGGGTTTCTTCGTACAGGTGATCGTCTTCGTCGAGCCATTGCTGGATTGGCAACGCCACACCGAAGTCGCTCTGCAGCGAAGCTTCCAGACCGGCGACGTCCCACTGCTCTGGCAGCGATTGCGGCGGAATGTGGGCGCTGACGGTCGCGTTCAGTACGTCCTGACGGAAGTCGGCGATGGTTTCACCGATGTTGTCGGCGGCCAGCAACGTGTTACGCATGTGATAAATCACTTTACGCTGTTCGTTGTTAACGTCGTCGAACTCAAGCAGTTGCTTACGAATGTCGAAGTTGCGGCCTTCAACCTTGCGCTGCGCCTTCTCGATCGCGTTGGTCACCATGCGGTGCTCGATCGCTTCACCTGGCTGCATGCCCAGGGCTTTCATGAAGTTCTTAACCCGGTCAGAGGCGAAGATACGCATCAGGCTGTCTTCCAGCGACAGGTAGAAGCGGCTGGAACCGGCGTCACCCTGACGGCCGGCACGGCCACGCAGCTGGTTGTCGATACGACGGGATTCGTGACGCTCGGATGCAATCACCTGCAAACCGCCGGACTCCAGCACTTGTTGGTGACGCTTCTGCCAGTCGGCCTTGATCTGGGCGATCTGCTCAGGGGTCGGGTCTTCCAGCGAGGCAACTTCAACTTCCCAGTTACCGCCCAACAGGATGTCGGTACCACGACCGGCCATGTTGGTGGCGATGGTCAGGGCGCCCGGACGACCGGCCTGCGCGATGATCTCGGCTTCTTTTTCGTGGAACTTGGCGTTCAGAACCTTGTGTTCGATGCCTTCCTTCACGAGCAATGCGGACATGTGCTCGGAAGTTTCGATGGTCGCAGTACCCACCAGCACCGGACGGCCAGCGGCCATGCTTTCCTTGATGTCCGTCACGATCGCCGCGTATTTCTCTTCGGCAGTCAGGAACACCAGGTCGTTGAAGTCCTTACGCGCCAATGGCTTGTTCGGCGGAATGACCATGACTTCCAGACCATAGATCTGGTGGAATTCGAACGCTTCGGTGTCAGCGGTACCGGTCATGCCGGACAGCTTGGTGTACAGACGGAAGTAGTTCTGGAACGTGGTCGATGCCAGGGTCTGGCTCTCGGCCTGAATGTTCAGACCTTCTTTCGCTTCGATAGCCTGGTGCAGGCCTTCGGACAAACGACGGCCCGGCATGGTACGACCGGTGTGTTCGTCGACCAGTACGACCTGACCGTCCTGCACAATGTATTCAATGTTGCGATTGAACAGCTTGTGCGCACGCAGACCGGCATAAACGTGGGTCAGCAGGCCCAGGTTATGCGCCGAGTACAGGCTCTCGCCTTCAGCCAGCAGGCCGACACGGGTGAGCATGTCTTCGATGAACTGGTGACCGGCTTCGTTGAGTTCGACCTGACGGGTCTTCTCGTCGACTGTGTAGTGGCCAGCCTTGGTGACTTCGCCTTCGACTTCTTCGACGTGCAGTTCCAGCTGCGGGATCAGTTTGTTGATCTCCATGTACAGCTTGGAGCTGTCCTCGGCCTGACCGGAAATGATCAGCGGAGTACGCGCTTCGTCGATGAGGATGGAGTCGACTTCGTCGATCACGGCAAAATTGAGTTCGCGCTGGAATTTTTCTTCCATGCTGAACGCCATATTGTCGCGCAGGTAGTCGAAACCGAATTCGTTGTTGGTGCCATAGGTGATGTCGGCTGCGTAAGCGAGGCGCTTTTCTTCCGGCGGCTGGAACGGCGTCACGACGCCGACGGTCAGGCCGAGGAATTCATACAGCGGACGCATCCAGTTGGCGTCACGGCGGGCCAGGTAGTCGTTCACCGTCACAACGTGCACGCCCTTGCCGGACAGTGCGTTGAGGTAAACACCCAGGGTAGCCACGAGGGTTTTACCCTCACCGGTACGCATTTCGGCGATCTTGCCTTCATGCAAGGTCATGCCACCGACGAGTTGCACGTCGAAGTGGCGCATACCCATGATGCGCTTGCCGGCTTCGCGGGCGACCGCGAAGGCTTCTGGCAACAGCTTGTCGAGGGTTTCCCCTTTGGCGATGCGGGCCTTGAACTCATCGGTCTTGGCGCGCAATTGATCGTCCGAAAGGGCCACCATTTGCTCTTCGAAGGCATTGACGAGCTGCACCGTCTTGAGCATGCGTTTGACTTCACGCTCGTTCTTGCTTCCAAAAAGTTTCTTTAACAAAGGCGCAAACATATCGGCAGGATCTTCCACACTAAAGGGATGGAGGGCGGCCCCGTGAGTCGCCCGTGCAGCCCTCATGGCCGCATGCGAACGAGCATTCTACCCGGAAACGGTGGTGAGGAAAGTGGCGATGTTCCACGATGCTGGCACTGCGCTTTGACGGGGCTCACTTAAAATAGGGGCGTTTTGCTCAACTTCAAGTCATATGGAAAAGAAGTTAGTCGTTGATTTAATGGGCAAAGCAGGGGCAAAAGCAATGGGCGAGTGATTTCACTGCTTTCTGCTACCATGGCGCTTCTGTTACTTCAGGTGTTCGATCATGGCGTTTCGCCCTCTTACGGCCAGAGCACCCGCCGTTTTGCTACGCGAAGCCAAGCCGCTCAAAGCCATCCTCGGCCATGCCCAACGACTGGGTCACCTGCAGCGCCTGCTCGAAAGCCAACTGCAACCCGCCGCCCGCGAACATTGCCATGTGGCGTCGTGGCGTGAGGGCAGTCTCCTGTTAATTGTCACCGATGGTCATTGGGCCACTCGCCTGCGCTATCAGCAAAAGCGCTTGCAACGGCAATTGCAGATGTTCGACGAATTCGCCAGCCTGACGCGGATTCTGTTCAAGGTGCAGCCGCCGACGGTTCAGCGCGGGGCGACCGGGCATACGATGGATCTGTCGACGGATGCGGCGGCGACCATTCAGGCCACGGCGGACGGGATCAGTGATCCGAATCTGCGGGCGGCGCTGGAACGCCTTGCGGCGCACGCCAAAGCCAAGACCTGAAAAAATCGCAGCCTGGGGCAGCGCCTACAGTTGGAATGCAATCCCCTGTAGGCGCTGCCGCAGGCTGCGATCTTTGCTTTTAGCGGCGTTTGGTGCCTCCGAGCAGCGAACCCATCAGACCACGCACCAATTGCTTGCCCAGATTGTTGGCCGCTTGACGCATCGCCGACTTCAGCGCCTGCCCTGCCGCGGTACCCAGGAACTCGCCGGCCCTGTCCGCCAGACTCGGTTCTTGAGTAGCTGCCGGCGCTTCGGCCTCCGGGGCCAACCCTTTACGCCCCATCAGGATTTCATAAGCCGACTCCCGATCAACCGGTTTGTCATAGCGCCCCTTGAACGGCGATCCGGCAATCAGCATTGTTCGCTCGGCTTCGGTCAACGGCCCGATCCGCGATTGTGGCGGTGCGACCAACACGCGTTGAACCATTTCCGGCGTGCCTTTCTCGGCAAGCGTACCGACCAACGCCTCACCGATCCCGAGCTCGGTCAGCACCGACAGACTGTCGAACGCCGGATTAGGCCGGAACCCATCGGCCACGGCACGCAGGGATTTCTGCTCTTTTGCAGTGAATGCACGCAGGCCGTGCTGGATGCGCAGCCCCAGTTGCGCCAGCACGTCATCCGGCAAATCCGTCGGCGATTGAGTGACGAAGTACACGCCCACGCCCTTGGAACGGATCAACCGCACCACCTGCTCCAGCCGCTCCTGCAACGCCTTTGGCGTATCGCCAAACAACAAGTGCGCCTCATCGAAAAACAGCGCCAACAGCGGTTTATCGGCATCGCCGCGCTCCGGCAACTGCTCGAACAGTTCGGCCAGCAGCCATAACAGAAACGTCGCATAAACCTTCGGCGCCTCGTGCACCAGACGGCTGGCATCGAGCAGATGAATGCGCCCACGGCCATCGGCAGCCGGTTGCAGGATGTCTTCCAGTTGCAGCGCCGGCTCGCCAAACAAGGCTTCGGCACCCTGCTGCTCAAGGGTCGCCAGACGGCGCAACAGCGCCTGACTGGAACCGGTGGTCATCAGCGCGGCGTCTTCGCCCAACAGCTGTGGATTGTCCTTGAGGTGATTGAGCAGCGCTTTCAGATCCTTCAGATCCAGCAACAACAGGCCTTCGCGATCGGCGACCTTGAACGCCGCGTACAGCGCCGACTGCTGACTGTCGGTGAGTTCGAGCAGGCTGCCGATCAGCAGCGGGCCCATTTCGCTCAACGTAGTGCGCAGCGGATGACCGGACTGACCGTGAATGTCCCACAACGTCACCGGATAAGCCTGCGGCTTGTAGTTGAGAAAAGGCATTCCGGCGATGCGCTCGGCGACCTTGCCCTGCGGGTTGCCGGCGGCACCGAGGCCGCACAGATCGCCCTTGATATCAGCGGCAAACACCGCGACGCCCGCGTCGCTGAAGGCTTCGGCCAGACGTTGCAAAGTCACGGTTTTACCGGTGCCGGTCGCGCCGGCAACCAGTCCGTGTCGGTTGGCCAGGCGCATGGCCTGGGCGAGCGGTTGCCCCGCGAGATCGGCGCCGATTACGAGTTGCGATGAGTCAGGCATTTTGTCACCCAATGGTTAATCTTTAGTTCGCGATGGCCGATAAATAAAGGCGTGAACCTGACTGAAAAGTCGGGTCGGACATTTCCCTAAGGAGAGACGGAAATATCAGTTTTTTTCACCCTTGCCCATATCGAGCGTCTTTATAAAAGCACGCCCAGGACATTAAGACCTTAGCGGAACCCCAAGCCATGAACAAAAACCTGCGCTTCAGCCATAAAATTTTGCTTGCCGCCGCCCTCATCGTCATCGCCGCTTTCGCCTCGTTCACGCTCTACAACGATTGGTTGCAGCGCAATGCGATCCGCGATGACCTGAACAACTATCTCAACGAGATGGGCGAGGTCACCGCCGGCAATATTCAGACCTGGCTCAGCGGCCGCATTCTGCTGGTCGAGAACGCTGCCCAGAACATCGCCATCAACCCGGAACCGACCAATGTCGCCAGCCTGCTGGAACAGAAGTCCCTGACCTCGACGTTCATGGCGACCTACCTGGGCGATGCCACCGGTCACTTCACCATCCGTCCGGACGTGAAGATGCCGGACGGTTTCGATCCACGCGTTCGTCCTTGGTACAAAGGTGCCGAGAGCAGCAGCACGCCGACCCTGACCGAACCGTACATCGACGCCGCGACCGGCCAGTTGATCATCTCCATCGCCACCGCCTCGAAAAAGGCCGGTCAGAGCGTTGGCGTGGTCGGCGGTGACTTGAGCCTGCAATCACTGGTCGACACCCTGGCCGCCCGGGATTTCGACGGCATGGGTTATGTGTTCCTGGTCAGCGCCGACGGCAAGATCCTCGTGCACCCGGACAAAGCCCTGGTGATGAAATCACTGAAGGAGGCCTATCCGCAGGACACCCCGCGCATCAGCAGCGACTTCAGTGAAGTCACTGTCGATGGCAAGACCCGCATCGTCACTTTCGCCCCGATCAAGGGCCTGCCGTCGGTGAACTGGTACATCGGCCTGTCGGTGGACAAAGACCAGGCGTTCGCCATGCTCAGCGAGTTCCGCACCTCGGCAGTCATCGCAACGGTGATTGCCGTAGCGATCATCATTGCCCTGCTCGGTATGCTGATCCGCATCCTGATCCAGCCGCTGCACGTCATGACCCGTGCCATGGAAGACATCGCCGACGGCGAAGGTGACCTGACCAAACGCCTGACTATCGTCAATAACGATGAATTCGGTGTACTCGGTACCGCGTTCAACCGTTTTGTCGAGCGTATTCATGGCTCGATCCGCGAAGTGTCGTCGGCCACCGGGCAGGTTAACGAAGTCGCCCTGCGCGTGGTCGCGGCGTCGAACTCGTCGATGTACAACTCTGACCAGCAAGCCTCGCGCACCAGCAGTGTCGCCGCCGCGATCAACCAACTTGGCGCCGCCGCCCAGGAAATCGCCCGCAACGCCGCGCAAGCCTCGAACCAGGCCAGCGACGCCCGCGGCCTCGCCGAAGACGGCCAGCAAGTGGTGGATCGCAGCATCAAGGCGATGAATCAACTGTCGAGCATGCTCAGCGCGTCGAGCAGCAATATCGAGTCGCTGAACAGCAAAACCGTGAACATCGGGCAGATTCTCGAAGTGATCACCAGTATTTCCCAGCAAACCAACCTGCTGGCGCTCAACGCGGCGATTGAAGCCGCGCGTGCCGGTGAAGCCGGGCGCGGATTTGCCGTGGTGGCGGACGAAGTGCGTAACCTCGCCCACCGCACCCAGGAGTCGGCGCAGCAGGTGCAGACCATGATCGAGGAACTGCAAGTCGGCGCCCGTGAATCGGTGAGCACCATGAGCGATAGCCAGCGCCACAGCCAGGACAGCGTGGAAATCGCCAACCTGGCGGGCGAGCGCTTGAACAGCGTCACCCAACGTATTGGCGAGATCGACGGGATGAACCAGTCGGTGGCTACGGCGACCGAGGAACAAACCGCCGTGGTTGAGTCGATCAACGTCGATATCACCGAGATCAATACGCTGAATCAGGAAGGCGTGGAGAACCTGCATGCGACCTTGCGTGCCTGCTCGGATCTGGAGCAGCAGGCTTCGCGTCTGAAGCAATTGGTTGGCAGCTTCCGCATCTGAAGATCAAGAACTTTGCTCCCTCACCCCAGCCCTCCCGAAACGTCGGACCGCCCCCCAGGGGGCGAGGGGGAAAGGGAGCCGATCTTCAAGCCTTTCAAAACCTGAGTTCGACTCGAACGCCCAGGTCGATGTAATTCCAATATCCACCTCGGTCAGTCCCCTCTCCTCCGGGAGAGGGTCAGGGTGAGGGCTGCTCTTTGTTTCACCGCAAAAATCCCGACCGAACATCTATTCTGGATAAAGGTCAACCAAGGGAGACCCACTGCGGAGGGACGATCACCGTGCATATCGCCGACATCACCATGTTCTACGCCCCGGCCAGCGGTGGCGTACGTACTTATCTGGATGCAAAACACCGTCGATTGAGCGTCAAGCCTGGGATTCGTCACAGTTTGCTGATCCCCGGCGCGCATTTCGGTGAACACGATGGCGTTTACACGGTTCCCGCCCCCGCCCTGCCCTTCGGCAAGGGTTACCGCTTCCCCGTACGTCTGGCTCCCTGGCGAAATGTCTTGCAGGGGTTGCAGCCCGATCTGATCGAAGTCGGCGATCCCTACCTCACGGCATGGGCCGCGCTGGATGCCCGGCGGCAACTGGATGTGCCGGTGATCGGTTTCTATCACTCGGACTTGCCGCTGTTGGTCAGCAACCGTATGGGTCATTGGGTCACGCCCAACGTCGAGGCCTATGTCACCAAGTTGTATGGCAACTTCGACCGGGTTCTCGCGCCCAGTCAGGTGATGGCTGACAAACTCACAGGCCTGGGCGTGCGCAACGTTTTCGTGCAGCCGCTGGGCGTTGATCTGCAAACCTTTCACCCCGGCGCCCGCGACCCGGACTTGCGGGCCGAGCTGGGCATTGCCGAAGACGCCCGCCTGCTGATCTTCGCCGGGCGCGGTTCGAAAGAGAAAAACCTGCCGGTCTTGCTCAAGTGCATGCAGCGTCTTGGCTCGCGCTATCACTTGTTGCTGGTCGGCTCGGCGATGCCGACTGCAGTGCCGGACAACGTCAGCGTCATCGATGAGTTCTGCCCGGCACCGACCGTGGCACGCCTGATGGCCAGTGCCGATGCGTTGTTGCATGCCGGCGATCAGGAAACCTTCGGTCTGGTGATCCTTGAAGCGATGGCCAGCGGTATTCCAGTGGTCGCTGTGGCGGCCGGGGCGTTCGAAGAAATCGTCACTGAGTCCTGCGGCCTGCTGTGTGCGCCGAACAATCCCCAGGCCATGGCCAATGCCGTCCGGGAATTGTTCAGTCGCAACAGCGTGAAACTCGGCCAGCAAGCGCGCCAGCATGTCGAACGGCATTACGCCTGGGACACGGTGGTCGACAGTCTGCTCAGTCACTATCACGCCGTCCTCGGCCATGCGATTCCACGGGTGGCTAATGGCTGACTCGCTCAATCGGCCCGCCGTGCTGCTGGTGCTGCACGACGTGGCCCCATCGACCTGGACGGATTACCAACCCTTTGTTGAAGCCGTCGATGCTTTGGGCGATGTACCCATGACCTGGCTGGTGGTGCCGGACTTCCATCGACAGGACAGCCTCGAGACTCACACGGACTTTCGTCAACTGCTGAGCGCACGCGTCGCTCGTGGCGACGAATTGGCCTTGCACGGCTATTTTCATGACGACAGGGAGCCCGGTCCGACCACGCCTCGCGACTGGTTCATGCGCCGTATTTATACCCATGAAGGCGAGTTCTATCGCTTGTCCCAAGAAGCCGCTCTCGCCCGACTGCGCGCAGGCATTGAGCTGTTCCAGCGCTACGACTGGCCGCTCCACGGCTTCGTGGCCCCGGCCTGGCTGATGAGCGAAGGCACGCGTCAGGCGCTGCGCGAATTGCCGCTGAGCTACACCAGCGACCCGCAGCATCTCTATCATTTACCGGATTTCACCCCCATTGATGCCCCGGGCCTGGTCTGGAGCGCCCGCAGCGCCTGGCGTCGCGGTCTGTCGAAGATCATCAGCGACCAGCGTGAGCAGCACTGGCGCCAAGCGCCGGTGATTCGGCTAGGCTTGCACCCGGTGGACATGCGCCACGAATTCTCCCGCCATTACTGGCTGAACATCCTTGAACGACTGCTGAATGAAGGACGCGTACCGATGACCAAAGTGAACTGGCTCGCCCGACAGCGCGGTCAACAGGAACGCGCCGCATGAGCCGCGGCATTGTGTTGTTGATCGGCCTGCTCGCCGCAGTGCTGATCCCGCTGCTGCTCGGTGGCAGTGAAATCTGGTCGCGCCTGCAAAGCTTTCCGCTGCAATGGCTGCTGATCATGTTTGGCATGATCCTGCTGTGCTGGGGCATCAATACCTTGCGCCTGCGTTTGTTGCTCGGCGATCAACGGGATCGTGTCACGCCGATAAAAAGCCTTGGCGTGGTCATGGCCGCCGAATTCGCCTACTGCGCAACTCCCGGCGGTAGCGGCGGGCCGCTGACGATTATGGCGTTGCTGGCCCGCAGCGGCGTGCGCCCGGCCCGGGGCAGCGCGGTGTTTGCCATGGATCAGTTGAGCGATTTGCTGTTTTTTCTCTGCGCCCTGAGCGGGATTCTGATTTACGCACTGTTCCAGCACCTTAGCGATCGCATGGAATGGCTGCTGATCGTCAGCGCCGTGTCGCTGTTCGGCGGTTTGTGCAGTTGTGTACTGCTGGCGCGCTATCACCGCCCATTGATTCGCCTGAGCGGACGGCTGCTGGCCCGAATGAATGTGCGCGCCAGCACCCGTCGCCGCTGGGCGCGCAAGCTGCTGCATTTTCTTGCCGCGTTCATCGATACGTTGAAGTTGCCTTGGCAGACCTTGAGCAAAGTCTTCGCCCTGACCTGCGTGCACTGGCTGCTGCGCTACAGCGTGCTGTATCTGGCGCTGCGTGGACTGGGGGCGGATTTGCAGTGGGCGTGGAGTTTTCTGGTACAGATGCTCTCGCTGGGTGCCGGCCAGTTCAGCTTGCTGCCGGGCGGCGCAGGTGCCGCAGAATTGACCTCGGCGGCGCTATTGGCACCGATGGTCGGCAAATCCACGGCGGCGGCGGCGATACTGATCTGGCGGGTTGTGACGTTCTATTTCTATCTCGTGGTCGGTGGACCGGTGTTTCTGTTAATGCTCGGCCGGCCGCTGATCAGAAAGCTGATGAAAGTCAGGCAGGCTTCTTAGGCTCATCCTGTTCATCCTTGAGTTGCTCCCACAACTCGGCAGCGCCGGGAAACTCCGTCCCGTCGTCTGGACTCAGGTCATCCGGGTCATACCGACTCAAACAGCCCTCGCCCAATGTCGCGGGCGCTTTGGAAGTGGCTTTGTCCAGTGGATCGCTCATCTGCATGTCCTCAGGTTCTGAAACGACGAAGGGCTTGGGCGATTCAACGCCCAAGCCCTTCGTTTTTCAAGCATGGAGTGGTTCGATCAGAACACTACAGTCTTGTTGCCATGGACCAGCACACGATCTTCGAGGTGATAACGCAAGCCGCGCGCCAATACCATCTTCTCGACGTCACGACCGAAACGCACCATGTCTTCGATGCTGTCGCTGTGGCTGACGCGGACAACGTCCTGCTCGATGATCGGACCGGCGTCCAGCTCTTCGGTCACGTAGTGGCAGGTCGCACCGATCAGTTTCACGCCACGCAGGGAGGCCTGGTGGTACGGCTTGGCACCGACGAACGACGGCAGGAAGCTGTGGTGAATGTTGATGACCTGGTGCGCGTATTCGCGGCACAGCGCCGGCGGCAGGATTTGCATGTAGCGCGCCAGCACCACGACTTCGGCGTCGTGCTGTTTGACCAGACGCGACACTTCGGCGAAGGCCGGCTCCTTGTCCTGCGGATTGACCGGGACGTGGTAATAAGGAATGCCGTGCCACTCGACCATGCTACGCAGATCATCGTGGTTGGAAATCACGCAGGAAATTTCGCAGTCCAGTTCATCGCTGTGCCAGCGGTGCAGCAGGTCGGCCAGGCAATGGGATTCGCGGCTGGCCATCAGCACCACGCGTTTTTTCTGCTCGGTGTCGGTGATGCGCCAGTCCATCGAGAACTCTTCGGCGATCGGTGCAAACTTCTCGCGCAAGACTTCAATACCGAACGGCAACGAATCGGCACGAATCTCGTGACGCATGAAGAACCAGCCCACCTGATTATCCGAGTGGTGGCTCGCTTCGGTGATCCAGCCATTATGGGATGCCAGAAAATTACTGACTTTGGCAACAATGCCAACGCGGTCCGGGCAAGAAATCACCAGCCGAAAAGTGCGCATGAGGGGGAAACTCCAGAACTTCGCAAAGGCCGCCATTCTAGCGACTGCGCAGCAAAACTGCAGTATTGATGAGCTCGGGGGCGTTCGCCCCACCCCGGCGTACAGCTTTTTGACGGGGACAACCGTCAACGGCACAGCGGTTCGGAGGTACTGCTTGATCAGATAACTGTGAGTATCTGTGATGACTGCATCACACTATTTAACCGAACATTCAATTTACCGCTAATTCTTGTAACTAATTTAAATAAAAACCCCGGTTAAATGTTTACTTGATGAAACAGCCTGACTATTATTGCGTCACTGTCCCCTGCCACTCAGCACTCTACTAAGGTAGTAATCATGTCCTTGATCAACGAATATCGCGCCACCGAAGAAGCTATCAAAGAGCTGCAAGCCCGTTTGAAGAACCTGTCGCAAGACGACAAACTGCAAACCGAGCTGGAATTCGAAGGCAAACTGCGCACCCTGATGGGCGAATACTCCAAGTCCCTGCGTGACATCATCGCCCTGTTGGATCCAGAATCCAAAACCAAGGCTCCACGCGGCGGCGCAGTAAAAACTACCGGCACCAAGCGTGCTCGCAAAGTTAAACAATACAAAAACCCGCACAACGGCGAAGTCATCGAAACCAAAGGTGGCAACCACAAAACTCTGAAAGAGTGGAAAGCCAAGTGGGGCGGTGACGTGGTTGAAGGCTGGGCTACCCTGCTGGGCTAAGCCGCAACGCCTGCCGCAGACTGATCTGCGGTAAAAAAGAAACGCCAGCGAATGCTGGCGTTTTTTTATGTCCGGAATTAACCCGGTCATGTTCGATTTCAAAGATTCAAACGTTTGCGTAATGCCTGGACATAATTCTGCCATTCATTGAGCACCGCACTCTGCACCGGCGTCGCACTAAGCGCCCATTTCTCTGCGGCCTCTGTAAAAGATGTCAGGGTATTTGGAGCCCCCCATTCAGGCGCGGACAAACGCTGCTGACAAAATACTCGCCAACGTTCCTGCTCTTCAAAATTCAAGGTGTCGGGAAAGTTACGCGCTCGATATCGAAAGAGTAATTCAGGCAAACGTTCATCATCGAAAGGCCATTGCTCTTGCGCTAATTGCACAGGATCGGCCGTTCTCACTTGCTCACATAGACGTCGGTCGCGGTCACCGATAAATCCGTCGTACAACTGTTGTTCCGGATCCTCGCTCGGGGTGAAGTCTTCGCTGGCATAAATCGCCGCAACTTTATCTTTCCAAACTTCTTGTGCGTCAGTTAGTCGCAGCGCTCGTTCCTGATAAAGCGCCATGTCCAGCCCCAGTCTCTGCTGATCTTGCGCACGCAATACCGACGTTGGCGCCACCACCGGGCAACGATTGATATGAATCAGTTTGAGCGGCACCGGCAACTCACCTTCCAGCAAATCGTCACGGCGGGTGTACAGGCGCTGGCGCAGGGTCTGCGCATCGAGATCAAGCAAGCCCTGGGGATCCAGATGCAGGTCGCAGACGATCAAGGCATTGCGGTTTTTCGGATGCCAGGCCAATGGCAGCACCACGCCGACATAACTGCGCGCCGCCGAGAATCGCCCGGAAATGTGCACCAGCGGCTGCAACAGACGAATCTGATCCATGACCTTTTGCTTGCTGCGCAACTGGAACAACCAGTCATACAGTTTTGGCTGCTTCTCGCGGATCAGCCGCGCCAAGGCAATGGTCGCGCGCACATCCGACAACGCCTCGTGGGCGTGGCCATGATCAATATTATTGGCGGCCGTCAGGCGCTCGAGCTTGAGCGTTACCCGCCCCTCGTCATCGGTCGGCCAGACCAGCCCGTCGGGACGCAGCGCATAAGCGGCGCGGACCACATCGATCAGGTCCCAGCGACTGTTGCCGCCCTGCCATTCGCGGGCGTACGGGTCGAAGAAATTGCGGTACAAACTGTAGCGCGTCATCTCGTCGTCGAACCGCAACGTGTTGTAACCAGCGCCACACGTACCGGGAGCGGCCAGTTGCGCATGCACCCGGGTCATGAAATCGGCCTCGCTCAAGCCCTTGTCGGCGAGCTGGCTCGGGGTAATGCCAGTGATTGCGCACGCCGCCGGATGCGGCAGGATGTCTTCGCTGGGTTGGCAGTAAAGGTTGACCGGCTCATCGATTTCGTTGAGGTCGTGGTCGGTGCGAATCCCGGCGACCTGCAGCGGGCGGTCGCTGCGGGGATTGATGCCAGTGGTTTCGTAGTCGTACCAAAAGATGGAAGTCACGGGCGGTTCCTGAACTGAAGATCGGCGAAGTCTAGGCGTTCAACCGCGGTCGCGGCCAGCCTCGCGTCATTCAAACACCTGGCGTCACACGCTGTGCAATACATAGTTATGTCGTTTTCCCCCGAGAGGCTGCTAGCATCGACCCACTTGCATCCCGAACAGGCGAACATCAGGAAGCCCATGCTCGAGCCGACAGCACCGCCAAGGAAAGCACCGCTGGCCCCGCCGCTGGATACGCGGCATCAGGTCGAAACGCCGGAAGGCATCGAGCTGCCGCTGCGACCCGCCGGGTTGATGGTGCGGGCCATCGCCTTCGCGATTGACCTGAGCATTCGCGGCGCGGTCATGGGCGTGCTGTTCATCGTTCTGGCGTTTTTCGGCAAGCTCGGCATGGGCCTCGGCTCGCTGCTGCTGTTTGCGGTCAGCTGGTGGTACATGGTGCTGTTCGAAGTGCTGCGCCAGGGACGCTCGCCGGGTAAGCAATGGATGGGCCTGCGCGTGGTGCATGATGACGGCACCCCGATAGGCTGGTCGGCTTCCTTGCTGCGCAACCTGTTGCGCTTTGTCGATCTGCTGCCATTCGGTTATTTCCTCGGCACCCTCAGTTGCCTTAATCACCCGACCTTCAAGCGTCTGGGTGACATCGCCGCCGGTACGCTGGTGGTTTACAGCGAACGCCCTCTCGTCCGCCCGCAACTGCCCGCCGCCGAACCACGCCGCGCGCCGATTGCCCTCACCCTCAGCGAACAGCGCGCGCTGCTCGGGTTCGCCGAGCGTCAGGCCGATCTGACGCCCGCGCGGGTCAATGAACTGGCAGCACTACTGGCCCAGCCACTGCGTATTTCCGCCCCCAAAGCAGTCACCGAACTCAACGGCATCGCCCGCGGCTTGTTGGGCCCGACATGAAGCAAAGTCTTTTCGAAAGTCGCCACAAGGCCGAATGGGAGCGTTTTGCCCTGGCCCTTGAACGTCTAGAACGGGGTAAGGAAACCTCACAAGTGGCGGGCTTCCCCAAAGCGTATCGGCACCTCTGCCAACATCTGGCGCTGGCGCAGGAACGTGGCTACAGCAGTTTTCTCATCGACTCCCTGCAGCAGCAGGTGTTGCGCGGTCATCAACAGCTTTACCGGCATCGCAGTCGTTTGGGTGCCAACCTGTTGAGCTTCATCCTCGCCGACTTCCCGCGTCTGGTGCGTGCCGAATGGCGTTTTGTGCTGGTTGCCGGCCTGTTGTTTTTCGGCAGCCTGATCGGCGTCGGTGTGCTGGTCTATGTGTTTCCCGAACTGGTCTACAACCTGCTCCCCGCCGATCAGGTGCGCGAGATGCAAGGCATGTACGACCCGGTGGCCGGTCACCTCGGGCGCCCGGCCGAACGTGCGGCCAGCGAAGACTGGGTGATGTTCGGCTACTACGTGATGCACAACATCGGCATTGCCTTTCAGACCTTCGCCAGCGGTTTGCTGATGGGGGTGGGCAGTGCGTTTTTTCTGTTCTACAACGGTCTGGTCATCGGTGCCGTGGCCGGACATCTGAGTGAAATCGGCTACGGCCAGACCTTCTGGTCATTCGTTATCGCCCATGGTGCCTTTGAACTGACAGCCATTGCCCTCGCCGGCGCGGCAGGCTTGCAACTGGGCTGGGCGTTGATCGCACCGGGACGCCTGACCCGTGCCGAAGCGTTGAAACGCGCCGCGCGCAAAAGCGTGCTGCTGATCTGTGGGGTCATGTTGTTCCTGCTGATCGCCGCGTTTATCGAAGCCTATTGGTCGTCGAAAACCAGCGTCGCTGCGCTCACCAAATATCTGGTCGGTGCCGCTCTGTGGATTTTAGTGGCGAGCTATTTGTTGTTTGCCGGAAGGACACGCCATGCGCCTGAGTGACGCAACCGTGGTCATCCGTCCGCGTACCACCTGGGAAGCCATGGATCTTGGTGTGCTCATGAGTCAGCAGCATCGGCGCTTGCTCATGACCAGTTGGGCCATCGTCACCCTGCCGTTGTTCGCCTTGCTCAGCGTGTTGCTGTGGGATTCGCCGTCACTGGCGGTGTTTATTTTCTGGTGGCTGAAACCGGCCTTTGAACGCCTGCCGCTGTACATCCTGTCCAAAGCGCTGTTCGGCGAAACGCCGACGCTCAGACACGCCCTGCGTGAGTGGCCGCGCCTGCTCAAACCGCAACTGCTGGCCAGCCTGACCTGGCGACGCCTGAGTTTGAGCCGCAGTTTCCTGATGCCCGTGGTGCAACTCGAAGGTCTGGATGGCAACGCCCGTCAGCAGCGCTTGCAGGTCTTGTTGCAACGCAACGCTGGCGCCGCGCAGTGGCTGACGATCATCGGCGTGCATCTGGAAACGGCGCTGTGGATTGGTCTGATGGTGTTGTTCTACCTGCTGTTGCCGCAACAGATCGAAACCGACTGGGACTGGCAGTCGATGATCCTCGCGGCGGATCACGACTGGCGCTGGCTGGAGCACCTGACCAACGTTTTCTATGCGCTGGTGCTGGTGGTGTGGGAGCCGATTTACGTAGCCTGCGGATTCAGTCTCTATCTGAATCGGCGCACACAGTTGGAGGCATGGGACATCGAACTGGTATTCCGTCGCCTGCGTCAACGCCTGAACAGCAGCATGCTCGGCGTGTTGCTGGCGGTGTGTCTGCTGCTGCCGAACGTGCCCCCGGCCTGGGCGGCTGAACCGGACAGCCGCCCAGAGGCGCCGCGCTTGTTGAATCAGCCGCTGACCAGTCAGGCCTCACGCGACAGCATCAAGGCATTGCTCGAACAACCGCCATTCAAGAACAAGGAGTCCGTCACCCGTTACCGTTTTGGCGACGAGCCGGCGCCAGCGGCCAAATCCGACAAGGCAGGCGAAGCCCCGCAGTGGCTTAAAACCCTGCTCGGCTGGCTCGACGGCCAGCGCTTCAATGCCTTGGCCAAGGTGATCGAGGTGTTGCTGTGGGGCACAGTGATCGCCGCGTTTGCCTGGTTGCTCTGGCGCTATCGCGAATTTCTCCAGGCGTTCGTCAGCCGCCGGCCGGCCCGCCCCGCCCGGGCAAAGAGACCTGCACCGCAGCAAGCCTTTGGCCTGGACCTCAACCGCGACACCCTGCCCGACGACATCGCCGCCCACGCCGAACAACTCTGGCAAACCCAGCCTCGGGCAGCGCTGAGCCTGCTCTATCGCGGCCTGCTCAGCCATGTGCTTCACGACTTCGATCTGCCGCTCAAAGCCGCCGACACCGAAAATCAGGTGCTGGCGCGCATTGAACAACTCCAGCACCCGGAACTGCTCGCCTTCAGCCGCACCCTCACTGCTCACTGGCTGAACATGGCCTACGGGCATCGCGTACCTGCCGCGCATCTGCAACAGGAACTGTGCGCTGGCTGGCGCGCATTGTTCGGCCACGGGGCCTCGCGTTGAGCAGGCGCGCGTTGTGGTGGGTCGGCGCGTGGGTCGTGGCGCTGGGTGGGTTAAGCGCTTTCCTGTTCCTGTCAGCCAAGCCTTATCAGGAAGAAGTCGACCACGGCCCCTCGCCCGCCGCGCAGGCCAATCCGTATCTGGCGGCGGAACTGTTTTTACGTAAGCGCGGCATCGAGGTCAGCCATGCCGAAAGTCTGGCGGTGTTGCCGGACATCGACCCACGCGGACACACGCTGCTGCTGTTCAACGATCGTTCGCGGATGACCCCGCGTGAGGTCGATCAAGTGCTGAACTGGACAAGGGCCGGCGGGCGGCTGGTGTTTGTCGCCGAATCGCTGTGGGATGAACAGACCAAACAGAGCAACGACCTGCTGCTGGATCGCGTGCAATTGCATCAATCCCTGAGCAAGGATCTGAAGGCCCCACCTGCCGATCAGGAACAAGACCCTTTCCCGAAATTGACCAAGCTGTATCTGGAGGATGAAGACGCACCGGCCTACGCCGGGTTCGACACCGACTTCCACCTCGACGACCCGAAGAACCTTGCGCAAGCCTGGGCCAACAGCGCCAAGGCTACGCACATGATGCAACTGCCCTACAGCCTTGGCTCCATCACCGTGGTCACCGATGCCGAACTCTGGAAAACCCCGGCAATCGCCGAGTACGACAATGCCTGGCTGCTTTGGTATTTGAGCGCTGACACTGACGTCACGCTGATCTACAACAACGCGCACGATGGCTTGCTGACGCTGCTCTGGCGCTACTTCCCGCAGGCCATCGTCGCCCTGCTCGCCCTGATCGGCCTGTGGTTGTGGCAAGCCAGCGTCCGCCACGGCCCACTGCAAGCGCCCGCCCCGAGTGGCCGTCGACAGTTGCAGGAACATCTACGCGCCAGTGCCGATTTCATGCTGCGCCACAACGGCCAGCAGTCGCTGCTGCAAGCTTTGCAACAAGACGTGTTGCGCCGCGCCCGACGCCGCCATCCCGGTTTCGATCAATTGAACGTTGCCGAACAATGGCTGGCCTTGTCGCGCCTGACCCGGCAACCCACCCGCGCCATCAGCCAGGCTTTGAGCCCGGTGCCGGACCAGCGCTTGTCGAGCGCTGAATTCAGCCGCCAGGTCGCCCACCTGCAAACCTTGAGGAACACGCTATGACTGAACAGATCGAGCCCGGCAGCCCCAGCCACGCCGCTCAGCAACGCCACCGTGCCAGTCAACTGGCGCAAGCGGTACGCAGCGAGTTGCACAAAGCAGTCATCGGCCAGAATGCGGTGATCGACGACGTGCTGACCGCGTTGATCGCCGGCGGCCATGTGTTGCTCGAAGGCGTTCCGGGGCTGGGCAAGACCCTGCTGGTGCGGGCGTTGGCGCGCTGCTTTGGCGGCGAGTTCGCGCGCATTCAATTCACCCCGGACCTGATGCCCAGCGACGTCACCGGGCATGCCGTGTACGACCTGCACACCGAGCAATTCAAGCTGCGCAAAGGCCCATTGTTCACCAACCTGTTGCTGGCGGACGAGATCAACCGCGCCCCGGCAAAAACCCAGGCGGCGCTGCTCGAAGCGATGCAGGAACGTCAGGTCACCCTCGAAGGCCGCGCTCTGCCGATTGCGCAGCCGTTCATGGTGTTGGCCACACAGAACCCGATCGAACAGGAAGGCACTTATCCACTGCCGGAAGCCGAGCTCGACCGCTTCATGCTCAAGGTGCGCATGGACTACCCGGACGCGGATCAGGAGTTGAACATGGTGCGTCAGGTCAGCCGTTCGACCCGCGCCGACATGCTCGATGTGCAACCACTGCGCACCGTGTTGCAGGCCAAGGACGTGCAAGCCCTGCAGCGCATCGCCAGTGACTTGCCGCTGGACGATCAGGTGCTCGATTACGCCGTACGCCTTGCCCGCAGCACCCGCACCTGGCCGGGCCTGACCCTCGGTGCCGGGCCTCGGGCCTCAATTGCACTGGTGCGTTGTGCCCGCGCTCGCGCCCTGTTGCGTGGTGGTGAGTTCGTGATTCCCGATGACATCAAGGGCTGCGCGCTGGCCGTGCTGCGCCATCGCGTGCGGATTGCGCCGGAGCTGGATATTGAAGGGCTGCAAGTCGATCAGGTGCTCCAGCAATTGCTCGACCAGATTCCGGCGCCGCGTCTGTGAAACCCTCACGACTGCTGCTGATCTGGCTTGCTGCGCTGCTTGCCGTCGGCATTGTGCTGGGCACTTTGCAGGCGTTGCAGATCGACATTCCGGCCAGTCTGCCGGCGATCAACTGGGGATTGCTGCTGGCATTGTTGGCGCTGGCGACGCTCGATGCATTGCGCCTGAAGCGATTACCCGCCGTGCGGATCAAACGGCAAATGCCCGGCAGCCTCGCGCTCGGGCGCTGGGGTGAAGTACAACTCAAGGTTGAACATGACTTTGCCGCACCACTGAATATTCAGATTTTCGACCATGTCCCGCAGGGGCTGAACTTCGAAAGCCTGCCACAAAGCGTCGAGCTGCGGCCCGGTCAAAACAGCCAGATCAGTTATCGCCTGCGCCCGCTCAAACGCGGTCATTTCCGCTTCGAGCAATGCGAAATGAACCTGCCGAGCCCGTTGGGTTTATGGTCGGGTAAACGGCTGCTCAGCGTGATCGACCAAACCCGTGTCTACCCCGATTTCGCTCGGCTCTACGGTGGCGAATTGTTGGCCGTGGACAACTGGCTCAGTCAGCTCGGCGTACGCCAGAAACAACGCCGCGGCCAGGGTCTGGAATTCCACCAACTGCGCGAATTCCGTGAAGGCGACAGTCTGCGCCAGATCGACTGGAAAGCCACCGCCCGCCAACGCACACCGATTGCCCGCGAATATCAGGACGAGCGCGATCAGCAGATCATCTTCCTGCTCGACTGCGGCCGGCGCATGCGCAGCCAGGACGACGAGTTGTCGCATTTTGACCACGCACTCAATGCCTGTTTACTGCTGAGCTACATCGCGCTGCGCCAGGGCGATGCCGTAGGCTTGATGACCTTCGCCTGCGATCAACCGCGCTATCTCGTCCCGGTCAAAGGCACCGGCCAATTGAACATACTGCTCAACAGTGTCTACGACCTCGACAGCACGCAACGCCCGGCCGATTACCAGGCGGCCACCAACCAACTACTGGCTCGACAAAAACGCCGGGCGCTGGTGGTGCTGGTCACCAACCTGCGCGATGAAGACGATGAAGAACTGCTCGGCGCCGTCAAACGCCTGAGCACACAACACCGCGTGCTGGTAGCGAGCCTGCGCGAAGAGATACTCGATACGCTGCGCAATACGCCGGTACAAACACTGCCTGAGGCACTGGCCTACTGCGGGACGGTCAGCTACCTCAATGAACGGGCAGAACTCCATGAGCGGTTGAGTGCTCATGGAGTGCCGGTGGTGGATGTTCGGCCTGCGCAGCTGGGAGCCGAACTGGTGGCGCGGTATCTCAGCTGGAAACGAAGTGCCGCGCTTTAAACTGTCGATCAACTCACCACCGTGACATATACGGCACCACTGTCCGAGGAGCCATCAGGGTTGCTGAGCTTGACGGCGAGGGAAATGTTATCCGTCAAAGACATCGGCCTCCAATAGCTCGCATATTGTCCCTTGTGATCAGTAGTGGCTTGGATGAAGGGGCCTCCATTATTTGAGACCTGGATTGTTCTTTTAGGCATCGGCTCTCCAGACTCCTTGCCCACAATCAACGCAGTCATGGTTACATAAGTCTGCAAGGGAACCGGATTTGGCGAAGCGACAACGGACGCCACGGCCGCTGGAGGCTCATGGAAGTTCAACTGCAGCGCTTTCACATCCCAGCCAGTCAAACCGCCCTTTACCGACGCCCATAAAGCCTCATCTGGTGTCCCGAAGGTAAAACTACACGTTGCCATGCCCTTGGCATCCGTCAGTGTTGCCGGTATCAATGTGTTGTCGTATTCCCACATCACCTCGACATCCGCCATAGGCTCGCCGGTTTTTGCCGAGACCACCCACGCCTGTGCGGTCATAAGCTGGCCGGGATAGCCGCCAGGCTCATCAACGACCAACGCATTGATCTGCCGAGGTTCACTCAGAAAGTACGCCAGCGAAACCGAATCCGAATACAGTTCATTCCCGACCGTCGCGGTCAGTTCAAAGGCTCCGGGTGTGGTTGGCAAAAAATCGATTTTCGCCACACCATAAAAATTGGTGGTCGAGGTCACGAGACCAAGATCCGGGCTACGCCAGGTTACGGTTACGCCAACCATCGGCCGGCCACTCACCACCGAAATCACGGTGACCCGTTCGGTCACCGCCTCCCCCCACAGCAATGTCTGATTGACCCGCTGACGCTCTGCGATTTTCACCACCTGTTCGCCTCGTCCCAGCGACATCGCATTCGCCGGTGACAAACTCGCCAGCCGCTCGGAAGCCAGGCATAACGCAAAACCGCCGTCCGTCAGATCTGCGACGGTAAAGTCGTAGCTGAATCCCGCGCTGCTGAACAATTTGGGAATCCCAAGCACCGACGGAGTAAATTGGATACCCAACGGCCGGGGGCCAGTCCCCGTCATGCCCAGCGTCAGTTGGCGATCCAGCAACGCGTTACCTTGCTCTGCTTTCACAGTCAATCTGTAGGTCCCGTTGCGGCGGGGAAAGTAGGTCTTCTGCCCCCAGGGTTGCGGTGCCTGACCGTCAAACTCAACGGTGAGCCCGCTCCACGGGTCTTCATCCAATGCAAGGAGCTTTATCGGCAAACGCTCTTCGTAACCGTCATAGGGACTGAGTAGCGACGCCGTCACCCATTGTTCGCCAACGGTTTGTGGCGCAAAGGCGAAGCCGCTCCAGCCATCGGCAGTGGTGGCTTCATGGCTGGTTTTTTCATCGATGATCCAGTTCACAGGCGCCTGGTCCACGGGACGTCCGGTGAAATGCGAGTACACCTGCACCCACATCCACGCAGGCTCTTGGCCAATGACCGGGTCCACCGCAGACTCACGCGACGCCTCAAACCTGACTTTGTTATGCGCCAGCGCCATCGGCTTGGCGACCGCCTCGAAGTTCAGCTGAGGTAAAGCCAGGGTCAGGGCAAACTCTCCCGGTTCCGGACTGGCCGTAAAGTCCAACGTCCAGTTCGCCCCACCGTCGCTCAGTGTTTGTGGATATTCCATCACCGGTTTAACCGTCGCGCCCAGACTCTCGACCGGCGTTCCCGACCATGTCAACGACGCCTCAAGCCCCACTAGCGGGCTCAACGCATGAGGTAACACATTGAAGCGGTGAACAGCGCCCAGGCACGGATACAGCTTCTGAGCATCCAGCGCCGACCGTATCTGATCGAACATCAACGCCACTTCTTCGGTGAGATCCTCGGCCATCAGGCGGCCCGACAACTCGCGAACGCTTGGCAGATTTTCAAGGCGCAGTTCCAGTTCGAACAGACTGCTGAGGCTGGAGTCCTTTTCAGAAACCAGTTTCCACTCCACTCCGGCCTCTGACAGAGGCTTGGGTGATGCAAGGTCTGCGGGCTTCAAGCCAATATCCGGATCGCCCCCGCGCCAATGCAGGCTGATGTTTTGATCGATCCACTCACTGCCGGCCTGCGGCACGACTTTCAGGGTAGAGGTCTGCCCCCGTCGACAGAGCAGGCCGAGTGAATTGCGTTCGACTTCCACATCGTCGAGCCAGATGCTGACCTGATTTTTCCATGGGCTCGTGTCAATGGCTGTAACGGTGAAAGGTCGTTCAACCGAGACCGCATCCGGGTGAGCCTTGAGACGGGCCGTGACAATCTTTTCGCCGACCGTCTTTGGCGTATACAGCACACTCGCCCAACCGCCCGATCCGGTCACCTCGTAAACCGTATCCCCGTCGGGAATCTGCCATTCGACCAAGGCATTGCTGACCGGATCACCGTCGCCGCCGGCCACGTCATGTACCGCCTGTACCCGCAGCAACACACCCTCCGACTCGTCCACCAGCGGAAACTTGTTGGCCTCGCGCACCGCCCCGACCTTCACCCGATTGCGCGCCAGCGACATGGGTTTGCCGGGCGATGGCAACAAAAGTTTCGAACAGACCAGTGACAGTTCGAAGCGACCGTCAAGCCGATCCTCGCTGGTCAGGGTCCAGACAATATCCTCGCCATCGAACGGCACCGGCTCTCTGAGCGCCGGACTGACCGTGACCCCCAGCTGTTCATGCCCGGCGCCGCTCCAGTGCAGCGACAGATCAGTTCCTCGCAAGGGACTCTCGGCGGGCAAGCGCATGATAAAAGGATGATCGCTGCCCCGGTTCGGATAGCCGGTCACCTCCCACGGCGTTTCGGCGTTCTCGACGACGGCGCGCAAATCCTTCCACGGATCCGTTGCCAACACCGTCACCTCAAAGGCGTGAGTGACTTCGCCGCTGGCGTAATAAGGGCTGTCGACCGATGCCGTGACAATGAAGTCGCCCGCGTGCGAGGGCGCAAAGTCATGGTAAACCCAGCCCTGCTCGTTGGTAGTACCGGTGGCCAACACACCTTGCCCGGCACTCGCCCAAGTGACTCTCCGGCCATCCAGCGCCTGACTGGTATAAAACGAAATGACTTGCACACCCAGCCGGACACTTTGCCCATATTCAAACACCGGGTAGTAGGCGGCTTCCTGGCTCTCGCGAATACCCACACGGTGGTGGCCCAGCGATACATCGATCGAATAGGGTTCAGCGTTGTACTGGTTAATCAGGTTTATCGAGAAATCGTAGCTCTTCTCTTCACCCAGCATCGGGCAGTCGAGGGACCATGGCGAGGCCACCTCATGATTGACACCCCAATCCGGTACAGCCTTGACCGCGTCCAGGGGGTTGCCGGGGCTGGTCAGTGCCACTTGGGTATCCAGCCAGGCATTGCCTGCCTCTGGCACAAACGACAAATTGTGCGGGATGTACAACGAGGGGTTGCCCTGTCCACCGCCAAGGGATGCCCCCAGGCACAGATATAACGTTTGGCCTGGTGTCAGCACCTCCTGATCCAGACAGATCGCCTGAAGTTTCAGCGGCTCCAGTTTCAGTTGAAGGTCGATGCGGGTGATACAGACAGTCGAGCGGTTGTCTGAAGGGTTGGCCGGGACACCACTGATCTGAACGCTCAGCTCGTCACCACTATCGAACGCCAACTCATCCAGGGATGCCTGATAGGCAATCGGTATGAACACCAACGGCTGCCCCGCCGCCAGATGTGCCTGATCCTGTTCGACGTTGCGTGAAGCGCCTTTCTTGAGCTCGATGCTCATCAGCACATCGCCGCCCTTGAGGATGCGCAACCAGCCTGAATCGCCCGACCATGACACTCCGGTCCGCAGCTCACACAGAAACGTCAATTCATAACGGGCGTTGGTGTCGGGCTTTTTAGGAACGGTAATGGTCTGGGTGGCCACGCCACCAACCCCGACATCCATAAAATTGGTCAGCCAGCCTTCATATATATCTGCATCTACGCCCACCAGGCCTTTACGCGTCCAATGGCTCAACGCGTTATTGAAATCGCCATTGCGCACCAGACTTTCATTCGCTTGGATAACCGGCTCATTCATGATTACCCGCTCCTTTGAGCTGTTTGTTCAGCCGGGCGTTTTCAGCCTCGGTGACCATGTCTTCGACTTTTTGGATAAACGTCAGCTCACCGGCCTTGGCGGTGTAGCGGATGCGCACAATGATGTCGGTCAACGAGTCGAGCATGGCGGCTTGCAGCCGTTTCCCCGGCCACGGGAAACTTAATCTCCAGCGGGAGATTGCGCCGGTGTTCTCAAACGGATTGAGCAGACCCTCATCGGGTTTCGTGCCGTGAAGGCCGTTATCGGCAAGCCCGACCGACAGAACTATTTGCTGACCACTGCGCAGGTTGATCACCACATCCGATGGCGCTACCGCGCCCGGATTGTGCAAGTACTGCACCGACTGCGTGGTTGACCGGGTCGCCGTCATGCTGCTGATCTGCAGCAAGGTCGCCCGGACATCCTCGAAGGGTCCGGTCAGTACCGGCAGATCGACTTCCACCGAACTGATCTGCCGGCAGAAGTGGCCCGGATGATCCCGATCAAACAACAACTGGGTCAGTTTGAACTCCAGCGCGCCGGTGTCCTTCAATTGCGCCAATGCATCTGCCCAACCGGCAATGCCCACCTGAGGGTCGACCTCGTCCTCGAACAACTGCCGCAAGGAGATGGTTTTTACCAGCTCCAGCCGCCGTTCCTGACGTTGCAGGTGTTCACGTTCCAGCCGCAGCAGATGCCCACGCAGCTGCTCACCGGCGGTCAGGCCGTGGCGGTGATCGAGCCAGACCTGGGGCAAGGGGATCTGCGCATCGTAATCGCCGGTTTCGGCAGCCAGCGAAGCCTGGGCGCTGAGGCACAGACTGATGACCGCATCGTAGGCCTGATAGTGCAGCGCCTTGAGCTGGCCGAGCATCCAGCCGAACAACTCGGCATTGCTCGCGCGTTTTTTCAGGTAGTTGTAAACCGTCAATGCCTGAGCGTTGGCCCTGAGGGTTTGCGCAAGGCTGGATCGCGCAGCGCTGACGGCGTAGTCCTGCGCCGCGATCTGCGCATCGATAGCACGCACCTCCGCCAGCGCCTGGTCGCGTTGCAGCGCCCATTCGCCACGGCGCCGACGATAGCCTTCGGTGGTGGCCTGACTGTCGGCATCGATCTGCAACAGCGACGAGGAAATCTCCAGACCAAAGGCAACGGCATCGAATGCGTGCTCGGGCTTGAAGCCACCATTGGCCAGGCCAAAGATTTTCGGCAATGCCGCGACGACTCCTCCTGCGGTTCTGACTACTTTGGCCTGCAAGGCGGAGGTTTTCGACTGTTTCAGGCTGGCCATGACCTGATATTCGATCGCCGAAACGTTGTCGTTGTAGCGCGTTGCGTAGGCATCGGCGCGTTCCTGCGCCACAGCCCGGCTTTGCTGCAACGCCGTCACGTTAGAGACAAGCTGAGCGATGGACTGCTCCTGTACCGTCTCGGCGTAGCTGCCCAATTCCACCAGATGGTTGTGCTGCAACTCTTCCTGTTCGGCGCGATCGCGTTGCTCAAGCAGATTCAGCACCTGACTGCCGTAATCCTGCAACGCCTGGACCGCGCGCAATGCGACTTCGAAGGTCACGCGCCAGCGGAACGCATTGACCACCAGCCGTCCCCCCATCGGTCTCGGCCCGGCCACGCCACCGGCCGCCAGGTCACGCAACAATTGATTGGGATCGGTAGCCGGGCTGAACAGTGGGATATCCAGAGGTTTGCCGTCCAGAGTGAGATTGTTGCGCAGGTTATGCAGCCGTTGCTCGGGCACTGCAAACAAGTCGAGCAGTGACTGATTGATCGGAATTTCAAAAGGCCCGCAGGCCAGCAGCCCGAGCATGGGCGGGGTATCGGAGGCGGCCGGGAAATCTGCCAGGCTGAAATCCAGCGTCTGTTCGAATGCTTCGAGACTCGGCCGCGTCATGCTCTGGCCCAGAAGGTTTTCGACCGTGTCGGTTTGCCAACGCGTAGCCGTGTTGGCCGTGGGCGCCTTGCCCATCAGAAACCCGGCCTGGACATAACACAACTTGGCCGCCACCAGACTGTCGCGGGTCAGTTGCCGGTAGTACCAGTCGCCCCAGGCCATCAGGTTTTTCACATAATCGGTGAACACCAGAATCTGGAAGTGCGCGGGTGCCGCGTAACCAATGGCATCCGGGTCGGTAGGGTTTTGACTTTCACAGCTCGGATCGACGGTGCCACTGTCGGTGTCCAAAGGCCGGCAGCGCCAATACCTCGGTTTTGGATGGGCAATCGGCGGCGGCCCTGCAGGATCGGCAGTTGCCTGGGGATCGAACACGTAATGCAACCAGTTCTGCGCCTCACGGAAGCGCTCCTCATCGCGCAAGCGCGTGGCCATCAAATGCGGCAGATGAAAAAACAGCTCCCAGAAAAACAGACCGTTGGCACCATTGAAGGCACCATTGGGCTCAGCGAAATCCGCATCGGTCGGCGGCGGCTCTGGCAAAAACTGGGTATCCCAGCCCAGAACGCCATCCACGGAAATCGAACGCTGCACCAGTTCCGGGCCAAACAATGAATTGAGCCGGGTGTATTTCAACGCCAGCCCGGTCTGGTTGAAGGAAAGAAACTGCGCGGCATCGACGGTGTTTTTGTGCAGGCTCGGCGGGACAAAGTCCACAAGGTCGACAACCGTCAGAGTAAACGACTTTTCTCCCCCCCCCGCCCAATTGGCAAATCCGAATGAAAAACTGACCGACCAGGTGCCTTTTTCTCGTTTGGATATCCACGGCGCGATCACCCAGCCGCCAGCCTGGTCAACTTTTTCAACTATCGGCCCTGGATCCCCCCCTGCGCCTGGCCCCGTCAGAGTCACGCTCCGCAGACCATTGGCAAGCCCCGTAGGCCAGCAAAACCCCTGCACCATCAGTACATCGTCAGTTCCCACTCGCAAAGCCATGACTTGCAGATCCAGATATGGCGTCATCGAGCCCGCTGTCGTTACACGAGGAACAACCGTGACCTGACTGCTCAACGGGTGTTGAACCGTTTCATTGCTGACGAATCGATGTTCCAACGCCAGATCCAGCCAGCCCCCACCGTCTCCGGTGACGGGGCGCATCAGCACGTCGTAAACCGCGTGTACCCTCAGATCGGGAGTTTGAGGCTCAGCAAACTCAAACTGGCCTGTCATTAAAACCCCCAGCTTGCCCTTGGGATCCAGATAGTCGGTGCGCACGCTTGCAATCAACCGGGTGCCCGGCAACAGCGTGTGGTCATACTCCGAACTGTGCATGCTCAAGGGGGCAGACCATTGGCCGTTCTGCGTCATGAACGCCAGGTTGATGTCCAGTTTGTTCGGTGAGTACTCTTGCGCGGCTTTGCTGGCGACCCTGTCGCGCCATTCGGCCCAGACCAGACACAACCGGCCATTCCAGACCACCGGCCGTATATCCAGCACCTTGTTGCCGGACGGAATCTCCACGGCTTGCCATTCACTCCAGGCAGCCGGATTGACCGCGACGGTCGTGGCGCCGAGTTCAATCTCGGCCTTGCGCCAGAAATACTGGAACGGCTGCACCCGCTGCCGACCGACGAAGTAATAATCGGCACGGGCAGGCGTCATGCCGTCCATGTAGCAACTGATCACATCCAGATCGCAGGTCTTTTCGAATGCCTGCAAATAGTCTTGCAGTGCCGACTGCACGGAATCGTCATTCAAGCGCGCCTGGTTGAGGTTGTTTTCCAGGGTTTTGAACAGGCTGGTCTTGCGCTGACGCACAAAGGGATTGATGAAGTTTTCCGGGTAGCATGAGATCAACTGCACCGCCGCCCAGTCGGGGTAGTTGTTGTACAACTCCCATTGCGCCAGATGCTGCTTGTCGAACTGTTCCGTTTCAAAGCCCGGCTCAAGCTTGCGATACACCGCATGAATGTACTGCTGCGCGCAGCTTGTCGCTTCGGCAACCCAGGAGCTCTGCACCTGATAAGTGTCCAGCGGATCCATGCGCAACAGCTCGAACAGATCGGCCGGGGTTTTCAGAAAAGGGTATTTCGCATTGCCAACTTGTCCGATGCAGTAGTCGAGCAGCGCCGAACGACGCTTTTCCAGCAGCCCGCCAATATTATTCAACGCCATGATCTTGCTCCTTGGGGTAGAACCCGGGGACAACCGTTCGCCAAGCGATACCGTTCACCCCGATATCGACTCACCCGCAAAGGTGATCGGGTCGACGAATGTTCTTTCGCTCTCGCCAGACTGAGTGCGGACACTGAAAGTGAAGGTGCCGCCCGTTGTGCTGGAAACAAAGACCCGCGTAAGCCCCTGCTGATTGGTGAACCCCTGGGCTGGCCGAATAGTCGCAACGGCATTTGTTGAAGAACCGGTGCTGCGCGCAAACCAATCCACCAGCGAATTTTGTCCAGGGTTTTCGTAATCGTCTTCCAGCACGGCGAAGAGTTCGACTTCCTGACCTTTCGGCACTTGCCCCAAAGGCGTTGGCGACAGCTCTGAAAGCGGAAAAGACAGCGATGAGAAATCGGCGCCGATCTCCACAGGAGGGGCGTACTCCGGTTCAAACAAATCCAGCCAGAAGATGGGCGTTTCCTTGCCCATGACGCTGCCGGGAATAAAGTTGGCCAGCAGTGTTCCGTCCAGCTCGGTCGCGCCTGTTTCGACGCTGCCCAAGGTGGCGCGCCAGTAAACGCGGACACCACTGAGCAACTTCCCTTCGGCATTTTTCAGGGTCACCTTATAGGTGACTTTTTCTCCAGGCTTGTTGGCCACCACAAAGCTGTCACCCCATACTTCGCACGTGGTCGTGACCAGCGCCTTGAGGTCACCCGGCACATACACCATGGGTGCCCGCGCACCGGACTCGCCCAACAGGGCAAGTTCGGCAGCCTCGGCATACGCTTGTCTGTCGACGGTCTCGGGCAAGTTACCGATCAGAAAAATGGTCAACGCATCCATACCGTTCTCGGTGGATAGCACCCGGATACGCATCAACAGATCGAGTTGGATGAGGTTTTTCAGGACCTTGAGGTCGGTCGGATCAATGCGACTGATGCACTCGCGTACTTCCTGCACGCTCCAGCCAAAAAAATCGGCCAGTTTGAGAGCGGCAGCCTGTTGCGCGAGACTCATCGCATCACCCGTGACATCGGGAAGTGCATTGACCTGGCGCAGGTAGTCCAACAGTTTCTGCTCCGGCTGCTCGCTCAAGCCGAAGGCCCGGGTCAGCGACGTCAGGTAATAAAGCGTGCGTACCGACAACTCATGCTTGTTGTCCTGAGCGAGCCAGGCCCTGTAGCCGTAATCCAGATAATCCTGCAACAGCGTTGCACTGAGCCCCAGCGTCGACACCACCTCGCTGCGGCGCCGCACCTCAGCCAACAGATCAAGCAAGGCGTTGGCAATGCGGTTGCGTGTTCGGTCGGTCTCCCCGGAATCCGTGCCGGTGGTTTCCAGCACCTGCAGCAGCAATTGATGAACCGTGGCATTGGCCCAGTTCAGGATCACTATGGCCTGCTCCACACCGACGCCGGCATACACGGCCAGCGTCTCTTTCACCAGTGACACCTGAGCATCGCGAATCTGCAACAGCACACTGGTCATGATGTCGATGATGGTCTGGCGCAAGAGTGGCTCGACCACCCCCAGGGCACTGTCGACCGCCCACGTGATTTTTTCGCGGACAAAGGCCAGGTACTGCTCGGCGGTGCCGTCGTAGGGCAATACCAGACCATAGGCGTCGACAATCGGATCAATGCCATCGGCAGATGTCACGAGGAACTCCAGCCAGTCCGAGGCCCCGGCAGACGGTGCACCCGCCATCAGAAAAGCGCTATTGGACAACAGGGCGGTCGGCAGCAAATTGCGAATCTGCTCGAAAAACTGCAAGTCCTGCCCGGACGGCTCCAGGGCCGGTTGCGCAACGACCGCGTGCTGCAAAACCCAGAGCACCGGCAGATTGCTTTGCTCGCACCACTGCACGCAACTTTGCATGGCATCGATCAGTTCCAGCACATCCGGCGGACCGCCCGGCACGTTATGGATGTAAGGAATACCCGCCACGCCATTAACCCAGCTATCCCCGCCCAGCACCGACAACATCAGCACCCCTTCGACCGGTGTGATGTTCAACAACCGCGGCAGTCTCACCAAGCGGCAAAAGGCGGAAATGATCGCCGGGCTGCGTGTCAGGGTGTCCGTCATGCCCTGTGCCCTGGCCACCGTCATTGCCAGGTAGTAATAAGTCTGCAGGTCGATCGCCAGACCGCTGCACAGTTGGCTGATCGTCAAATCAACCTCACCCGGCGCCGGCGCCAGTGCAAACGTTCCGTTGTCGAGTCTCAGGGGTTCGCGATAGCCCGCTTGATCGTTGAAGAGCTGGTCGAACTGCGAGAGCGCCTGGCCGCGGCCGTAAACCGACAGCTCACCGATAAACACTGCAAAATCCGCGGCGGTGCATTCGTAGCGCTCGCGCAAAGTCTGAAACAGGCCAAGTGCATGCACCACGCCGCTCGATATATTCATCTCCTGTGCAGCGGGGAGCTTCGGTGCAGTGCCGAGCGCTGTTGCCCTGATGGCGGCTACCAGCACGGCATCCACCTGATCGAAAGGCAACCCTGTCCAGTTGGCCAGACGCACCATCTGGTTTATCCGGTCATAGCGGTTGAAGCCGGTTGGGTCGTCGGGGTCTGCTGTGAGTCGATGACGTTCCTGTAACTCGTCGTCAATCCGCACACCAGGTGAAGTGTTGTCATTGATGTAGACGGATCCGGAACGCCCACTTTCCGGCTCATCATGAAGTAAATCCGGGTAGTTCACATTGGCCGAACGCACCGGAGCAAAATCGCGGATCGAGAGCAACGCTTCGATCTGCGCACTGGTCAACTTTGTTCGTTCGCCCAGAAACGCGACCTGATTAAGTTTTGCGTGCTCTTGCGCATCCACGGTACCGAAATTGTCGGCATAAAAATCTTTGCGATCATCATGACCCACACGATCCTGCGTCAGCAGTAGCCGCTGATAGGGGCCAAGTCTTGAAGCGTGGGCGAAACCACGACCGGTATTGGGCCCCCGGGCGTTACTTTGCAGAAAATACGGATACGCCAGGTCAACCCTGTGCTCGAAATCTCCCGCCGACAGGTTATGGAGCTGCGCAATGCCATCAATCGTGACCCAATGCTGGTAATACGGCAGAGCGTTGGGATAGCGAGCTTCGATCAGCGCGTCTTCAATCGCCGCATCTGTCCCGGCTTCCGTGTTAGCGGCGATGAATGTCTCCAGCACCGATACGATGATGTCGACCGACGATATCGACTGATACACCGCATTGAAGTCGACAGACAGCGGCAATAAATCCTTGCGGCGCACATGCAGACGCCATTTTTCCTCCTGACCGTCTCCTGGCCTGATTCGGTCACGAATCCAGCGCAACAGTTCAATCAGATAGGCCACCGGCGACGTGAGCGACTCCAAGGCATCTGGCGGACACAGCGCGGCAAAGTCGGTGCCGATCAACCCTTCATAATCGGGACCGTCGACCATCGACAAGAAACCGCTTGAGCTGCGGGCTGGAGCGGTCTTGCTGCCGGTCAGGGTCTGCTCGATGAACTGACGACGCAAATACGTGGCCATGCTGTTGGCCCCGCGCAGAAATCGCTGCGCGTCTTCCGGGGTGACCCGATGCTCCCTGACCAGGCTTTGAACGCCCTTCTCCACCAAGGGAAAAATCGACCCCCCCTGCTCAAGGTAGGTCTTGAGGTTTTCCAGCCCGATGTTTTGTACTTGTTGTTCCTCAGCAAACAACTCATCAAACAGTTGCAGAGCAGGACGGCGCGAATCAACCATGATCAGTTTCCTTGAGGCGACAACGGGCCCGGGCAACCTGACGTTATGGTCAGGCTGCTCATTCATTGAGTAGGATTTGGCGCTTCGACACGGTCAACGTCTACTGTCATATCTGACAGGTTTATTGACCGTTCATCGACTTTTTACCTCAGGTTTTTTTCAATGACGCTGGCACCACTTCAACGCGTGCGCTCACCTCCCAATCCGAGGCCGTTACCCCAGTGGGATCGTTATCAAGCGTTTGCCCGACCCGACACCAGTTGCCCCCCGGTGGCAGTGGCACGTCGGATTCGCCGCGCCATGCCTCGCCAGAAACGTCCAGCGGCGGCGACCACTTCACGTCCGGGTTGAACCAGCTCACCACATGCACGGTGCCCTCGCGCCCCTTGCCGGCAAGGGACACCGGATCACTGAGCCAACGTCCGGCTGCCGGCTCATCGATGATGGGTCGATACGCGCTCTGTTCGACCATTCGCTGCGCGGGGTCCGACTCGAAGCCGTCGTACATCGCCTTCGCTTCCAAAGGGAAAAAGCCGCTCGACAACGTGGAGGTCACCGTCACCGACCAGGTACGATCCTCCAGCACGACGGTGTTTTGTGTGCCGAGGTTCAGCTGCACAGTGACGGTATCGCCCGGCTCACCGAAGCCGGACACCACCACCCGCTGCCCGACCTGCTCGCCCTCGAGCGGGGTCTCGATAAACGGCGCCGCCGGGACGACGTCAAAGGACAATGGCAGAGAGTTTTCTGATTCTTGCAGCCTGTCGTTTTCATCTCTGAACGTTTGCCGGGCCCAAAGGGTTGCGTGTCCCACGGGTAGCCTCACCTCAGCTTCCCAACTGCCCTCCCGGCTCACCGCAATATCCGTGAGCAACGGCTCGGCGAGCCCCTCCAGAAAGACCTCGACACGCCCGCTCGCCATGCCGCGCCCGACAATTTTTGCGGTACGCGGCAGCTTGCCACCCAGCGTCGGATGATCGATGTCCGGTGGCAGCAGCACCACATCAAAAGAGCGTTGCTCACTGCGCTCGGACGGAATGCTATTAAGGGTTTGCAGCGCATCGATGGTGTACCGCCGGTACTCGAGGCCAGTGAGGTCGATGCACCAGACGCCGCCTGCATCCAGTTGTTTTGCCGGTCCCAGCGGCGATTGGAATCGGACATCGCGCAACTGCATCGTGGCGCCCTGCATACCGTTCGTGCCGAAGATGGTCACGTTGCGGCCCACGCCATCCGGATGCGGTTGGACAATGATCGGTTGAAGCATGGGACGTGTGATGGGGAAGGTCGCAGACACCGGCGCGGAGGTTTGCTCGGCGGCGAATTGGGTGACAGTCACGGTATGCTCACCGGGGTCAAACGCCTGTTCACGCCGGAAAGTCCAGGCCCCACCGACCACCTCCCCCTTATGGACAATATCGTCTTCGTCGCTGAATTGGATGTTAACGACTGCGCCTGGCCAGCAAGTGCCGCTGAACCTGGGATAAAGGCCATTCTCGACCGGATCGCTCAGGCCTGGGGCCAGCGGCGGGATGCTCACATCGAGGTAAACCCATTCAGTTTGCTGCCCGTCTACCGTTTGCTTGATGCGAATTCGCCTCTTGTACGTAGGCCCCCATGTTTCCGAGGCTTTGCTTGACCATGGGCCATTGGCAGTCAATAGAACATCAGACGCCACCGCCACTTCACGATCGATCTCCCAAAGCAAGACCGTCGCACGGGCATTGCCGATGCCGCTAAAGGTCGGTTCATAGTCCAGGGTGAACGCCAACTCACTCACATCAGGCAGTTTGTTTTCGACCAAGAATGTGAAGGGCCGCGACTCGATCCAGCCACTGGCACCGTCGCCGACCTTTTGTATGATCTGCGCAGTGCCAGTGCCGTACGGCCAGCCTGTAGCAGTGGTCGTCCAGATGCCTGTGGTTAGGTCTGCCACCACCGACGGCGGTGGCGTGATACTCGAACCGGGGACGCTGATCACCACTGTCGCACCGGCGTGGGCGGTGCCAGAGAACTTGATTGAGGTGTCGATGATCTCGACGTCGACCGCGATAAAGGGGGAGGGGCGGACTTTAAAGCCAACGGGGACACTACGTCCGGAACGTATCCCACCCAGCACCTGCTCGGCGACCAGCGAATTATTGCCCGGAGGCACATTAACCGTGACCTTCCAGTTCCCCTGTGCACTGGAGACAATCGATTGGCCAAGCTCGGGGCTATCGCCCGCCTCCTTCCGTAGTTGAATAACGCCATTCAGGATGCCGTTACTCCCGCTTATATAAAATGTCAGGTCATGCACACTTCCAGCCGCGGGAGGCGTGATGCGAGGAATGCTCGGCCCAACAACGTATGAAGTTTTGAACGGCAGCGGAGAGCCGCCAAAACCATCATGTGAGGCCTCAACTTGCAACTCTTTGACGTCTGAGGGTGGGCTGATGATCGCTTCCCACTCCCCTCCCGCCCCTGGTCGGGCAGTCCCCAATGTGTTGCCACTAAGGGAATCTTTCACTGTGACTGTAGAACCCGTTATTGCCTCTCCCTTCATTACAAAAGGCTTCCCAGGCTCCACAACAGCACCTTGAGCAGGGAAAACAATATAGGTCCCCCAATTTTCCCTCCAACTCACCCTTACCTTGACCGTCTGGCCGGTTCTTTTAATTGTTAAAACATAGTCGAGAACCGGGTATGGAAATCCCGTCAACTCCTCCACATGAGACCAGTAGCCCTGCGCATCCACGATTGGGTAATAAACACCCCACCCGGCTACCGTAATTTCTTCACGCGGAAAACATCTCCCACTAATACGGACCTTACTGCCCAATCGCGCATCAGGAGTTGGAAAATGGAGCTCCAGTATCTGGGCTTTCTCATCACTTGTGTTTTCGTTGTCTGACATGATCACACCCACCTCTGGTAGGTCTCCTTTCTACTCCGCGCCTCTTGGCATGAGCACCTGTAAAATCTGACAGTCCCGACGGACGGTAACTTTTCCCGCCGTGCCGTTCGGCGACTTCCTACAGCCGCCCACATCCGGCTACGCCGGGTTGCGCCATTGCCTACACATCCCTCAGAATCCGCCGGCTTGTGCGCTTGGCGGATGCCTCGTAACTTGATCCGTGCCGCTGCCAATCAGTGGTCGGGTTTAGTCGCCCGGGTTATGTGTATTGCGTATAAGCGTCATCAGTCGGGTCTCCCCTATCCCCGCACTCGATGGTGACTGTTTGCAGGGCGCCCCAGGGCGCGCCGGTTCGCACACTCCCGGTCGACTAACCTGCTTACAGCCGCCACCCTTTCGTTGAGTCGCGAACAGGTGGAGGCCCCAACGACGAGTGTGCAAAAAATGAAGAACGTAACCCCGAATCCCCCCCGAAACCGATTCGGTTTCCCCCTACAAATCCGCTGAATCAAAAAAACTCCACGAAGCCGCCGAAAAAGCCCTCGACCATTACCTCAAACCCAAACCCGACCCGCGCAATTCCGTGGATCGCGGCATGCAGATGTTCATGGTCGCGCCTGACCTGAACCCAGAAGCGGTGGCCATTCAGACTTACGAAACGTTTTCGTCGGTGAGCATTCTGCTGCTGGATCTGGCGGACAGCCTCGATGACAAGCCGCGACATCTGGCAATGGCGATCTATCAGTTGAGCGAGATGGGGTTGTTGCTGGCGGAGAAGGCGCTGGATAACGAGCGGGCGATTGCCGTGAAAGTGTGAACATCAAAAGATCGCAGCCTTCGGCAGCTCCTGCAGGATGCACAAAAATCCATGTAGGAGCTTCCGCAGGCTGCGATCCTTAGCTTTTGATGTTCAGGCCGAAGCCGGCAACGGCTGAAAACTGAAGTACTGGCGCAAGGCCTCGACCAGTTGCCCATATTCCGGCGGCGGTCGTTGCAGGCTGAACCCGGTGTCGTAATGCAGCGGGGTTGCGTCTTCGTGGCACCACAGGCAACACGCGGTGAGGTCGATCACCTGCTGGCAACCGTCGCCACACGGGATCTTCAACCGCAGATGGAAATCCACGCCCGTCATCATCGGCAATTGGCTGATGAGCATCAGCCCGTCTTCGGACACGTTGCCCAGAAAGCCAATGGGTTTGTCGGTGACACTGTTGAACACTCTGAGGAAATACGGCAGCTGATGCCGTTCGATCCGGCGGTCGGTAAACATGCGCGTTCGCCATGCATGGCTCTCTCACAGAGCCGCACCTTTGCTTCGGAACGCACCCGTATCGCAGGCACGCTCTCCCCGCTTCCGGTGTGACGGTCGCTAAATCGCCGTCACCTGACCACTCGCCAGTCGCAGGTGTTGCACGGGCACATGGGAGACACGGCTCCAGACCCGATTGATTCGACTATAGCTCAGGCTGTACAACCGGCCAGATTTTGTACGACAACTGCCATCAAAAGCGCGTTGGCCGCACCACTGCTGCTGCACTGCGCGTCGGGTAATGGCCCAGGCTCTGCAAGGTTTCCAGACGGGCGCGGGCGCGGTAGGCGTATTCGCTGTTGGGGTACGAGGCGATGATGAACTGATAGGTCTGCGCCGCATCGACAAACATTTTCTGCCGCTCAAGGCACTGGCCGCGCATCATCGACACTTCCGGCCACACATACGGGCGGGCACGGCTGGCGCGTTCGACCTTGGACAGCTCGAGCATCACTTGCTCGCAATTGCCGCGATCATAGGCGCTGTAGGCGTTGTTCAAATGATGGTTCATCGACCAACGGGTGCAGCCCGTGACGGCGAGGACGCTGAGGGCAAGGGCGGCAATGGGCAACAATCGCATGGGGGTTCTCCTGTCTTGTGCTCTGTATCGACCCCTGGTCGAAAATCTTCAGGCGCGTTTGTCCCAAAGTTACCGCGTTCAATAAAGAAAACAGAAAGTAGTGCAAACGAACAATGACTACACCCCAAGAGCATAGTAGCCTTCGCTAGCGCTTGAACTCAGGAGTCTTTGCATGTCCGTCCGTCGTACCAAAATCGTCGCTACCCTTGGCCCGGCCAGTAACTCGCCGGAAGTTCTCGAACAGCTGATTCTGGCTGGTCTGGACGTCGCCCGTCTGAACTTCTCCCACGGCACCCCCGACGAGCACAAGGCTCGCGCGAAACTGGTGCGTGACCTCGCTGCCAAGCACGGCCGCTTCGTCGCCCTGCTCGGTGACCTGCAAGGCCCGAAAATCCGTATCGCCAAATTCGCCAACAAGAAGATCGAGCTGAAGATCGGTGACCCGTTCACCTTCTCCACCAGCCATCCGTTGACCGAAGGCAACCAGCAAGTGGTCGGCATCGACTACCCGGATCTGGTGAAAGATTGCGGCGTGGGCGACGAGCTGCTGCTCGACGACGGTCGCGTGGTGATGCGCGTTGAAACCGCCACCGCCACTGAACTCAACTGTGTGGTGACCATCGGCGGCCCGCTGTCCGACCACAAAGGCATCAACCGTCGCGGTGGCGGCCTGACCGCTCCGGCCCTGACTGAAAAAGACAAGGCCGACATCAAGCTCGCCGCTGAAATGGAAGTCGACTACCTCGCGGTGTCCTTTCCACGTGACGCAGCTGATATGGAATACGCCCGTCAACTGCGCGACGAAGCCGGCGGTACTGCCTGGCTGGTGGCGAAGATCGAACGCGCCGAAGCCGTGGCCGACGACGAAACCCTCGACGGCCTGATCAAGGCTTCCGACGCCGTGATGGTTGCCCGTGGTGACCTCGGTGTGGAAATCGGCGACGCCGAACTGGTGGGCATTCAGAAGAAAATCATTCTGCACGCACGCCGCCACAACAAGGCTGTGATCGTGGCGACCCAGATGATGGAGTCGATGATCCAGAACCCGATGCCGACCCGCGCCGAAGTGTCCGACGTGGCCAACGCCGTGCTCGACTACACCGACGCCGTGATGCTCTCGGCCGAATCCGCCGCGGGCCTGTATCCGCTGGAAGCCGTGCAAGCGATGGCGCGTATCTGCGTCGGCGCTGAAAAGCACCCGACCGGCAAGACCTCCAGCCACCGCATCGGCAAGGAATTCACCCGCTGCGACGAAAGCATCGCGCTGGCGACCATGTACACCGCCAACCACTTCCCTGGCGTCAAAGCGATCATCGCCCTGACTGAAAGTGGCTACACCCCGCTGATCATGTCGCGCATCCGTTCCTCGGTGCCGATCTACGCCTACTCGCCACACCGCGAGACTCAAGCGCGTGCAGCGATGTTCCGTGGCGTGTACACCATCCCGTTCGATCCGGCTTCGCTGGAACCGCACGAAGTCAGCCAGAAGGCGATCGACGAGCTGGTCAAGCGCGGCGTTGTGGAAAAAGGCGACTGGGTCATCCTGACCAAGGGCGACAGCTACCACACCACCGGCGGCACCAACGGCATGAAGATCCTGCACGTGGGCGACCCGCAGGTCTGAGTGACCGGTTGCTGAAAAACAAAAGCCCCGCCATGTGAATGGCGGGGCTTTTGTTTTCAGACCCAACAAGTGCGGCGTCGGTTCTGACCTCATCGCTGGCAGGCCAGCCCACAGAGTCAGGAGCTGTTGACAATAAAAGGGGTCGACACGCAAATCTGTGGGGGTGGGCTTGCCAGCGATGAGGTCGGCGAGCGCAGTG
This sequence comes from Pseudomonas sp. FP2196, assembly GCF_030687715.1. Taxonomy (GTDB): domain Bacteria; phylum Pseudomonadota; class Gammaproteobacteria; order Pseudomonadales; family Pseudomonadaceae; genus Aquipseudomonas. The sequence goes on from NZ_CP117445.1 coordinate 4,807,997, forward strand.
AAGGTTCAGTGCCGTTTGATAAACCCGGTCAATGCCGCCAACGCCTCAGGTGAACGCAGGCACTGGGTGAACAACGCGCCCTCCTCCTCGATGACTTTGCGAATCTGCTCGCGATCCGGCGCTTTCATCAGGTGTTTGCTGATGCGCACCGCTTCCGGTGGTAACTCATCGAAGCGCAATGCCATTTCCCGTGCCTTGGCCAGTGCTGCTTCGCCGCTGCCCAATGCCTCTGTCGCAATTCCCCACCCGGCGGCCTGCTCGCCACTGAAACTTTCGCCGAGCAACAGCAACTCCGCTGCTTTAGCCTGCCCAAGCAAGCGCGGCAGGATCAGGCTGGAGCCGAACTCCGGGCATAACCCGAGGTTGACGAACGGCATGCGCAACCGCGCATCGCGGCTGACGTAGACCAGATCGCAATGCAGCAACAACGTGGTGCCGATGCCCACCGCCGCTCCGGCCACGGCGGCAATCACCGGTTTGCGACACTCGAGCAAATTGAGCATGAAGTGGAAAACCGGGCTGTCGAGATCGCTCGGCGGTTGCTGGATGAAGTCGGTGATGTCGTTGCCGGCGGTGAAGCACTCGGCGCTGCCGGTGATCATCACGGCGTTGACTTCAGGATCGCTGTCGGCATGCTTCAACGCTTCAGCGAGACGGCTGTACATGGCGCGGGTCAGGGCGTTTTTCTTGTCTGGGCGGTTAAGGCGCAGAGTCAGTAACCCGCGTTCGCGTTCCAGCAGAATGGCTTCGGTCATGACAACTCTCGACAGTGCGGGCCGAGAAGGATCACTGTGGAGAGGGGGTTTATCCCCTCTCCACAGAAAACTTTCGTGCCAATGAATTCAGCGCTCAACCGCGACTAAGAAACACATCAGCCAGCAGTTGATTGCGCGGCAGTCCGGCCAGGTACAGACGCCGGGCAAAGGCGTCGACGCTGGTCGGTGAGCCGCAGACTAAGGCCAGGGTTTGTCTTGAAACAAGGCGCAGTTGTGCCAAAGCGGCGGCTGACTCGGCCGCCGTCCATAGCTCGACACATAGGTTTTCCCGCTGCGCGGCCAGTGCCGCAAGGGGTTTGGCCAGATAGTGCTCGCTGGCGTCATGGGCCAGGTGAATGACGCGGATTGCGCCTTGGTGATCCTGGCGCAAGGCTTCACGCAGCACGCCGAACAACGGGCCCAGACCTGTACCGGCGGCCAGCAACCACAGCGGTCTTGCATGCCAGTCGGGGTCATAATGCAGCGCGCCGCCGCGCAGTTCGCCGAGGCGGATCGGGTCACCGATCTGCAAGCGCCGCGCCGCATCGCTGAATTCACCGGGCTGGCGGCAGTCGAGGTGAAACTCAAGAAAGCGGTCTTCTTCCGGCAGGCTGGCCAGCGAATACGGACGCGCGATGCGATCGATCCACAGCACCAGATGTTGGCCGGCGCCGTAGCGCAAGGGCCGTTTCGGGGTCAGGCGCAGACGCAGGACATTGTCGCTAAGCCAGTCCAGCGCCTCGACGACAGCCGGGCGACCGTCCTCGATCGGGTCGAAAGTGTGCACCTGCAAATCTTCGATCACCTGACACTGACACGCCAGACGCCAACCCTGCTGGCGCTGTTCGGCGCTCAAGGCATCCGGGCGGTTATCTGCCGGCAGGCCTTGTACGCACTGCACCAGGCAGGCATGGCAACTGCCGGCGCGACAACTGTAAGGCACAGCCACGCCGTTCTGGTTGAGTGCATCGAGCAGATTGCTGCTCGCCGCCACCGACCAGTGCCGTTCACCGACGCGAAGTTCAGGCATCGACGTTCTCCCACGCGGCCGCACAGCGGTTGCGCCCGTCACGCTTGGCTCGATAGAGCGCCTGATCGGCGCGCTGCAAGGCGTCGTCCAGATCATCACCCAAGGCCAGTAGCGTCATGCCGGCCGACAAGCTGAGACTGCGCACATTCAAGCCGATCAGTTCGACGTCGGTGAAGGCAATGCGCAGCCGCTCGCAGCAGGCGGTCAGACGCTCGGCGTTGCAGTCGGGCAGCAACACCACGAATTCTTCGCCACCATAACGCGCCAGCACGTCGCCGTCGCGCAAGCATGCCTGGGCAACGCCGGCAAACGCCTGCAATACCTGATCGCCGGCGGCATGACCGTGCAGATCATTGATGCGTTTGAAATGGTCGAGGTCGATCAGCGCCAGACCGTGCAACACGTCGCTGTCCATCGCATTCAGTTCACGCGAGGCCAGGCGCAGAAAATGCCGGCGATTGAACAGGCCGGTGAGTTCGTCGGTGGCGACCAGGTCTTCAAGCTGGCGCATCATCCCGCGCAGGGTGTCCTGATGCGCCTGCAAGGCAAAGCGACGCTGGCGCATGCGTTGGCGCGAGACCTGGACAAAGCGTGCGTAAATCACCAGCCACGCCAGCACCATCGCCAGAATGCACACTTGCAAGGCCGCGAGCGCCGGCTCCGGCAAGCGCATGTGATAGCCGTCCCAGAGAGTGATTGCGCAGAAACTGGAGAACACCAGCAGCGAACAGCGGATGAACGCCCGTCGGCTCAGGTGAAACAGACCGAACAACAGGATCAGCACGTAGAACACCAGAAACGCGCTGCGTGCTTCATCCAGATGGGCGATCAGCCAGGTCTGCCAGCCGAGCCCGAGGAGCACTTGCACTTCCGTCAGGCTGGGATCGGAGAAGCGCAGGTTACGGCCAGACCAGAACAGACCGAACAGGGTGGCCTGAGTGATCACCACCAGCGCGCTGCCAATGGTCACTGTGCTCAAGGACTGGTCGTAATGCCCGGTGAAAAACGCCAGCCACAACAGCACCAAAGCCAATCCATAGGTGGCTGCAGCGAGGGCAAAGCGTTTGAGCAAAAGACGTTGAATGGCGTTATGGGTCAATCGTTGACTCACCGTGCGATTGGAGGCTGACCGAGTGTCCTACTCTACAGACCGGCTGCCACTTTAGTGGCGTAGTCGATAAATGACCACCGATTTTCGGGCTCGAAATTTGACGTCAAATGCATGGCTTGATTGACCTTTATTGATGCCCGCATGAGGTCCCTGTGGCGAGAGGATTTATCCCCGTTTGGCTGCGCAGCAGTCGTAAAACCTATTCATTGGGTGTGACTGAAAGATTGCAGGGGGCCGCTTCGCGACCCAACGGGGATAAATCCCCTCGCCACAGGATTTATCCGACCAAAAGCCAAGGTGTACCCACTACCGAGGCGCGTTATACTGCCGCGCCTTTTTAGCGTCGCGCCAGCAGCCCCGGCGTGCCTTGAAAGGTGCATGCGAGCGACCGATACACCCAAGCCGCAGGCACCTTATTGAATGTTCCCGTCTTTTAGAGGAGCGCGACTCATGACCGTGATCAAGCAAGACGACCTGATTCAGAGCGTTGCCGACGCCCTGCAGTTCATTTCCTATTACCACCCCGTGGATTTCATCCAGGCGATGCACGAAGCCTACCTGCGCGAAGAATCGCCAGCGGCCCGTGACTCGATGGCGCAGATCCTGATCAACTCGCGCATGTGCGCCACCGGCCACCGGCCGATCTGCCAGGACACCGGTATCGTCACCGTGTTTGTCCGCGTAGGTATGGACGTGCGTTGGGATGGCGCCACCATGGGCCTGGACGACATGATCAACGAAGGCGTGCGTCGCGCCTACAACCTGCCGGAAAACGTCCTGCGTGCTTCGATCCTCGCCGACCCGGCGGGCGCTCGTAAAAACACCAAGGACAACACTCCGGCGGTCATCCACTACTCCATCGTCCCGGGCAACACCGTGGAAGTGGACGTAGCGGCCAAGGGCGGCGGTTCCGAGAACAAGTCGAAAATGGCCATGCTCAACCCATCCGACTCGATCGTTGACTGGGTGCTGAAGACCGTTCCGACCATGGGCGCCGGCTGGTGCCCACCGGGCATGCTGGGCATCGGCATCGGCGGCACCGCCGAGAAAGCCGCCGTGATGGCCAAGGAAGTGTTGATGGAATCCATCGACATTCACGAACTCAAAGCCCGTGGCCCGCAGAACCGCATCGAAGAAATGCGTCTGGAGCTGTTCGAGAAGGTCAACCAGTTGGGCATCGGCGCCCAGGGCCTTGGTGGCCTGACCACCGTGCTCGACGTGAAGATCATGGATTACCCGACCCACGCAGCCTCGCTGCCGGTGTGCATGATCCCGAACTGCGCCGCCACCCGTCACGCGCACTTCGTGCTCGACGGTTCCGGCCCGGCTTCGCTGGAAGCGCCACCGCTGGACGCCTACCCGGAAATCGTCTGGGAAGCCGGCCCGTCGGCCCGTCGCGTCAACCTCGACACCCTCACCCCGGAAGACGTGCAGAGCTGGAAGCCGGGCGAAACCGTCCTGCTCAACGGCAAGATGCTCACCGGTCGCGACGCTGCGCACAAGCGCATGGTCGAGATGCTCAACAAAGGTGAAACCCTGCCGGTCGATCTGAAAGGTCGCTTCATCTACTACGTCGGCCCGGTTGATCCGGTCGGTGACGAAGTGGTTGGCCCGGCTGGCCCGACCACCGCCACGCGGATGGACAAGTTCACCCGTCAGATCCTCGAGCAAACCGGCCTGTTGGGCATGATCGGCAAGTCCGAACGCGGCCCGACCGCGATCGAAGCGATCAAGGACAACAAGGCTGTGTATCTGATGGCTGTCGGCGGCGCCGCTTACCTGGTGGCCCAGGCCATCAAGAAGTCCAAGGTGCTGGCATTCGCCGAACTGGGCATGGAAGCGATCTACGAGTTCGAGGTCAAGGACATGCCGGTCACCGTAGCGGTGGACAGCAAAGGTGAGTCGGTACACATCACCGGTCCTGCGATCTGGCAACAGAAGATCAGCGAAAGCCTGGCGGTCGAAGTGCAGTAAGCGCTTTAACGCTGCGAAAAAGGCCGGCCCGTCATACGACGGGCCGGCCTTTTTGTATTCAATGACTTGGAGATAAAAACATCGCCCATGCATACAAATCGGTCTTGCGCACCTGTCAGATCTGACAGGTTACCTCACGCCTGATTATTGCTAGCGTCTTCCCACCCTCGCCCTCCGCGTGCGCAACGGACAAGACCATGGCCGATCAGGAACTGAACATCACCACACCTTCCATTGCCAAGAGTTCGTCGATTGCCACCATCGGCAAAAGTTGGGGGGCCGTCGGACCGACCGGTGCAGCGTCGTTCGAGCTACCGATGCCACTGTCCGCCGGGCGTGGCTGGGATCCGCAACTGTCGCTGACTTACAGCAGCCAGACCGGTAATGGGCCGTTCGGGGTTGGCTGGGGACTTGGCCTCAGTCAGATCAGCCGGCGCACCAACAAGGGCGTACCGCGTTATACCGACCACGACGAGATCATCGGCCATGACGGTGAAGTGTGGATGCCGGAGCTGGAAGCCGACGGCACAATCAAGTTCCGCCATGAATCCACTTATGACAGCGAGAACATCGGCCTACACCGTGTGGTGTGCTACTGGCCACGGGTTGAGGGGGACTTTTCCCTGCGTGAATACTGGCAACGAGAGTCTCGTTCGAAGGAGGCCGCAACGCCTGGTTTCTGGCTGATACACGCTGCCGATGGTTCGTTGCACGTCTACGGCAAAACAGCCGCCTCACGCCGTGAAGACCCACAGGCTCAGGATCGTGTCGGCGCCTGGCTGCTCTGCGAAAGCATGAACACTCACGGCGAACACATCTGTTATCGGTACAAGGCCGATGATCAGGATCCCGACCCGATCCATGACTACAGCGCCCAGCGCTATCTGGAGCGGGTGTGCTACGGCAACTTCACGGCGAGCAAGAAATTGTATGCCTGGGAGGCGGAGGACGCGGCCCAACCGGATTGGCATTTTCAGTTGATCTTCGACTACGGCGAGCGCACTACGTCGCTGACTGAAGTCCCGGTTTACGACGGTGCCAAACTGTTGCCGTGGCCCCTGCGCCCGGACCCCTTTTCAACCTATGGCCAGGGCTTTGCGGTGGGCACCCGTCGTCTCTGTCGGCAAGTACTGATGTTTCATCACTTTCCCACAGCCCCGGGCGAAAAACCTCTGCTGGTTCGGCGTCTGCTGCTGGAATATCACAACCCGCAAACGGTGACACAGTGGTCGTTCAGCCAGATCAGCGCCGCCCACTATCAGGCCTTCGATGCCAGCGGTTACGTGGAAAACACGCCGCCGGTGGAGTTCGACTACTCAGCCTTCGAAATCAATAAAACCCCGACACGCCTGCTGGCAACAGACACGCAGCCGGGCGTCGAAGGCGGCGGGTTCTACCAGTGCGTTGACCTCTACGGCGAAGGCGTGCCGGGCTTTCTCTGCCGCTATGACCAAGGCTGGTACTACCGCGAACCGCTACGCGCAAAAGCAGGTGGTGATGAGATCAGCTATGGACCATGGACCGCGCTGGACAGGATTGCGCTGACTGATCGCAATCGTTCGGTAATGCAATGGCTGACCGATCTGACCGGTGACGGACGTCTCGACTGGATCACCGCACAACCGGGCGCCAGCGGGTTTCGCACGCTGAATGCGCAACGCAACTTCGCCGATTTCGTGCCGTTCAACTCGTTTGCGCTGGAGTTTTCCCACACGCTGGCGCAATTGGCGGACCTCAGCGGTGACGGCCTCAGCTCGATTGCCCTGATTGGTCCGAACTCGGTGCGCCTGTACGCCAACCAGCGAGAGCAAGGATTCGCCCAGGCCGAAGAGGTGCCGCATTCACCACTCGATGACCGCTTGCCGTTATTCAGCGACTCGCCCACTGAACTGGTGCTGCTCGGCAATCTGCTGGGCAGCGACATGCCCGAGTTGTGCCGCATCCGTCATGACGAAATCCGCTGCTGGCCGAACCTGGGTCACGGCCGGTTTGGTGAGGGTCGCAAGATCAGTGACCTGCCCTTCACATACGAGCAATTCGATTCATCGCGGGTACGCCTCGCCGACCTCGATGGCTGCGGGGCACCCGCGCTGATCTATCTGAAGTCCGATGTGTTCGAGATCTATCTGAACCGCGGCGGCAACGGACTGGAACAGATCCCGGTGATCGTACCCTGGCCGCAAGGTGTGCGTTATGACCGCCTGTGCCAGGTAAGCTTCGCCGACCTGCAAGGTTTGGGCTGTGCCAGCCTGATACTGACGGTGCCGCACCTCGCACCGCAGCACTGGCGCTACGATTTCGTCGCGGCCAAACCCTATTTGTTGACGGCCAGCAACAACAACATGGGTTGCAGTACCAGTGTGGTGTATCGCAGTTCCGCCCAGGAATGGCTGGATGAAAAACAGCGGATGCTCAAGCTCAAGCGTCTGCCGGTTTCGCATTTGCCGTTCCCGGTGGCGGTGGTCAAAAAACAACAACAACTGGATGAAGTCACTGGCAACTGCCTGACCCAGGCGTTCACCTGGCGTGAAGGGGTCTACGATGGCAAAGAGCGCGAATTTCGCGGTTTCGGCCACTTGCTGCAAACCGACAGTGAAAGCGCTAGCAGCGATGACGACATCGGCTTCACCGCGCCGGTACGGGTCTGCACCTGGTTCCATACCGGGCAATCGACGGATCGGGCGCGTGACAGCTATTTCAATGAGGATGCGCAAGCCGTCGCACTGGGCGCCACACTGTTCAGCCGTTACCACGCCGGCGACGAAATCGATGAACCCATCGCGCCGCATGACGCCGACAGTGAATACCAGATAGCCCGAGCGCTGGTCGGCTCGGTCACCCGCATCGAAACCTATGCCGATGCGGATATGGATCAGCCGGGCATTGCCACGCCTTATGCGGTGCAAGAGCTACGTTATCTGGTGCGCGAAGTACGGCCCAAAGGGCCATATGCGGCAGCTGTGTTGCTGCCGCTGGTACTGGAAAAAATCAGCTACCAGTACGACCGGTTTATCGACGACCCGCTGTGCCGCCATGAGGTCAATCTGCGCTGGAACGACTTCGGTCTGTCGACCCATGCGTTGGCCGTGAGCTACGCCCGCAGGCTTGTCGACTCGGACACCCCGCCGTTCAGCGATCCCGATGAACAACAGTGGTGGCGCGACGCCCATGACGAGGCGCAGCAATCTTTTTACATCAGCGAAACCCGCGCGCGATACATCAACCTCGACAGTAATCCCCAACAGTGGCGACTGGGCCTGCCGTGGCAACTGCGTGGCAACGCGCTGGTCTTGCCAAAAGGCCCACTGCCTGAGGGACTGTCCGCGAGTGAGGTGTGTTTCGAGCAACTGGCTTTGCATCAGGATTCGCCGCACTGGAACACTCAACGAGTCCTGACGACACAGTCGGTGCAGCGTTATTTGCAGGCGGACGGCTCGCCGCTGGACGACGGTGTGGCCGAGTTCGAAGCACTGGCCGGGCCACTGGAATTGGCGCAGTTGGACAAGACCGCACTGGACGCCTACAACGTGCTGTCGCCGCCGTTCGATATCCGTGTCGAACTGAAAAAGATCGGTTACACCGCCATGCCGTTGCTGTTTGAGGTAGAGCCGGACGATGCCGAAGAAAATCTATGGTCGTCGACATTCGGCTACGCCGAGTACGCCGACCTCAAAGGGTTTCACCAGGTACACGGCTACCACGAAACCCCGAGCCATGGCGTAACCCGCGCCGAATACGACGACTATCGGCTGGCGATCACCCGCGTCGAGTTGCCGGATGGTTGCACCACCCAGGTCGAATACGACTACCACGCGCTGCAACCGCTGCGCATCATCGATGCCAACGAGAATGTCGAGGAGGCGATTTACGAACCCTCCGGCCAGCCACTGGCCACCAGTTTCCACGGTACGGAAAACGGGATGCCTGCCGGTTTCAAACCGTTGAGCGAATACCGCCGACCCGAGGACCATCGCCCGGATACCGCGATTGACGATCCGCAAGAGGCGCTGCAAAAAGCCGCCAGCACCTTGCGCAAGGACTTGTTCAGTTGGATGGGGCAGATCCCGCCCGACAACCGCGCCAGCGGCGAATGGATCGCCAACGGTTACCTCCTGCCCAGCGGCCATATTCGTGCCAGCGCCCGCCGGCGACTCGCGCGAATCGGCAGCCTGACGGCGACAGAACAGAACTTGCGCGAGGCGATCACAACAACACGACGCGAGCCGGTACACAGCGTCGTCCTCAGCGCCGACCGCTACCCCGATGACGCTGTGTCTGCACAGATCCACATCACCAAGGCCTGTGTCGACGGCTTTGGTCGAGCGCTGCAATCCCAGCAGTTGGTTGATCCCGGCCTGGCCTATGCGATGGACACCGACGGCTCGCTGATCGTTGAAGACGGCAAGTTCGTTGAAGTACAAGCCAATCCACGGTGGCGCGTCAGCGCGCGCATCGAATACAACAACAAAGGTCTGGCGGTGCGCCAATTCCGGCCGTTTTTTACCAATCGGCACGGTTATGTCAACGACATATCGCTACGGGCGCTGGGCTACTTTGATCAACTGTTCTATGACGCCCTGGGGCGTGTAATCCGGTTGCTCAACGCCAAGGGTGACTTCTCTCGCGAGACCTATCATCCGTGGTACCACGCCAGCGAAGACTTCAACGACACCGCTGAACCGGTGCCGCCGAAACGGACATCACGGCGTTGAACGCCTCCGTGCATTGGCGCACGCCGTCACTCACGGTGAGTGATAGCCGTGGTCTGAGAGTTCGTCAGGGCGAGTATCTGCGCAGCGTTGCGGGTGAAGATGGAACAGTGACTGTGCTGATCAGCCGTCAGCAGCACGATGTGAATGGCCGATTGGTGGCGCAATGGGATCCGCGCCTGCCCGCCCCCAACGTCTCAACGGTTTACGGGTTGGCTGGCCAGGTCCTGAAAGTCGACAGTGTCGACACCGGCTGGCGCCTGAACCTGCCGGGGCTGGCGGGTGAACCGCTGGAGCGCTGGGACGCGCGCGGCAACCATTGGCACACGACTTTCGACGCTCAGTTGCGGGTGGTGGCGCTCGAGGAAAACGGCGAAGCAGGCGTCGATCTTTTTACCTATGCCGATGCCACCGCCGACGAGCAATACAATCTGCGCGGGCAGTTGCTGGAGCAGCAAGATCGCTCCGGTACTCTGCGCACGGACAGCTTCGCCTTGGGCGGCCAGCCACTGGCAGACACCCGCACTTTTCACGATGGCGCAGCGTTCACCAGTCGCCGGTCTTTCAATGCCCTCGGCGCAACGCTGGAACAGATCGACGCCGGCGGGCATCGCCAGCAATCGTTCCACGGTCTCTCCGGGCTGCTTCAGCAGGTGAAGTTGCTGGTCAATGGCGAGCCAGACTGGCAAACGCCGTTGCTCGATGTGCAGTACAACGCCAGCGGGCAGATCATCGAGCAGCTGGCCGGCAATCGTGTCCTCAGTCAGTGGACGTATGACCCGGCGGACGGCCGTTTGCACACTCAGTCCAGCCGCAAGGACGGCAGCGCAGTCCTGCAGAACCTCGAATATTTCTACGATTCCGTCGGCAATATCACCCGCATCGAAGACCATGCTTTTCAGCCACGTTACTTCGCCAACCAGTTGATCAATGGCCACCGCGACTTCACCTACGACTCGCTCTATCGACTAACCAGCGCCACCGGCTACGACGACGCCCCGCCGCCGGACATTCCCGGCCTGCCGCAACCGGGCGACCCGAACAATCGCCTCAACTACACTCAGACCTATCGGTACGACGACGGTGGCAACCTGATCGAACGGTGTCATGTACGCGCGGGCAACAACTCGACCCGGCAAATGTTCATCGATCTGAAGAGCAATCGTGGGGTGCGCTGGAAAACCGGCGACGAGCCGCCGGATTTCGATGAGCTGTTCGACAGTCACGGTAACCAGAAATCGATGCACCCCGGCAAGCCCCTGACCTGGAATGCCCGCGATGAGCTGGAGAGCGTGACGCTGATCCAGCGTGAAAACGACCGCAGTGACGCCGAGCATTACCGTTACAGCCAGGGCATGCGCGTGTTCAAACGCCACGAAACCTTCGCTGCCAACGCCGAACATTTCCACCAGGTGCGCTACCTGCCGGGACTGGAAATCCGCACCCGCGACAACGGCGAAGAACTGCACGTCATCACTCTCGGCAATGCCCGTTGCCTGCATTGGGCAGCGGAAAAACCCGATGCAATCGCCAATGACCAAATGCGTTACAACCTCGAAGATCATCTCGGCTCCAGCGTGATGGAACTGGATCAAGACGCCGTGATGATCAGCCAGGAAGGCTATTACCCCTTTGGCGAAACCGCGTGGATGGCACCGGATTCGGAAACCACGTACCGCTTCATCCGCTATTCGGGCAAAGAGATGGACGTCAGCGGTTTGTATTACTACGGCGCACGGTATTACGCAGCGTGGTTGCAGCGCTGGGTCAGTGCCGATCCGGCAAGGGATGTGGATGGGCTGAATCTGTACGGATTCGTCGGGAACAACCCGTTAACTTTTGTGGATGAGCAAGGCAACAGCAAAGAGAAATTCGATATCGTCAATTTCTCAAACTTCGTGACCACTCTCGGTGATTACTCCGCCACAACGCTTGACCAGATGCTGAAAGTATCAAGTGGACAGTACGGGACTGAACTGCTGTCGAATGTTGTTGCAGAATCACTGATAGGCACTGCCGGCTTCTTCGCTGGTTATTTCGGCGGCGGGTTCGCAGGCTCAACACTTACCGCCGGTATGCCCGCCGCCGTCGGCTACTTGTTCGAGATGATTGCCATGCACGTCAGCGGCGATATCGGCGAGGCGATCGTCAGCAAATACACGTCCTTTGCAAATATGACAGCGCCATTGATTCCACAAACTTCGGCAATGAGCGTCGCAGCCATTGATCAAAAAATCGGCATCACAGAGCGTTCATCGAGTTTCACACCGGCCGATGCAGCCAACACCTTACTGACCCGCGTCGTCGGATCCTATCTTCCAGGCGTGGGCGCGGCACTGAATATCGGTTCGCGGGTGCAGGAAGCGGAGGACATTAAACAGGGTCTGGATCCGGTCAAGATTGAAAAAATCGAAACGATGCTGTCCGACTGGCGACAAGCCCTCACTTCGCGAATGGCCGATATTGAGAAAGCCTTCAGACGCGTAGGACAAAACACGATCAATTCGGCTGACGTGCTATCTGACAAGAGCCGCTTGATGGCTACCAAGACCATTCGGCTCAGTACCTTGCGAGAGCAGACCAGTGCGATCCTGGGATATATCGAAAGCAGCCAGACCACCCTGAAGTGGTACAAAGAGGACTTGCTGACCGACAACAGATTTTTGCGCGAACAAGCGAAACCAGCGTCGAAATTCCAGACATTTGTTCAGCCCTTCACCAAACACAAATTCACATGAAATACGACCCCGTTTATAGGCGCACTCCAACTGTGGCGGTGGTCGATGGCCGGGGCTCACCGATCCGTCAGGTCAGTTACTTGCGCACTCTGGCAGACGACACACCAAAAGCACTCGTGTCACGTCAGCAACACGATGTGGCCGGCCATCTGGTAGCGCAGCAGGATCCTCGTCTGCCCACTGCGAACCTCACTAATGTCTACTCACTAAACGGTGATGGGGTATTGACCGACAGCGTCGACGCCGGCTGGCGCCTGACCCTGCCGGGGCTTGCCGCTGAGCCATTGCAACGCTGGGATCAGCGCGACAACCATTGGCGCACGACCTTCGATAAGCAACTGCGGGTGATCGCGGTCGAGGAAAATGGTCAGCCCAATGTCGACGTTTTTACTTACGCCGACGCTTCGGCCGTGGCCGGGTACAACCGCCGCGGCCAGTTGCTGGAACAAAAAGACCGTTCCGGTTCGCAGCTCACGGACAGCTTTTCCCTGGCCGGCCAGCCGCTGAGCGAAACCCGCACCTTCCACGATGGTGAGCCGTTCACCACTCACCATGCGTTCAACCCGCTCGGCGCACGGCTGGAGCAGACCGACGCCGGCGGCCATCGGCGACGCTCGCGCTACGGTCTGGCCGGGCAACTCAAGCACACGGAACTGCTGATCAGCGGCACGCTGGACTGGCAAACGCCGTTGCTTGATGCGCAGTACAACGCCAGCGGGCAGATCATCGAGCAGCTGGCCGGCAATCGTGTCCTCAGTCAGTGGACGTATGACCCGGCGGACGGCCGTTTGCACACTCAGTCCAGCCGCAAGGACGGCAGCGCAGTCCTGCAGAACCTCGAATATTTCTACGATTCCGTCGGCAATATCACCCGCATCGAAGACCATGCTTTTCAGCCACGTTACTTCGCCAACCAGTTGATCAATGGCCACCGCGACTTCACCTACGACTCGCTCTATCGACTAACCAGCGCCACCGGCTACGACGACGCCCCGCCGCCGGACATTCCCGGCCTGCCGCAACCGGGCGACCCGAACAATCGCCTCAACTACACTCAGACCTATCGGTACGACGACGGTGGCAACCTGATCGAACGGTGTCATGTACGCGCGGGCAACAACTCGACCCGGCAAATGTTCATCGATCTGAAGAGCAATCGTGGGGTGCGCTGGAAAACCGGCGACGAGCCGCCGGATTTCGATGAGCTGTTCGACAGTCACGGTAACCAGAAAGCGATGCACCCCGGCAAGCCCCTGACCTGGAATGCCCGCGATGAGCTGGAGAGCGTGACGCTGATCCAGCGCGAAAACGACCGCAGTGACGCCGAGCATTACCGTTACAGCCAGGGCATGCGCGTGTTCAAACGCCACGAAACCTTCGCTGCCAACGCCGAACATTTCCACCAGGTGCGCTACCTGCCGGGACTGGAAATCCGCACCCGCGACAACGGCGAAGAACTGCACGTCATCACTCTCGGCAATGCCCGTTGCCTGCATTGGGTCGCGAAAAAACCCGATGCAATCGCCAATGACCAAATGCGTTACAACCTCGAAGATCATCTCGGCTCCAGCGTGATGGAACTGGATCAAGCTGCCGTGATGATCAGCCAGGAAGGCTATTACCCCTTTGGCGAAACCGCGTGGATGGCACCGGATTCGGAAACCACGTACCGCTTCATCCGCTATTCGGGCAAAGAGATGGACGTCAGCGGTTTGTATTACTACGGCGCACGCTATTACGCCGCGTGGTTGCAGCGCTGGGGCAGTGCCGATCCGGCGGGGGATGTGGATGGGCTGAATCTGTATGCATTCGTAGGAAACAATCCAGTTGTATATGTCGATATCAATGGCGAAGGTAAGCAATATCCCCTGCGAGATGCGCTCAACAGTCAGTCCGCAGAATGGGACGCTGCCACAGCGAGAAGAAATCAGACAAAAGCTACCAGCCGCCTGAAGGATCACATGCGCAAGCACACCAACGCGCAACTGGACATTCTCAAGATGACGGAAAACCGGATGCGCGACGCACATGGTCAACTGGAGAGGATGGGCTCTGGTACAGATATCGCACTCGCTTCAACACGCAGAACACTGGTGCTGGTACTCGGGAACGCGATCAGTTGGGGAGTGGGGCTGGCTGTCGGTATCGGCAGTCAGGCACTGGGGGCGGCAGCGCCTGGCGTGGGCAATGTGCTAGGTGTTGGTCTGGGATATGGTGCCAAGTTTGCTGTAAGCGCGGCGTTTGATTATGTCGCGGACAGATCCGGCATGAGTGCATCAGTCAATCTGAAAACATCAAAACTGACATCGACGAAAATCATAAAAAAGGCGGAATACAAGCAGATGGACTTTGGCGAGTACGTCCAGGCCAAATTGGTCAACATGAATTTCACCAATCAGAAATCTGTGTTGAAGGGCGCTAAGGAGACCACAAAAACAGGTTCTGGGTTGCTCCTCAAAAAATTGGTTACCGAGGTCGGTGCCGAAGGGCTAGGCGCGATCAGCAGTGGAATAAGCGTGTTGTTGGGCCTGCCGGAAATCGTTGATGAAACGATCGGCGCCATAAACGAAAAATCGATTGAAAAAATGGAAACATTCGAAATCGCAGTAGGGCAACTCGCTCAGGATATTGATAAGCATATGTCAAAAGTCGAGGACTTTGCCGCAGCGCTTGATGTCACCCGCATCAGCGGTGTCGACATTCATGAACTGCGTGAGCAGAGCAACAGGGTGATCGGTGCCCTCAATGATCTGTCAGACACGATTCGCACTCATCGAATCGGCCATAAGCACGCGGCATGAGCAAGCCCATCGTTGCATGCTATCTTGCCCTCCCCGTCCTGCCGACCCTTCGCCCAGCATGCTGCCGACTTCCCGTACCTTGCGTCTGTCGTTGTATACCCTGCTGATCATCGCCGGCGCAGCTATTGCCGCAACGGTCGCCATCCGTCACGCCGAACGCCAGGCGCTGGAGGAAGACGCCGCCCGCGCCAACCAGCAACTGGCGTTGTACGCCAATTCCCTGCATACCCTGATCGACCGCTACCGTGCCCTGCCCGCCGTGCTGGCGCTCGATCCGCAATTGCGCGCAGCGCTGGCCGGGCCGGTGGATGCAGAGGAACAGGCGGCGCTGAATCTCAAGCTGGAAAAGATCAACGGTGCGGCGCAATCCTCGACCCTTGAACTGCTCGATCACACCGGCCTTGCCGTGGCCGCCAGCAACTGGCGTTTGCCGAGCAGTTACGTCGGTCACAATTACGGTTTTCGTCCTTATTTCAGCCAGACCCGCACCCAGGGCACCGGACGCTTCTACGCGGTCGGCGTGACCAGCGGAATCCCCGGTTATTTCCTATCCAGTGCGGTGCTCGGTGATAACCAGCAGTTCCTCGGGGCGATGGTGGTCAAGCTGGAATTCCCCGAACTGGAACGCGAGTGGAGCCAGGGCAGCGACACGCTACTGGTCAGCGATGCGCGCGGCATCATCTTCATCGCCAACCAGCCCGGCTGGCGGTATCGCTCGCTGCGGCCGTTGAGCGCCCGCGACATGGATGAAATCAAAGCCACCCGGCAGTACGACAAGCAATCGCTGCAGCCCCTGACTCATTTGTCGCTGCGCAGCTTTGATGACAACAGCGATCTGCGCCGCGTCGAAGGCCCGCAAGGCACGGCGGATTATCTGTGGGAATCGCTGCCGCTGAGCGCCGAAGGCTGGACCTTGCACCTGTTGCGCCGCCCGCAAGTGGCCTTCGAAGACCTGCGCAACGCCGGCCTCGCAGCCGCCGGGGTATGGCTGGCGCTGGTGTTTCTGCTGCTGTTCCTCAATCAGCGCTGGCGGCTATCGAAAATCCGCCAGCGCAACCGCGAAGAACTGGAGCAACTGGTCGAGGAGCGCACCCGCGACCTGCGCACCGCCCAGGACGGTCTGGTGCAGTCGGCCAAGCTCGCCGCCCTCGGCCAGATGTCTGCCGCGCTCGCCCACGAGATCAATCAACCGCTGACCGCCCAGCGCATGCAACTGGCGACACTGCGCCTGCTGCTCGACCATGGCCGCGTCGACGATGCCTACAAAGCCCTGAAACCGGTGGACGACATGCTCACACGCATGGCCGCCCTCACCGGCCATCTCAAGACCTTCGCGCGCAAGAGCCCCAGCGGTTTGCGCGAGCGCCTGGATCTGGCGACGGTGGTTGATCAATCCTTGCAACTGCTTGACGCGCGACTGCGTGACGAACAGGTCAGTCTGGTGTTGCACCTGACGCGTCCGGCGTGGGTACGCGGTGATGCGATCCGCCTGGAACAAGTGCTGATCAACCTGCTGCGCAACGCCCTCGATGCGATGCAGGACAAACCGTGCAAACGTCTGGAAATCCGTCTGCAAGCCGATGAACAACTGTGGCGGCTGAGCATCAGCGACAATGGCGGCGGCATCGCCGAAGAACATCTGGGTCAGGTATTCGATCCGTTCTTCACCACTAAACCTGTGGGTGACGGTCTGGGCCTGGGGCTGGCGGTGTCGTTCGCCATCGTCCATGAATCCGGTGGACGCCTGAGTGTGGAAAATGGCGAGAACGGCGCGGTATTCAGCCTGACTCTGCCGATCGATCTGGAGGCACACATCTGATGCTCAATTCGGTGATGGTGGTCGATGACGAAAGCAGCATTCGCAATGCAGTCGAGCAGTGGCTGAGCCTGTCAGGCTTCGAGGTGCAGCTGTTCAGCCGCGCCGAAGAATGCCTCGCCGCCCTGCCCGCACACTTTCCCGGGGTGATTGTCAGCGACGTGCGCATGCCCGGCCTCAGTGGTCTGGAGCTGCTGGCCGAAGTGCAGCGCCGCGACGCCGATCTGCCGGTGATCCTGCTCACCGGTCACGGCGATGTGCCGATGGCGGTCGAAGCCATGCGCGACGGCGCGTACGACTTTCTGGAAAAACCCTTCAGCCCGGAAACCCTGCTCGACAGCCTGCGCCGGGCCCTGGAAAAGCGCCGCCTGATTCTGGAAAACCGTGCCCTGCACGAGCAGGCCGACCACCGCGCCAGACTCGACGCGACGCTGCTGGGCGTGTCCCGTGGTTTGCAGACCTTGCGCCGGCAGGTGCTGGACCTGGCGGCGTTGCCGGTCAACGTGCTGATCCGTGGCGAAACCGGCAGTGGCAAGGAATTGGTTGCCCGTTGCCTGCATGATTTCGGACCGCGTGCGGACAAGCCGTTCGTGGCACTCAATTGCGCGGCGATCCCTGAACAGTTGTTCGAAGCGGAACTGTTCGGCCATGAAAGCGGCGCGTTTACCGGTGCCTCTGGCAAACGCATCGGCAAGCTGGAATATGCCGATGGCGGCACGCTGTTTCTCGATGAAATCGAAAGCATGCCGCTGGCCCAGCAGGTCAAACTGCTGCGGGTGTTGCAGGAGCAGAAGCTTGAACGCCTGGGTTCGAACCAGAGTATTCGGGTGGATTTGCGCATCGTCGCGGCGACCAAACCCGACCTGCTCGACGAAGCGCGGGCCGGACGTTTTCGTGAAGACCTGGCGTATCGCTTGAACGTCGCCGAGCTGCGTTTGCCGCCGCTGCGTGATCGTCGCGAAGACATTCCGTTACTGTTCGAAAACTTTGCCCAGAGCGCGGCTCAGCGTCTTGGTCGCACCTTCCCACCGTTGACGGGTGCGCAGTTGAGTCACCTGCTCAGCCATGACTGGCCGGGCAATGTACGCGAACTGGCGAACGTCGCTGAACGCCAGGTGCTGGGGCTGGATGAACCGGCGCCGGGGATTGATCCGGGCCAGTCGCTGGCGGCGCAGCAAGAGGCGTTTGAAGCGCAATGCTTGCGTGCGGCGCTGACCCGGCACAAAGGCGATGTAAAAGCGGTGCTTGAAGAGCTGCAACTGCCGCGTCGGACCTTCAATGAAAAGATGCAGCGGCATGGGTTGAGTCGGGAGATGTTTGTTCAAGGCAGCTGACTTTTGCAGTGTTTGATCGGGCCTCTTCGCGGGCAAGCCCGCGAAGGGGCCAGCACAGGCAACATTGATCTATCAGCCTGAATGAGCAACTTTCCGCTCATCGCAATCCATGCATAAGCGGATTTCCGCTCTCCAGATCCCTCAAACTCCTCTAAACCGCCCTTCTCTCCGTTGGCACACCTCCTGCTATAGCCCTCGCAGGCTGCGTTCCAACGCGCTCCACAAAAACAATTAAACGAAGGATCCTTCAATGGATAACTCCAACGCCCTGCCACTTGGGTCGGCTGCCGTGCCGGCCAAAGAAAGAACCACCGCCAGCCGGATCAAATCGATCTTCAGCGGTTCCGTCGGCAACATGGTCGAGTGGTACGACTGGTATGTGTATGCCGCCTTCTCGCTGTACTTCGCCAAAGCCTTCTTTCCCAAAGGCGACACCACCGCCCAACTGCTGAACACCGCCGCGATCTTCGCCGTGGGCTTTTTGATGCGCCCGATCGGCGGCTGGCTGATGGGGCTGTATGCCGATAAGGTCGGACGCAAGAAAGCGCTGATGGCCTCGGTTTACCTGATGTGCTTCGGCTCGTTGATCATCGCCCTGAGCCCAGGTTATGAAACCATCGGTGTCGGCGCGCCGATCCTCTTGGTGTTCGCTCGCTTGCTGCAAGGCCTGTCGGTCGGAGGCGAGTACGGCACCTCGGCGACTTACCTGTCCGAGATGGCGACCAAGGAACGTCGCGGCTTTTTCTCCAGTTTCCAGTACGTGACGCTGATCTCCGGCCAGCTCATCGCCCTCGGCGTACTGATCGTGCTGCAGAACTTCCTCACCACCGAAGAGCTGTATGCGTGGGGCTGGCGTATCCCGTTCGCCATCGGTGCGTTGTGCGCAATCGTTGCGCTGTACCTGCGTCGCGGCATGGAAGAAACCGAGTCGTTCACCAAGAAAGAAAAGGCCAAGGAAAGCGCGATGCGCACCTTGATGCGTCACCCCAAAGAGCTGCTGACCGTGGTCGGCCTGACCATGGGCGGCACGCTGGCGTTCTACACCTACACCACCTACATGCAGAAGTATCTGGTGAACACCGTCGGCATGAGCATCTCCGACTCGACCACCATTTCGGCGGCCACGCTGTTCCTGTTCATGTGCCTGCAACCGATCATCGGTGGCCTGTCCGATAAAATCGGCCGTCGTCCGATCCTGATCGCATTCGGCGTGTTGGGCACAATCTTCACCGTGCCGATCCTGATGACGCTGCACACCATTCAGACCTGGTGGGGTGCGTTCTTCCTGATCATGGCGGCGCTGATCATCGTCAGCGGTTACACCTCGATCAACGCAGTGGTGAAAGCCGAACTGTTCCCGACCGAGATCCGCGCACTGGGCGTCGGCCTGCCGTATGCACTGACCGTGTCGATCTTCGGCGGCACCGCTGAATACATCGCGCTGTGGTTCAAGAGCATTGGTATGGAAACCGGTTACTACTGGTACGTGACCGCCTGCATCGCAGTGTCGTTGCTGGTGTACATCACCATGAAAGACACGCAGAAACATTCGCGGATCGTGACTGACTGACAGTTACACCAGATCAAAAGATCGCAGCCTTCGGCAGCTCCTACAGGAGGCTGTCGGGGCTGCGATTTTTGTTTTATGGCCGATTAATCACCGGTTAATGCTCCCCCTGCATCCTGTGCTCACCTGATCGATTACCTGCGCGACGTTCGCTCCTGATGATGGAAGCCAATTAATGCGTCGCCCTTAACATCTAGTTAATCGATGGTTTTTAGCATTATTTTGCGCTTTTTAATCAATTTAGTTGGCGTAACATAAAACCCATGCAAGACACACCCGCCAACGAATCTGGAGTAACAGACATGAAAACCAAACTGATCCTCGCTTTCGCCCTGTCCGTACTGGCCGCCAACACCTTTGCCGCCGACGGTTTTGATCGCACCGGCTCCGCAGTCGCCGCTGATGGCTACGACCGCACCGGTTCGGCCACTGTCGCCGCTGACGGCTACGACCGCACCGGTTCGGCCACTGTCGCCGCTGACGGCTATGACCGCACCGGTTCGGCCACTGTCGCCGCTGACGGCTACGATCGCACCGGCTCCGCCACTTTCGCCGCTGACGGCTACGACCGCACCCAATCCGCTTCGATCAGCTGATTGCTGTTGTAAAGTGCACAGCCCGGCTTCGGCCGGGCTTAGTCATTTCTGGGGAATGGAAAATGTCTGGAATGCACACGATCCCCTGTGGGAGCGAGCCTGCTCGCGAAGGCGGTAGCCCATTCAACATTGATGTCGACTGAAGAGCCGTCTTCGCGAGCAGGCTCGCTCCCACATTTGATCTTCAACGGCCGGACTTGCACTATTACTCTCTGACAAATGCCCTCCCTGGATCCCAAGCCATGCCCGATGACATCCACTTCTACGAACCCGCCAACGGCCACGGCCTGCCCCACGATCCGTTCAACGCCATCGTCGGCCCGCGCCCCATCGGCTGGATCTCCTCGCAGGATGCCAACGGCCAGTTGAACCTGGCGCCGTACAGTTTTTTCAACGCCTTCAACTACATTCCCCCGATCATTGGTTTCTCCAGCGTCGGACGCAAAGACAGCCTGAACAACATCGAGCAGACTGGCGAGTTCGTCTGGAACCTCGCCACCCGCCCGCTGGCCGAGCAGATGAATCAGAGCTGCGCGATGGTCGCGCCTGAAGTCAACGAGTTTGAATTGGCAGGACTGACGACGGTGGCGTCAAAGGTGATTTCAGTGCCACGGGTCGCCGAAAGCCTGGTGTCCTTCGAGTGCAAGGTCACCCAGATCATTCAGTTGCAGCGCGCCGATGGCGAGACGGTGCCGAGCTGGCTGATTCTGGGCGAGGTAGTCGCCGTGCATATCGCCAAGTGGCTGTTGAAGGACGGCATCTACGACACCGCCGCGGCAGAACCGATTCTGCGCGGCGGCGGGCCGGCGGATTATTTTCAGCTGGGGCCTGAAGCCCTGTTCAAGATGTGGCGACCGGGCGCGGTCAAGTAACTGATTACCAGATCAGCTCGGCGTCTTCAGTGACGCCTTTGAGGTTGTCCAGCTCATTGATGGCGGCCTCATCGGCAACGATGGCGCCGGGGAATACCTGACCACCCAGCAGTTTGTGAAAGCGTGGCGCACCGCCATCGACCAGGGCCTTGACCGCGATTGCTGCGTGATAGCCCTTGTTGCCACCCAGTTCGACGGGGACGACTGCGGATACTGCTTCGAAGTGTTCGAACTCTTTACGTGCCATGTCGCAAGTCCTGGCTCAGTCAATTAAGCCGGACATTAAACCCTCAACCGGCGAGTTTGTGTACCGGCGCCGAGCACTGGCCGAGGGCCTGCACCGCAGAGACTTCCTTGAAGGTGTGGAAATCCAGACTGTTGACCACCAGGTCCTGCACCAGCTCGGCGAAGATTTCCATCGACGGACTGTTGAAGTACGCGGTCATCATCTGTTGATTGCTCCAGAAACCGGAGACCAGCCACAACTCGGGATCACACTGCGAATGCTGCAAGGCAAAGTTCAGGCAACCGGGGGCGGCGCGGGACGGTTCGATCAACGCGCTCAGGCGTACACCGAGTTCCGCCGAGCGCCCGGCACGCGCTCGGACGAAGGCCATATGACTGACGGGAATCTGCTTGGACATTGTTCAACCCTCCCAGGGAGTCGCGTGGCAGCCAGCGGACGGGCTGCGACAGGATCAAAGGTTAAGGGCCGCGTGCCAGACGCCGTTAGTCGATTCCTGCCGCCCTGTTGCACAATCCTGCGACAGTAGTCGCAACACCGTCACACAGGCTTTGTGCAGGAGCCGCCGAAGGCTGCGATCCTTTGACCTTTGAAAATCAACAGATCGCAGCCTTCGGCAGCTCCTACAGGGTTCGACGACAAATCAACGCCGCGACCCCGTGCAGAATCAGGCAAGCATTTCGCAGAATGTGTCTACCGCTCTCGATTGCACAAACATATGCTCTGCTCCATTCCACCTCCCTTGCCGAGGATGCCGCGCATGACGTCATTCGATCGTTTTCAAGCCGAACCCACCGCTGATATGGAAAAGCAGCGCGCGGAACTCGCGGCGATCATCCGCCGCAACACCACGGACGACGGCAGTTACGCCACCGCTGTCGGTTCGCTGTTCATGTCGCGCCACACCCGATCCCATGACTTCGCCCCGGTGCTGGCGCAACCGGCGCTGTGCATCATGGCCCAGGGACGTAAAGAGGTGCGGCTGGCGGATGAGTTCTTCAATTACGACCCGCTGAATTACCTGGTGGTCTCGGTATCGATGCCGTTGAGCGGACGCGTGGTCAACGTCTCGCCGCAAGATCCGATCCTCGCTGTGCGCCTGGATATCGATCCGGCGGAAATCACCGCACTGATCGCCGACGCCGGTCCCCTGGGCGTGCCGACCCGGCCGACCGGGCGCGGTCTGTACGTCGAAAAAATCGACAGCGCGATGCTCGACGCCGTACTGCGCCTGGCGCGTTTGCTTGATGCGCCAAAAGACATCGCCATGCTCGCGCCGCTGATTCGCCGGGAGATTCTCTATCGCCTGCTGCGCAGTCCGCAGGGGCATCGCCTGTATGAAATTGCGATTGCCAACAGCCAGAGCCATCGCATCAGCCAGGCGATCAAATGGCTCAACGGCAACTTCGAGCAGCCACTGCGCATTGATGATCTGGCCAAAGAAGTGAACCTCAGCGTGTCGACCTTGCATCACCGCTTCAAGGCGATGACAGCGATGAGTCCGTTGCAGTATCAAAAGCAATTGCGCCTGCAAGAAGCGCGACGCTTGATGCTCGCCGAGGGGTTGGAAGCTTCGGCGGCGGGGTATCGGGTCGGGTATGAGAGTCCGTCGCAGTTCAGCCGTGAGTACAGCCGCTTGTTCGGGGCGCCGCCGTTAAGGGATCTGGCGCGGTTGCGGCAGTCGGTCTGATCCAGACATTGCGCTATAGCGACTGACGCCATCGCTGGCAAGCCAGCTCCCACAGGGTTATGTGCTGAACACAGAATCTGTGCACACCTGAAAAACCTGTGGGGGCTGGCTTGCCAGCGATGGGGCCCGTCAAGAAAACCTCAATCCAGAATCAGGCACCGAGTACCCGACACGCCTCCACCGGCAACGTCACCGACACCGGATGCCCGATCCCCAAGCCAATCCCCTGACACGGCGTACTCAACGCAGTAAACGTCACCCCCGAACACTCCACCGTAGTCTCGATGGTCGCGCCGATATCGCGCACGAACGTCACCTTGCCCAGCAGCCGGTTGCCCGCCGTCGCCTGCGCTGGCGACAGTTGCAGATCTTCCGGACGAATCAGCATTTTCAACTTCTGCCCGACCACGATGCTGCTGCACATCGGCACTTGCAGCGCATCACCACCCGGCAGGCTGACCTTGCCGTCGCCCAGCGCCGTGGCCGGGAAGATGTTGCCCGAGCCAATGAAGTCGGCAACAAACTCGTTGGCCGGATGGCGGTAAATTTCAATCGGTGTACCGACCTGCTGCACCTTGTGCTCGCCCAGCACCACGACGATGTCGGCCATGGTCATCGCTTCGCGCTGATCGTGGGTGACCATGATCGTGGTGATGTTCAGGCGTTGTTGCAGTTGGCGGATTTCCACCTGCATCGATTCGCGCAGCTTGGCGTCGAGCGCCGACAGCGGTTCGTCGAGCAAGAGGATTTTCGGGTGCGAGGCAATCGCCCGGGCAATCGCCACGCGTTGGCGCTGGCCGCCGGAGAGCTTGGCCACCGGACGGTCGATCATCGCCTGCAACTGGATCAGCTCAAGCAGTTCAACCACCCGCGCCTGTTGATCAGCCTTGCTGACGCCTCGCAGTTTCAGCGGGTAGGCGATGTTCTCGCCGACCGTCATGTGCGGGAACAGCGCCAGCGACTGGAACACCATGCCGAAATTGCGCAAGTGCGCCGCGGTGTGGGCGATGTTTTCGCCGTCCAGGCGAATCTCGCCGCTGGTCAGGGTTTCCAGCCCGGCGATCATCCGCAGCAAAGTGGTTTTACCGCAGCCCGAAGGGCCGAGAAAGCACACCAGTTTGCCCTCCGGCAAATGCAGATTGACGTCTTGGACCGCGCAAGCCGAGCCGTAGAATTTCTCGACGTTTTCCAGAATCAGACCAGTCATGTTGCACCTCAAATCAAAAGGAAACGCCGCCCTCGCCCACCAGCTTCTCCAGCGCCCAGATCAGGACGAAGTCGATCAGCACGATCAGCACGGCAAACGAGAACACGGTAGGGTCGAGCGATGACACGGTGCGGCTGTACATCCAGATCGGCACGGTCATGACGTCGATGGTGTAGAGGAAATAGGTCACGGTGAATTCGTTGAACGAGACGATGAACGCCAGCAGCATGCCCGCCAGAATCCCCGACTTCATCAGTGGCACCACTACATCGATAATCGCCCGCAATGGCGAGGCGCCGAGCATCTGCGCCGCTTCTTCGACTTCACTGCCGATGGAAAGCATTGCTGCGGTGCAGTTCTTCACCACGAACGGCAACGCCAGGATCACGTGGGCGATCACCGGTCGCGAAGTGGTCATGTGGAACGGCAAGCTGTCGAACACCAACAGCAACGCCAGGCCCAATACCACCATCGGAAACACCAGCGGCAGCGACATCAGTTGCAGCGCAACGGCTTTGCCACGGAATTCGCAACGGGTCAGTGCATAGGCGGCCGGCACTGCGATCAGCGTGGCGAAGATCATGGTCAGGCACGCCACCAGCAGGCTGGTGCCCATGGCCTGGCCGAGGCTCAGCACATCGCTGGCGTCCGGCGAAACAAAAGTGTGCCAGGCCGCTTTGTACCATTGCAGGCTGTAGCTGCTCGGCGGGAAGTCGAGGTTCGACGCACCGCTGAACGACATCACGATCATGGTCAGGATCGGCAACACCGCCAGCAGCAGAATGAACCCGGAGAGGATGCCGGCGAACTTGCCGGTGTCGCCGGGCAACAGCGACTGACGCTTCTTGAACAAGACACTCATTGCGAAGCCTCCAGTAAACGCCGACGACGGCCGGTGATGTATTCAGACAGCGTCATGATCGCCAGCGTGGTGACAATCAGCACCACCCCGGCAGCGGATGCCGCGGGCCAATTCATCAAAGGGGCGATCTGGTCATGCACCATCACCGCGAGCATCGGCACGCGCCGGCCACCGAGCAGTAACGGCACGACAAAACTGCTGGCGTTGTAGGCGAACACCAGTGTCGCGCCGGTGATGATCCCCGGCAGGCTCATCGGCAACACCACTTGGCGGAACACTTGGAAGCGGCTGGCACCCAGGGTGGCGGCGGCTTCTTCGTAGCTGCGGGCGACGCCGCGCATGGCGCTGGCAATCGGCAGCACGGCGAGCGGAAACGCGGTCTGCACCAGCCCCATCAACACACCGTTCTGGTTGTACAGCAACATGATCGGCCGCTTGATCAGGCCAAGCCCCATCAGCGCCTGATTCAACATCCCGCCGGGGCCGAGAATCACCAGCCAGCCGTAGCTTTGCAGCAGCAAGTTGACCAGCAATGGCAGCAGCACCGCTGCCAGGAAAATCCGCCGCAGAAAGGGCGAAGTCAGCCGCGACATGGTGTACGCCACCGGGATCGCCAGCACCACGGCAATCACCGCGCTGATCAGCGCCAGACGCAGGGTCAGCAGCAAGGATTTGAGGTAATAGGGTTCGAGCAACTGGGCGTAACTGGCCAGGCTGAAACCGCTCCATTCCGCGCCTTTGGTGCCAACGCTCATGCGCAGCACCAAAAGGCTGGCAGCGATCAGCACGCCGAGAAACAGCATCGACGGCGTGAGGAAAAACCACGCCCGCGCGGTCGGCGAAATACCGCGCGCCGGACGCACGTCGCCGGCGCCAACCGGTTGGGTCAGGGATTGATGTTCCATAGCAATGATCTCGTCACAAACAGCTGAACACATCCCCCTGCAGGAGCTGCCGCAGGCTGCGATCTTTTGATCCTGCTCTTGATCTTCATGGGTTTAGAAAAAGATCAAAGTCAAAAGATCGCAGCCTGCGGCAGCTCCTACAGGGTGAGCCCGGATCAGGAAGAAAAGATTTCCGTATAGCGACGAATCCATTGGTCATGCACGGTCGCCAGGAAGGCGTTGTCGTGCATGATCGCCTTCTCGGCAATCTGCTCCGGCGTGAGAATGTACGGGCTCTTGCGCGCTTCGGCGGAGATGATCGCCTTGGCGTTGACCGGGCCGTTGAAGATGTCTTCGGCCATCTTGCCCTGCACCAGCGGGTCGAGAGAGTGGTCGATAAAGGCGTAGGCCAGATCGGTATCGCCCGGACGATTCTTCGGCATCACCGAGAGCATCAGGTCGGTGTAGAACCCTTCCTTCATGCCGAAGGTGGCGCCCAGACCGTAGTTCGGATCGCGGATCTGTTTCGGGAAAAACGCCGGGGCGTAGAGGCCGCCCATGTCCAGCGAGCCGGTGCGGAACAGTTCGGCGATCTGGTTGGGGTTCTCGCCCAGGGTGATCACGCGGTCCTTGAGTTCGGCGAGTTTCTTGAAGCCCGGCTCGATGTTGTGTTCGTCACCACCGGCCAGTTTGGCGGCGATGATGATCAGGTCCATCGCCTCGGTCCAGTTCGGTGGCGGCAGGAAAATGTTCGGCGCCAGATCGGCGTCCCACAGCGCGGCGTAACTGTCCGGCGCTTGTTTCAAGGTGCGGGTGCTGTAGACCAGACTGTTGCACCACAGCAAATAGCCGATGCCGTGACCGTTGGCCCCGGTGCGGTATTTCTCCGGGACGTCGACCAGGTTGGGAATGCGGTTGAGGTCGGGTTTTTCCAACAGCCCGGCGGCGGCCAGGCCTTCGGCGCCGACGCCGGCCAGGGTGATGATGTCGTACTGCGGACGATCACCACCGGCCTTGAGTTTGGCGACCATTTCCGAGGTGCTGCCGGTGCGATCGGCGATCACCTTGGCGCCGGTCTTGGCTTCGAAAGTCGCGGCGATGTTGCGCAGTGCGGCGAGGCCGGTGTCATCCGACCAGGTCAGCAAACGCAAGGTTTTGCCGGCGAACCGCGTGTCGCTGGCGCTGGCCCGGATGAAGGGCATGCTCATGGCCGCTGCGGCCACGGACGCTACACCAACGGTTTTAATGAATTGACGCCTGTTCAGATCGTGCTCGCCCATGAAGGACTCCCTTTGTTCTTTTAAGTATGAGGTTGGTCGCAACCGTTGCATCCGCGCGGCCGGTTCGGCTCAAAGCCCCGTTTTCAAAGGGCTTGAGCGCTGCCGACGGGTTCATCCTGAGGTCGTGCAAAACACCTGACTATCGATAAAAACTCATTGAAGCCATGACGCCGACGCATGCCTCGTTGCGAGGCATGCGCTCACCTTTTTCGGGCGTTCAGAGCGCCCGGATCACGTGTTTGATTTCCTGAAACGCCGCCAGCCCCCAAGGGCCCAATTCGCGGCCGATACTGCTCTGCTTGTAACCGCCCCACGCTGTTTGCGGGAAGATCACCTGCGGCGCGTTGAGCCACACCAGCCCCGCTTGCAGGGCGTTGGCGACCCGGTCGGCGGTCTCGGTGTTACGCGTCACCACACTGGCGACCAGACCGAACTGACTGTCGTTGGCCAGCGCGATTGCCTCGGTTTCACTGCTGAAACGGCGCACGCACAGCACCGGGCCAAAAATCTCTTCACACCACAACGCACTGTCGAGGGGCACGTCGGTGAACACGGTTGGCTGCAAAAAATATCCGTGCGGCAGATCGGCGGGACGATTGCCGCCGCAAATCAGCTTCGCCCCGGCACTCAACCCACGGTCGATGTGGCCCAGCACGCGCTGGTACTGCGCCTGATTGACCAATGCGCCCATTTCCACATCCGGATCGAACGGCTCGGCCACACGGATTGTTTCCGCACGGGCCTTCAAACGCAGGAGAAACTCATCCGCCAGTTCATCAGCGACCAACACGCGGCTGGTGGCTGAACACATCTGCCCGGCATTGAAGAAGCCGCCACCGCAGGCCAGCTCCACCGCCAGATCGAGGTCGGCATCTTCGAGCACCAACAACGACGATTTACCGCCCAGCTCCAGGCTCACGCCCTTCACGGTTTCCGCGGCGCGCTGCATCACTTGCACACCGACGGCGTTACTGCCGGTGAAGGAAATCTTGGCGATACGCGGATCCGCCGACAGCGGCGCACCGACCGCCAGCCCGGTGCCGCAGACCAGGTTGAACACGCCTTTGGGCAGACCGGACTCGGCAATGATCGCCGCCAGTTCCAGCTCCGGCAGCGGCGTGACCTCCGACGGCTTGAGCACCACGCAGCAACCGGCAGCCAGGGCTGGCGCGAGCTTCCACGCGGTGGTGACCATCGGGAAATTCCACGGCACGATCAGCCCGACCACACCACAAGGTTCGCGGCGCAGACGTGCGCTGAAATCATCGCTGGGCAGCGCCACGTTGCTGTCCTGTTTGCCATCGAGGTCTTCGGCCAACTCGGCGTAATACTCGAACGTGGCGATCACATCATCGACGTCGATGGCCGCTTCGAACTGCGGCTTGCCGTTGTTGCTCGACTGCAACTTCATCAACTGATCGCGACCGTTGCGCACGCCGTTGGCAATGTTGCGCAGGATCGCGCCACGCTCGGCGCCGCTGGTTTTCGACCAATCCTTGAACGCTTCGACAGCCACGGTCACTGCGTGATCGACGGCCAGTTCATCACCGCCATTGACCGTGGTCAGCAGCGCTTCGGTGGCCGGGTTGATCACCCGCAGATGTTCGCGGCCAGCAGACCATTGGCCGTTGATGTAGAGGCCGTCGAGGGTGGTGGGGAAATTGATCACTTGGCCACCGCCTGCATCCATTGGTTCTGGTCGATTTCAATCACGGTCGGGCCTTGGCGATCGGTCGCGGCACGCAGCGCAACACGCAGTTGTTCAACCGAGCTGATCGCTTCAGCCGCGCAACCCAGAGCCTTGGCCACACCGATGAAGTCCGGGGTGTAGATGTCGACGCCAACCGGTTCGATGGCGCGGTTGACCATGTACTTCTTGATCTCTTCGTAACCCTGGTTATTCCACAGCAGCACGATCACCGGGGTGCGCGCTTCGACAGCGCTGGCCAGTTCCGGCAGGGTGAATTGCAGGCCACCGTCGCCGATCAGGCACACCACTGGCGGGCGCGCACCTTGGTCGCAATGGCCGCCGAGCCATGCACCGATGGCCGCCGGCAAGGCGTAGCCGAGGGTGCCGTAACCGGTCGACGAGTTGAACCAGCGGCGCGGGCGCTCCGGGTTGAAGGTGAGGTTGCCGGTGTACACCGGTTGCGTGGAGTCGCCGACGAACACCGCGTCCGGCAATTCGTGCAGAACGGTTTCGAGGAAACGGGTCTGCGCCAGCGTCGGTGCATCCCAGGTGGCGGCCAGATCATCACGCAGACGTGCGGCACGCACCTGCCCCCAATCGTTGCGACGCTCGGCCAATGGCTTGTGCGACAAGGCGCTGAGCAGCGCTTGCGCGGCGTTGCGCGAATCGGCGACCAGCGCCACATGTGGCGGATAGTTGCGCACGGTCTGATCGGCATCGATATCAATGCGCAGCAGCTTGCCGGGAATCTCGAAACCGCCGGCGAAAGTGACGTCGTAATCGGTCTCGGCCAGTTCGGTGCCGATCGCCAACACCACGTCGGCATCCGCGACCAGCGCGCGGGTCGCAACCAGACTCTGCGTCGAACCGATCAACAACGGATGGCTGGAAGGCAACATGCCTTTGGCATTGATGGTCAGCGCGACGGGGGCGTCGAGCAGCTCGGCCAGTTCGGTTAGTTCGGCGGCGGCATCGATGGCACCACCACCGGCGAGGATCAGCGGACGCTGTGCGCCGGCGAGCAATTCTGTCATGCGGCTCACGGCGACCGGTGCAGCGCCGGCCCGATCGATAGTGACCGGAAGGCTGGCGAGCAGCTCATCGGCGTCTTCGACCAGTACGTCCAGCGGAATCTCAATGTGCACCGGGCGCGGACGCCCGGCCTGGAACAGGGCAAAGGCGCGAGCCAACACGCCGGGCAACTCCGCCGCCGACATCAAGGTATGGGAAAACGCCGCGACACCGCCGACCAGTGCGCTCTGATTCGGCAACTCGTGGAGCTTGCCGCGCCCGCCCCCCAACTGGCTGCGCGACTGCACGCTGGAGATCACCAGCATCGGGATCGAGTCGGCGTAAGCCTGGCCCATCGCCGTGGTGATGTTGGTCATGCCCGGGCCGGTAATGATGAAGCACACACCCGGTTTGCCGCTGGTGCGGGCGTAGCCGTCGGCCATGAAACCGGCGCCCTGCTCATGCCGTGGGGTGACATGGTTGATGCTCGAACGGGCCAGCCCGCGATACAGCTCCACGGTATGCACCCCGGGAATGCCGAACACCTGCTCGACCCCGTAACCTTCGAGTAACTTGACCAGTACTTCGCCACACGTCGCCATGTCATTGCCCTTCTTGTTCGTTTGAGACGCCGGGCCTGCGCTGTGTTTATGATGCGCGGGCAAGCCCAGGGATGGCCTCATTGGAACGGGCGACACCTAGCCGCAACAATGGATAAAAAATCATACTAGCCATGTCCTCACGTCATACCTCGGATCGCCATGAAACGAATGCCTCCCCTGCCCGCGCTGCATACCTTTCTGATTACCGCGCAGTGCTGCAACTTCACCCGGGCAGCCGAGCAGTTGCACATCACCCAAGGTGCGGTGAGCCGGCAGATCGCCGGGCTTGAGGATCATCTGGGGTATGAACTGTTTATCCGCCAGGCCCGTGGTCTGGAGCTGACGGCCGAAGGTCGCGAATGGCTGCCGCGCGTGGAAAAGGTGTTTGGCTTGATCAGCGAAGCCACCGAGCAGATCGGGCTCAAGCGCGAAACCCTGCAACTCAAGGCACCCAGTTGTGTGATGCGCTGGCTGGTGCCGCGCCTGTTGCAATGGCAGAAGGAGCGCCCGGATGTACCGGTCAAACTGACGACGACCCTGGCCCACGGCGTGGATTTTGCGCGTGAGCCATTCGATGCCGCCGTCATCTATGGCACGCCACCGGACAACTCTTCGACCGCCCTGCATCTGTTCGATGAACAACTGACACCCGTCTGTTCGCCCGCGCTATTGCAAGGCCCTCCGGCGTTGGCGACACCGGCCGATCTGCAACACCACCTGCTGCTGCACCCCACCCGCGATACCCAGGACTGGACGGCGTGGCTGACCGCCGCCGAGCAGCAATTGAACAACGTCAACATGGGCCAGCATTTCGAGACGCTGGATCAGGCGATGTCGATGGCGTCGCACGGCACGGGGGTGGCGATTGGAGACTGGTCGTTGATCGGCGACGACCTGCGCGCCGAAAGACTGGTGATGCCGTTTGAGCTGAAGGTGAAGACGGGGTTGGCGTATTACGTGGTGGTGCCGCAGGGCGGGGAACCGTCGCCGCCGCTGGAAGAGTTGATGATCTGGCTGGTGGAACAGGCGCATACCCGCTAGATCCATCCTCAACCGCCGATCCATGACACCCACAACATCGCCCCGTAGGAGCTACCGAAGGCTGCGATTTTTGATCTTGTTTTTTTAAAAGTAAAATCAAAAGATCGCAGCCTTCGGCAGCGCCTACAGGGGTTGTGTGTCAGTTCAGTACCCGACGGTAAACCGCTGGCGCGAATGCTTCGGCGTTTCCACTTCGTCAACCATCGCAATCGCGTAATCGGCAAAAGTGATCCAGCTGCGCCCTGCTCCACTCACCAGCAAATGATCCTTGCCGAGGCGGAACGTACCGCTGCGTTCACCTTCGACAAACTCCGCCGACGGCGACAGAAAGCTCCAGTCCAGTTCCTTCTCAGAACGCAACGCATCCAGAAACGCCGCACCGGCCGCAGCCTCGGTTTTGTACTCCGCCGGGAAACCCGGGCTGTCGATCACCCGAGTGTCGTCCGGCAATAACAGTGAACCGGCACCACCGACCACCAACAGACGTTTCACACCCGCCTGCTTTACCGGGCCGACAATCGCACTGGCCGGCACCGTGGCGAAATGCGCGGCGGTGATCACCACGTCGTGACCGGCAACAGCGTTTTGAAGTGCCGCCGAATCCAGCACATCGACACTCTGGCTGACCACCCCGGCACGGACACCGATTTTCGAAGTATCGCGGGCGATGGCAGTAACGCTGTGACCGCGACGCAGGGCTTCTTCCAGCACTTGGCTACCGGCACGACCGGTGGCACCGATGATTGCGATCTTGCTCATGACATTCTCCAGTTGGCTTGAGAGTGCTGCGTTTTCAGAATCGGGTTACCACTGCATTTCGCCCTTGGCGACTTTGGCGCTCAGCTCCAGCGAGCTTTCCTCGCCCAGCTTCGGGTAGCGCTTTTTCATCGCGGCGATCAGGGCGGCGGAATCCTTGGCCTTGGCAGTTTCTGCGTCGAACGCCTTGATGTAGTCGGCGGTGAATTTCACGCTGGCCAACGAACGGCTGCTGTCACCCAGGTAATGCCCCGGCACCACGGTGTCCGGCTTCAGGGTTTCGATCGAATGCAGGGTTTGCAGCCAGTCGGCATGGGATTGCGCGGTCTGGGTGTCGGCCATCCACACGTGGATGTTCTCGGCGACAACCACACCACCGACCACGGCCTTGAGCGACGGAATCCACACAAAGCTGCGATCCGGTTGTTTGCCCTCAAGCCCAACCACCTGCAACTTCTGCCCTTCGAGCATCAGGCTGTCGCCCTTGAGCACGCCCGGGACGATGGTTTTCGCCGGCACGTCAGCGCCCATTTTCGGGCCCCAGAACGCCAGTTTGCCTTCGACGGTTTTGTTGATGTGATCGACGGTCGGCTGCGAAGCCAGCACCTTAGCATCGGGGAAGGCCTTGGTCAGGGTGTCGAGACCGAAGTAGTAATCCGGGTCACCGTGGCTGATGTAGATGGTGGTCAGGTGCTTGCCGCTGGCGCGGATCTTTTCCACCACTTGCTCGGCCTGGGATTTGCCGAACTGTGCGTCGACCAGGATTGCGTCTTTTGCGCCGCTGACCAGCACCGAGGTCACCGGAAAAATGGCGTTGATGCCCGGGTTGTAGACATCGAGGGTCAGGTTGGCCGCCGCCGCGTGGGCAGCAAAACCCAAGGAAGCGGTGGCGAGTAAAACGCGTTTGATTGCGGTGAAACCGATCATCTGTTGCTCCGGTGTCCGAATGCCGTGTCTGGCGATGGGGCAGAGCTTAGTTGCCTGAGTCAGTACAAAAAATGCGATGCTTGGACATAGTTTGTTTCTGAAAGCGGGCAAATCATGGATCGTCTCCAAGCAATGCGGGTGTTTGTCACGGTGGTAGATCTGGGGAGCCAGTCGGCAGCGGCCGATCACCTGGACCTTTCACGCCCGGTGGTATCGCGTTATCTGGCAGAGCTGGAAGACTGGGTCGGCGCACGCCTGATGCACCGCACCACGCGAAAATTGAGCCTGACCGCCGCCGGCAGTGAAATCCTGCCGCGCTGCCGGCAGATGATTGAACTGTCGAGCGACATGCAGGCCGCCGTCAGCGAACCCCACGACGCGCCGCGCGGACTGCTGCGGATCAGCGTCAGCACCTCGTTCGGCCAGGCGCAACTGGCCGATGCGATGGCGGCGTACGTCAAGCGCTACCCCGGCGTCAGCATCGATATGCAGATGCTCGATCGCACGGTGAACCTGGTGGACGAGCGCATTGATCTGGCGATCCGCACCAGCAATGACCTGGACCCGAATCTTATCGCCCGGCGCCTGACCGTGTGCCGCTCAGTGGTCTGCGCGGCCCCTGATTATCTGCAAGCGCATCCGGCGCCACAGCGGGTTGAAGAACTGAGTCGACACAACTGCCTCACTCACTCCTACTTCGGCAAAAGCCTGTGGCATTTCGAAGAGGACGGCGAGCCAGTATCAGTGCCGGTTCAGGGCAATATCAGCGCCAACGAAGCGAGCACACTGTTGCGAGCGACGTTGGCCGGTGCGGGGGTGGCGATGCTGCCGACCTATCAGGCCGGGGTACATATTCACGCAGGTGAATTGATTCGGTTGCTGCCCGACGCCGAACCACGGCGGATGAACATCTACGCGGTCTACGCCTCGCGCAAGCACATGCCGGCGGCGCTACGCAGCATGCTGGATTTTCTTGTGCTGCGGTTTCCCGAAAACCCTGTTTGGGATGTGGGATTGTAAAAGTCAAAAGATCGCAGCCTTCGGCAGCTCCTACATTTGGAATGCGCTTGTCCTGCAGGAGCTGCCGAAGGCTGCGATCTTTTGATCTTGTTCTATGCTGAAAGCAGTACCCAAGGGTATTCGTTCAGAGGTCGAACACCATGAACATCAAAACAAGAAGATACTTCGCGATTTTCATCACCTGCGCTGCCACGCTGGCGTTGTACGGCACCGCAGCCTGGCGGGTCGAGCAACTGCGACAACTGCCCCGCGAATACGCGAGTTGCAACTACGAGCGCTGCATTCCGCACAACGCTACGCTGAACGCGTTGCGCTGATGTAGCTGAAGCGAACCCTGCAGGAGTGAGCCTGTTCGCGATATCGTGTGTCAGTCACCTGCAATATTGATCATGACGGCGCTATCGCGAGCAGGCTCACTCCTACAGGGGATTTGTGGTGGTTACAGATTCACTGCTCGGCCTTGAGGCGGTCGCGAAACGCCTTTGGCGAAATCCCCACCCGGCGCCGAAACAGGCGTGTGAAGTTGGTCGGATCGGAAAATCCCAACAATTCCGACATCTCATAAATCGTCATGCTGGTGTAGGTCAGCAGACGCTTGGCTTCCAGTAACTGGCGTTCGTGCATGATCTGCAACGCCGGTTGCCCCGCCAGCTCACGGCATGTGCCATTGAGGTGTGACACCGAAATGCCCAGTCGATGGGCCAGATCTTCGACCTTCACATGCTGGCGGTAAGTTTCCTCCACCAATTGAATAAACCCGGCGAGGTATTCGCGCTGGCGTTGCGGCCGCTGGCTGGCGTTATGGCGAACGATCGCCTGACGGCTGACCCAGACCATGATCACGCTGACCAGCGAATGCATGAGCATTTCCCGCGCGGGTTGATGGCCGTTGTACTCGGCCTGCAACGCCGTAAACAAACTATTCAGGTAATCACCGTCATTGCCCGCCGGATAGCTATCGGCCTGGGCGAGCGCGTGAACCGCGTTGCCCAGTTGCGCCTGCAAGTGATTGATCAGCGGCGTGGCGAGCGTGACGACGAATCCTTCGATGTCCTCGGAAAAACGGAAGCCATGCACCGATAGCGCTGGCAGTACTTGAATGGCAGGCGTTTGAAGCTGAGTGCGCTGACCTTCGATCTCAAGCTCTGCCTGACCTTTGAAGACGAAGAGCAGCTGGCACAAATCGGCGTGGCGGTGGGGTTTGATTTCCCATTGATGTTCGCGACTGCGTGAGGAAATGGTTTCACAGTGCAGCAAGTCCGGGGTCGGCCAGTCCAGGCTTTCACCGTAGAGCTTGAACACCGGAATCGAAGGCAGCTCAGGCTTGTTCATCACTTCAATCCAGGCCTCTAGGGTTACGGGCGATAATCGCACCGATTGGCAGAATGTACAGGTATCGGCTCAGTTTTCACCTTCAATTGACAGACCCGCAAGGGAAAAATGCAAGCACTCGATCCATAAAAATCATTCACCGGCCTTGGCCGCGTGAAGCTTGCGAGCCATAAAAACAATGAAAACGCTGAAAACCCAAGTCGCCATCATTGGCGCCGGTCCATCCGGATTGCTCCTCGGTCAGTTGCTGCACAACGCCGGCATCGACACCCTCATCCTCGAACGCCAGGCACCCGATTATGTGCTCGGGCGCATCCGTGCCGGTGTGCTTGAACAAGGCATGGTAGAGCTGTTGCGACAGGCCGGCGTGAGTCAGCGCATGGACGCCGAAGGTCTGGTTCACGGCGGTTTCGATCTGGCGCTGGACGGGCGTCAGGTACACATTGATCTGCATGCGTTGACCGGCGGCAAGACCGTGATGATCTACGGCCAGACCGAAGTCACCCGCGACCTGATGGCCGCTCGTCGGGAGGCCGGGGCAACGACGATTTATCAGGCGAGTGATGTCATACCCCACGGCATGAAAAGCGACGAAGCCTTCGTCACCTTCGAAAAGGACGGCGAAACCTGGCGCGTCGATTGCGATTACATCGCCGGTTGCGACGGTTTCCACGGCGTCGCCCGCCAGTCGATTCCGGCAGATTGCCTGAAGGTCTTCGAACGGGTTTATCCGTTCGGCTGGCTGGGGATTCTGGCCGACACTCCGCCAGTGCAAGACGAACTGGTCTACGCCCGCCATGAACGCGGGTTTGCCTTGTGCAGCATGCGGTCAGCGGTTCGCACTCGTTACTACCTGCAAGTGCCTGCAGATGAAAACGTCGACAACTGGAGCGATCAGCGCTTCTGGGATGAGCTGAAAAAGCGCCTGCCGTCAGAGCTGGCAGAGAAACTGGTCACTGGCCCGTCAATCGAAAAAAGCATCGCGCCACTGCGCAGTTTCGTGGTCGAACCGATGCAATACGGCCGGATGTTTCTGGTCGGCGACGCGGCGCACATCGTCCCGCCCACGGGCGCGAAGGGCTTGAACCTGGCCGCCAGCGACGTCAGCACATTGTTCAATATTCTGTTGAAGGTGTACCGCGACGGTCGCATCGATCTGCTGGAGAAATATTCCGAGGTCTGCCTGCGTCGGGTCTGGAAGGCCGAGCGGTTTTCCTGGTGGATGACGTCAATGCTGCATCGCTTCGACGATCACGATGACTTCAGCCAACGCATCAGCGCCTCGGAACTGGACTACTTTGTCAGCTCGGAAGCGGGCCGAAAAACCATTGCAGAAAATTACGTCGGGCTTCCGTACGAGGCTATCGAATAGCCTGCTATCGACTTACACTGGCGAGCATCCCCCGCTCGCCAGCGGGTTCATCTCTGCCCGCAGGTTCTGTCCGTGTCCAATCTCAACCAGCCTGAAACGCCCAAACCGGCCATTCGCAGCGTGCTGGTCGCGCTGATGATGGCAATCTTCCTTGGCGCGCTGGACCAAACCATCGTCGCCGTGTCGATGCCGGCCATCTCTGCACAATTCAAGGACGTCAGCCTGCTGGCCTGGGTGATTTCCGGTTACATGGTGGCGATGACCGTCGCGGTGCCGATCTACGGCAAGCTCGGCGATCTGTACGGGCGGCGCAAACTGATGCTGTTCGGCATGGGCCTGTTCACACTGGCTTCGCTGTTTTGCGGCATGGCCCAGAGCATGGAACAACTGGTGCTGGCGCGAATTCTTCAGGGCATCGGCGCCGGCGGGATGATTTCGGTAAGCCAGGCGATCATCGGCGACATCGTGCCGCCGCGCGAACGTGGCCGCT
Source organism: Pseudomonas sp. FP2196 (assembly GCF_030687715.1). Lineage (GTDB taxonomy): Bacteria > Pseudomonadota > Gammaproteobacteria > Pseudomonadales > Pseudomonadaceae > Aquipseudomonas. The sequence goes on from NZ_CP117445.1 coordinate 4,845,708, forward strand.
ATCAGGGTTATTTCAGCAGCATGTACGCGGTCGCGAGCGTCGCCGGCCCGGTGCTCGGTGGCTACATGACCGAGTACCTGTCGTGGCGCTGGGTGTTTCTGATCAACCTGCCGCTGGGCCTTGGCGCCTGGTGGGTGGCCAATCGCAACTTGCGCGGGCTGCCGATTCCACAACGCAAGCCGATCATCGATTACCTCGGCACAGTGCTGATGATCATCGGCCTGACGGCCTTGCTGCTCGGTATCACTCAGGTCGGTCAGGGCCATTCGTGGCGCAGCAGCGAAGTGCTTGGGCTGTTCGCTTGTGCGGTCGTGGTGTTGGCGATGTTTGTCTGGCATGAGCGGCGTGCACTTGAGCCGTTGCTGCCGATGCACCTGTTCGCCAATCGCAACGCCCTGCTGTGCTGGTGCACGATTTTCTTCACCAGTTTCCAAGCGATTTCGCTGATCGTGCTGATGCCGCTGCGCTTTCAAACGGTCACCGGCGCTGGGGCCGACAGCGCCGCGTTGCACTTGCTGCCATTGGCCATGGGCCTGCCGATCGGCGCCTTCTTTGCCGGGCGTCGCACCTCGGTGACCGGGCGCTACAAACCGCAGATTCTGACCGGCGCGATCCTGATGCCGATCTCGATTCTCGGCATGGCGTTCAGTCCGCCTGAGGCCACAGTCATGAGTGGTCTGTTCATGTTGTTCAGCGGGATTGCCGGCGGCATGCAGTTCCCGACGTCACTGGTCGGCACGCAGAACTCGGTGGAACAGCGCGACATCGGCGTGGCCACCAGCACCACCAACCTGTTCCGCTCGCTGGGCGGCGCGGTGGGTGTGGCGTTGATGTCGGCGCTGCTGCTGGCGTTTTTACAGGACTCAAGCTTCGCCCATCTGGCGAGCAGTTCGCTGATGAGCGAGGGGCATTCGGGCAACGTGCTGCTCGATGGTTTGAACGCCGCGCCGGGTGACGCGCAGAACGCCTTGCGTGCGGAGCTTTCGCTGACCTTCCGGCATTTGCTGTGGGTCAGCGCGGCGGTTTCGCTGCTGGGGCTGGCGGCGGCGATCGCGATGCCGAACAACTTGCTGCGTGGGCGCGAGCACGGCGCCAAATAGCAGAAACAACACAAAACCCTGCAGGAGTGAGCCTGCTCGCGATAGCGGTGTGTCAGACAACATTGATGTCGACTGTTGCAACGCTATCGCGAGCAGGCTCACTCCTACAATGGCGTTTCATTCAAGGGCTGTAGTAACCCACCGCCACCAGAAAGTGCCCGACCTTCTTCAGGTAGGCATGCTTGTCCTCGACCTTGCCGGTCACCGGGTTTTTCCAGCGGTATTGGTATTCGCCATAATCCTGCTTGGCGATCAGCGCCAGAATCGGCTCGCCCACCGGTTTGCCTTCCGGGTCCTTGATCTTGCTGAAGTCAGTGTTGATCAGGCGCAGATTGGTGCCGTGTGCGACGTAGCGCCGGGTGTCCAGATCGACCACGAACACATACAGGTCATCCTGCAAATAACCACCCTTGAGCGAATTGATTGCGGTCAGCGTGCCCTTCTCGTCTTTGCCCAGATCGGTCGCCGCCTTGTTCAGCAACGCCATCGCCTGCTCGGCTGACGCCCGTGGCAAGTAATAACCGACCGCCAGAATCCGCTGACCGACGCGCTGATAGAACACATGCTTGCGCTCGACCTTGCCGTCAGCCCAGTTCTGCCAGCGGTACTCGGCTTGCTGGATGCCGTTGCCCTCCGGCACTTTCAAGGCGTCCTTGAAGGTTTTTTGCAGATCCGGGCCGAGCACATCGCTCACGTCACGACCGATCAACGCTGACGATGGCCCGCCGCTGGCGAGCATCACGCCTTTGGTGTCGACCACGAACACGTAGCGATCCTTGTCGACAAACTCGCCCTGACGACTGAATGCGGCGAACGCCTTGTCGCCGTTGTCGTGGTAATAGGCCAAGGCCTTTTCCAGCAAGGCGATGGCAGCCTCGCTGTCATCCTTGGCGGTGGTTGCGGCGCTGGCCTGACCGAAACCCGCCAGTAACATCACGCCGAGCCAGGCCACTTTATGCAAAAACCCCATAGCGCATCCCTCGTTCTTGTTGGTGTTTCAAGAGCGTAGACGGCTTGGGGTCATGTATGGATATTCACAATGATGCAGGGGATTACACAATCCCCTCACCAGAGTTGATCAATCACTACGGTCGGGCGTTGATTTGCTGCTGCAAATTCTGGATCTGCGCCGACAGCGTATTGATGTTGCGGGTCATCTGCCCACGGAACGCGTCGAACTCGGCCGTGTTGCCGCCACCCTGAGGGGCTGCCGGGCGGTTGTCCTGTTCGCTTTTGAGGACGACGATTTCCTGTTCCAGACGATCAATCGCCGCGCTCGGATTGCCCTGTTTCTTCAGTGCAGCGATGTCGGCGCCAAGGCTCTTGAACTGGGCATCGAAGGCCTTGAGCTGGGCGTCGACCTTGCTGGTATCGGCCGGTGTGCTTTTCACGCTCGCCAGTTCGGCGCTCAGGGCTTTGACCTGCGCCTGCAACTGGGTATTGGCGTTCTGCTGTTCAGTGGTCTGCGCGGTCATCTGCGCCAGACGTTTGTCCAGATCGCTGGCCTGACCGGCCACGCCCTGCTGCTGTTTGCTCTGATCCAGCAGTTTGCCTTCCAGTTGCTTGATCTGCAGCTTCAAGGCTTCGCTGTCGCTGCTGACGTTACTCTGGCTGGCCACGACCTTGCCGGAAATATCCTGCAGGCGCCCGGCCGCTTCCTCACTGATACGCGCGAAACTTTCCTGGGTCGCCACCAGTTGCTGCTCCATCAGCGAAATCTGCTGAAAGCTCCACCAGGCCAGACCGATAAAGGCAAAAAACAAGGCGCCGACCAGCGCCCACAACGGCCCGGTGCTGGCCGCCTTGACCTTGACCACGGGCGGTGTGCGCGAGTGCACGGCGGTGCGGGCAGTGGTCGGAATGTCATCGTCGTCGAAGGTGTCGGCACGCAGGCTCGGTACATCATCGAAATCGTCGTGGGCATCATTACGCATGGACATTGAGGCAACCTTTGTGAAACGCGGTGATGGCAGATTGACGCGAAGTATAAACCCCACAGCCGCAGGGATTGACCCTCAACCGGCGATGCGGTTCATCGCCGCCCGGCCGAATCGTTTCAACGAATGTCCTGGGCTTTCCACCAGCCGCAGAACTCGTCGAGGGCCGTCCACAGGCTGACTTTCGGATCGTAATCCAGATAATGCCGGGCACGGCTGATGTCGAGGGTGAAATTTTTGTTCATTACCTGCATGCCCAAGCGCGACAGCGTTGGCTCCGGACGCCCCGGCCAGAGTTTGCACGCGCCTTCGTTGAGCGCCGCGACGCTGTAGGCCAGCCCGTAGGAACGGTACTTGGTGACCTGTGGGACTTCCATTTTGCGCATCACGTAATTGACCACATCCCACAGCGGTACCGGCGCGCCATTACTGATGTTGTACGCCTTGCCCAGCGCGGAGCCGGCGGCCAGCAAGCTGCTGAGCATGGCTTCGTTGAGGTTGTGCACGCTGGTGAAATCGACCTTGTTCAGACCATTGCCGATGATCGCCAGACGGCCCTTGCGCTGCATGTTCAACAGTCGCGGGAAAATGCTCATGTCGCCGGCACCGGTGACAAAACGCGGACGCAGGGCGATGGTTTCCAGGCCGAATTCCTGTGCGCCGAAGACCTTTTGCTCGGCCAGATACTTGGTCGCAGCGTAGTGATGCTTGAAGCGCTTGGGCACTTGTTCTTCGGTCAGGTCGAAGTGGTCACGGCCATCGAAATAGATCGACGGCGATGACAGATGCACCAGCCGCCGAACCCGCTGCTTCAGGCAAGCCTCGACGACATTTTCAGTAACCTGCACGTTGCCTTGATGAAAGTCCTGATAACGCCCCCACAGCCCGACAGCGCCCGCACAATGCACCACGGCTTCGACGTCGGCGCAGAGTTCACGCACCAGATCCGGGTCAGTCAGATCGCCGGGTACAAACTCGGCGCCACGACGCACCAGATGTTCGACGCTCTCGGCCCGGCGACCGTTGACCCGCACGTCCAGGCCCTGCTCCAGAGCGAAACGCGCAAAGCGCCCGCCAATGAAGCCGCTTGCGCCGGTGACCAGAATTTTCATGTAAAGCTCCGATGTCTTTCGTTTTGCCTGATTCGTGTGTCTTGACGCTGGCCGTCAGTTCAACGGCACCAACCATTGGGGTGAAGAACGCACCAACTGCTCGGTCAGCAAGCCCAGCAACTGACCGCCATTGCGCCAATGATGCCAGTACAACGGCACGTCGATCGGTTTATCTGGCAACAGCTCGCGCAACACCCCGCGTTGCAATTGCTCACGCACTTGCAGTTCCGGCACCAGGCCCCAGCCCAATCCGGCCTCAGTCAGGCGGATAAAACCCTCGGAGGACGGGCACAAATGGTGCTCGAAACCGCCATCGACGCCGAGGGATGCCAGGTAGCGATGCTGGAGAAAATCGTCCGGGCCAAACACCAGCGCCGGGGTGCGCGGCAGTTGTTCGGCGCGCACGCCACCGGGGAAATGCCGTTCGATAAACGCCGGGCTGGCGAGCGCGCGATAACGCATTGCCCCTAGCAACACGCTGCGCGCGCCAGCCACGGGTCGCTCGCTGGCGCAGACGCACGCAGCCACTTCACCGGCGCGCATGCGTTTGAGGCCGACGGTCTGGTCTTCCACCACCAGATCCAGCAACAAATGCTGGTCGGCGCAGAAATCCCCCACCGCCTCGGCCCACCAAGTCGCCAGGCTGTCGGCATTGATTGCGATACGCAAACGTTCTGGCAAGCCCTCTTCGTCCAACGCCGGCACGAGCGTCTGCAAGTCGCGCTCAAGCAGACGCACCTGCTGCACATGGTTGAGCAGGCGCCGGCCGATTTCGGTTGGCGCCGGCGGCGTGCCACGCACCAGCACCGGCTGGCCAACCCGCGCCTCCAGCAATTTGATCCGCTGCGATATCGCCGATTGCGACAAGCCCAGCACCTGCGCGGCGCGTTCGAATCCAGCCTGCTCAACCACAGCGGCCAGCGCAGACAGTAATTTATAGTCGAACATCAGTTTTCCTAATGAGCGATCAGCAGTATTGGTTTTTCTTATACAGCTACTGACGGGAGAATAGCCAGCAAGCACTCTTTATCAAGGACTACGTTCATGGCTGGCGAAACCTCACTCACGACCCTGCTGCGCAGCATGAGCCCGCAGCTCAACGCAGGCGAATACGTGTTTTGCACTCTGCCCGGCGGCCAGTTGCCAAGGGGCCTGGAGATTGTCGGCAGCTTTCGCGAGCAGGAAGGCCTGACGGTGATCGTGCAGCGCTCCCACGCCGAACAGGCCGGGCTCAGTTTCGACTACGTGGCCGCGTGGATCACATTGAACGTGCATTCGGCGCTGGAAGCCGTTGGCCTCACCGCTGCGTTCGCCACCGCGCTGGGCAAGGCCGGGATCAGCTGCAACGTGATCGCCGGTTACTACCACGATCATTTGTTCGTCGGCCAGGCCGATGCCGAACGCGCCATGCAAGTGCTGCGTGATCTCGCGGCCAACGCGGAGTAAATCTTATGTGGCAAAGCTATGTGAACGGCTTATTGGTGGCGTTGGGGCTGATCATGGCCATCGGTACGCAGAACGCCTTTGTATTGGCGCAGAGTCTGCGCCGTGAGCATCACTTGCCGGTCGCCGCGCTGTGCGTTGCATGCGATGCACTGCTGGTGGCCGCGGGTGTTTTCGGCCTCGCAACCGTGCTGGCGCAGAACCCGACGTTGCTGGCGGTGGCGCGCTGGGGTGGCGCTGTTTTTCTGATCTGGTACGGCAGCCAGGCGCTGCGCCGGGCGTTTTCGAAACAGAGCCTGAATCAGGGCGAGAATCAGACGGTTCGCTCGCTGCGGGCGGTGATGCTCAGCGCGTTGGCGGTGACGCTGCTCAACCCGCACGTTTATCTCGATACCGTGCTGTTGATCGGTTCGCTGGGCGCGCAGCAATCGGTGCCGGGGGCGTATGTCGTTGGCGCGGCGAGTGCTTCGCTGCTGTGGTTTTTCACGTTGGCGCTGGGCGCTGCATGGCTCGCACCATGGTTGGCCCGGCCAAGTACCTGGCGGATTCTCGATCTGTTGGTGGCGGTGATGATGTTTACGGTGGCCGGACAGCTGATATTGGCGTCCTGACTTATTCCAAACAGCTCTGGAACCTCTATCCCACACAGTTGTTGCGTGGTTAAGCCGCAACCCCGGTGCTATGATCCGAACCCTGCGCCGCAAAGAGTAAAAACTCGCCGGTGCATTTCTGGCCGCCCGTGATCGGCCTTGCGCTCACCGCAACAGACCTGATTAGGAGAATCATCATGGCTTTCGAATTGCCGCCGCTGCCTTACGCACACGATGCCCTGCAGCCGCACATTTCCAAGGAAACCCTGGAATTTCACCACGACAAGCACCACAACACCTATGTCGTGAACCTGAACAACCTGGTGCCAGGCACCGAGTTCGAAGGCAAAACCCTGGAAGAAATCGTCAAGACTTCCTCGGGCGGCATCTTCAACAACGCCGCTCAGGTCTGGAACCACACTTTCTACTGGAACTGCCTGGCACCAAACGCCGGCGGTCAACCAACCGGCGCGCTGGCTGAAGCCATCAACGCTGCGTTCGGTTCGTTCGACAAGTTCAAGGAAGAGTTCAGCAAAACCTCGATCGGCACCTTCGGTTCCGGCTGGGGCTGGCTGGTGAAAAAGGCTGACGGTTCCCTGGCTCTGGCCAGCACCATCGGCGCCGGCAACCCGCTGACCAGCGGCGACACTCCGCTGCTGACCTGCGATGTCTGGGAACACGCTTACTACATCGACTACCGCAACGTTCGTCCGAAGTACGTCGAAGCGTTCTGGAACCTGGTCAACTGGAAGTTCGTTGCTGAGCAGTTCGAAGGCAAAACCTTCACCGCTTAAGCTGCGCGCCAGACAAAAAACCCGGCTGTTGCCGGGTTTTTTATGCCTGTGATTTATGTCCACAGGGAGAGCATTTCTCTCACAAGCAAAGCTGGCTTTGAACGCTTGTCGCCGAGCCACAGCGGACTAACATCAACCAGAGGAAAATTTCTTGCGCACCGCTCAAGTTGAGGGCCGAAACTACCGACATAGTACAAATAGGACAAATACTCCAGACAGCAGCATTTGCGCCAAGACCACAGGCGAATGACTTGGGGCCTGATTGTCCCTTTGACTGCAAACACGGGATTGCCAATACTCATGGCAAACTGACGCTACCCGCACGGAACAAGGAATAACCCTTTGAAGCTGGAACTCAAGAACAGCTTGTCGGTGAAGTTGCTCCGGGTCGTGCTCCTGTCAGCATTGATCGTCGGCGTGGTCTTGAGCTGCGCGCAGATCGTTTTCGACGCTTATAAAACCCGTCAGGCCGTGGCGGGCGACGCCGAGCGCATCCTCGACATGTTCCGTGATCCCTCCACTCAGGCCGTCTATAGCCTGGATCGGGAGATGGGCATGCAGGTGATCGAAGGCCTGTTTCAGGACGATGCAGTACGCCAAGCCTCCATCGGCCACCCCAACGAAGCGATGCTGGCGCAGAAGTCCCGTGAGTTGCAGCATTCCAACAGCCGCTGGCTGACCGACCTGATTCTTGGACAAGAACGCACCTTCACCACCCAGCTGGTGGGACGTGGACCTTACAGCGAGTACTACGGCGACTTGAGCATCACCCTCGACACCGCCACTTATGGCGAGGGTTTTATCGTCAGCTCGGTGATCATCTTCATTTCCGGCGTGCTGCGGGCCTTGGCCATGGGCCTGGTGCTGTATCTGGTTTATCACTGGCTGTTGACCAAACCGCTGTCGCGGATCATCGAGCATTTGACCGAAATCAATCCGGATCGCCCCAGCGAACACAAGATTCCGCAGCTCAAGGGCCACGAAAAGAACGAACTCGGCCTTTGGATCAACACCGCCAACCAATTGCTCGAATCCATCGAACGCAATACCCATCTGCGCCACGAAGCGGAAAACAGCCTGCTGCGCATGGCCCAGTACGACTTCCTCACCGGCCTGCCAAACCGTCAGCAATTGCAGCAGCAACTGGACAAAATTCTGGTCGACGCCGGCAAGCTGCAGCGTCGGGTCGCAGTGTTGTGTGTAGGGCTGGATGATTTCAAAGGCATCAACGAGCAGTTCAGCTACCAGACCGGCGACCAATTATTGCTGGCCCTGGCTGATCGCCTGCGCGCCCACAGCGGCCGACTAGGCGCCCTCGCCCGTTTGGGCGGCGACCAGTTCGCCCTGGTGCAGGCCGATATCGAACAGCCTTACGAAGCTGCCGAACTGGCGCAAAGCATTCTCGATGACCTGGAAGCGGCGTTTGCCCTCGATCATCAGGAGATCCGCCTGCGCGCGACCATCGGCATCACCCTGTTCCCCGAAGATGGCGACAGCACCGAGAAGCTGTTGCAGAAAGCCGAACAGACCATGACGCTGGCCAAGACTCGCTCGCGCAACCGTTATCAGTTCTACATCGCCAGCGTCGACAGCGAGATGCGCCGCCGTCGCGAACTGGAAAAAGACCTGCGCGATGCCTTGGTGCGCAATCAGTTCTACCTCGTCTATCAACCGCAGATCAGCTACCGCGATCACCGCGTGGTCGGGGTCGAGGCGCTGATTCGCTGGCAGCATCCGGAACACGGTCTGGTGCCGCCGGACTTGTTCATTCCGCTGGCCGAGCAGAACGGCACGATCATCGCCATCGGCGAGTGGGTGCTCGATCAGGCCTGCAAGCAGTTGCGCGAATGGCACGATCAGGGCTTCGCCGATCTGCGCATGGCGGTCAACCTGTCCACCGTGCAACTGCACCACGCCGAGTTGCCGCGGGTGGTCAACAACCTGTTGCAGATGTACCGCCTGCCACCGCGCAGCCTGGAACTGGAAGTCACCGAAACCGGCCTGATGGAAGACATCAGCACCGCCGCCCAGCACCTGCTGAGCCTGCGTCGCTCCGGCGCGTTGATCGCCATCGACGACTTTGGCACCGGGTATTCGTCACTGAGCTATCTGAAAAGTCTGCCGCTGGACAAGATCAAGATCGACAAGAGCTTCGTCCAGGATCTGCTGGATGACGACGATGACGCGACCATCGTTCGCGCGATCATTCAACTGGGCAAGAGTCTCGGCATGCAGGTCATTGCCGAGGGCGTGGAAACCGCTGAACAGGAAAGCTACATCATCTCCGAAGGCTGCCACGAAGGTCAGGGTTACCACTACAGCAAGCCGCTGCCGGCGCGGGAGCTCAGTGCCTACCTCAAGCAGGCACAGCGCAGTAACGCGGCAATCCTCTAGAAGATCAAAAGATCGCAGCCTCGTTTCACTCGACAGCTCCTACATTTGAAATGCGTTCTCCTGTGGGAGCGGCCGCAGGCTGCGTTCTTTTGATCTTGAGGCGCGAATAAGAAATATTTCCAAGCACTACCCTTTACACATAATGCGAAAGATTTGCATTATGTCGCAGTTTTGCGCCCCCAGCGCGAGTCCACTCAACTACCGAAGCAGGATGTTCGCCATGATTCGTATGCCTCTGGCTACCGCCAGTCTGCTGGCCATCGCTATTTCCCTCGCCGGTTGCGGCGAAGGCAAAGACAAGGCTGCCGCCCCGGCCACGCCGACTCCAGCCGCCACCGCCGCCGCTCCAGCCGCCGCGCCTGCCGCTGCCGGTAAAGTCGACGAAGCCGCTGCCAAGGCAGTGGTCGCGCACTACGCCGACATGGTCTTCGCCGTTTACAGCGATGCCGAATCCACCGCGAAAACCCTGCAAACCGCCATCGACGCTTTCCTCGCCAAGCCGAACGCCGACACCCTGAAAGCCGCCAAGGCTGCCTGGGTCGCCGCTCGCGTGCCTTACCTGCAGAGCGAAGTGTTCCGCTTCGGCAACACCATCATCGACGACTGGGAAGGTCAGGTTAACGCCTGGCCACTGGACGAGGGTCTGATCGACTACGTCGACAAATCCTACGAGCACGCACTGGGTAACCCGGGCGCCACTGCCAATATCATCGCCAACACCGAAGTACAGGTCGGCGAAGACAAGGTCGATGTCAAAGACATCACCCCGGAAAAACTCGCCAGCTTGAACGAGCTGGGCGGTTCCGAAGCCAACGTCGCTACCGGCTATCACGCCATCGAATTCCTGCTCTGGGGCCAGGACCTGAACGGCACCGGCCCTGGCGCTGGCAACCGTCCGGCTTCGGACTACCTGGAAGGCGCCGGCGCCACTGGCGGTCACAATGATCGTCGTCGTGCCTACCTGAAGTCCGTGACCCAACTGCTGGTCAGCGACCTGGAAGAAATGGTCGGCAACTGGAAGCCGAACGTGGCTGACAACTACCGCGCCACCCTGGAAGCCGAGCCGGGCGAAACCGGTCTGCGCAAAATGCTCTTCGGCATGGGCAGTCTGTCCCTGGGCGAACTGGCGGGCGAGCGCATGAAGGTTTCCCTGGAAGCCAACTCCCCGGAAGACGAACAGGATTGCTTCAGCGACAACACCCACTACTCGCACTTCTACGATGCCAAAGGCATTCGTAACGTTTATCTGGGCGAGTACACCCGTGTTGATGGCACCAAAATGACCGGCGCCAGCCTGTCGTCGCTGGTGGCCAAGGCCGACCCGGCTGCCGACACCGCGCTGAAAGCCGATCTGGCCGCTACCGAAGCCAAGATCCAGGTCATGGTTGATCACGCCAAGAAAGGTGAGCACTACGACCAACTGATCGCGGCCGGCAACACCGCTGGCAACCAGGTCGTTCGCGACGCTATCGCATCGCTGGTCAAGCAGACCGGTTCGATCGAAGCCGCAGCCGGCAAGCTGGGCATCAGCGACCTGAACCCGGACAACGCTGATCACGAGTTCTGATCACAGCGTCCGCGTTAAAAAAGGCGACCTTCGGGTCGCCTTTTTCATGCCTGCAAAAGCGCCCCCACATGTAGGAGCTGCCGCAGGCTGCGATCTTTTGATCTTGTTGTTTTAAAGCAAAATCAACAGATCGCAGCCTGCGGCAGCTCCTACAGGGTTTTGCATTGGCCCAGGGATCTGCCCCACATCAAGCAAACGATAATTCCTCTTATTCAAACTCCCTCGCCCTGTTAGACTTTGCGCCTTTGTTTTCGCACCTCTAGCAGGATGTCTGATGCCCTCGCTGCCTCTTCGCTTGTCCGCACTGTTTCTGGCCCTGGGCCTGAGTGCTTGCGATGACGCCCCGCGTTTTACCCAGGCCGAGCCCGGTGAAGCACGTTCGGGGGGCGCGGCGACCGTGCGCAAGACCGATCAGAACGCGTTTTCCCTGCCTTCGGCCAACCTGCCGCCGTCGCGCCGGGTGGATTTCAGCGTTGGCAACAGTTTCTTCCGCAGCCCTTGGGTGATCGCCCCGTCGACCACCACCGCGCGCGACGGCCTCGGCCCGCTGTTCAACACCAACGCCTGCCAGAACTGCCACATCAAGGACGGTCGCGGTCATCCGCCAGAAACCGGCGCGACCAACGCGGTATCGATGCTGGTACGCCTGTCGATTCCCGATTCGCCGGAGTTTGCCAAGCTGATCGAGCAGGTCGGTGTGGTGCCGGAGCCGGTCTACGGTGGCCAGTTCCAGGACATGGCGGTGCCCGGCGTCACTCCGGAAGGCAAAGTGCGAGTCGACTACACGCCAGTACCCGTGCGCTTCAAGGACGGCACCGAAGTCGAACTGCGCAAACCGGTCTTGCAGATCAGCCAGCTCGGCTACGGGCCGATGCACCCGGATACGCGTTTCTCCGCGCGGGTCGCGCCGCCGATGATCGGCCTCGGCCTGCTCGAAGCGATCCCCGAAGACGCAATCCTCGCCAATGCCGCCGCGCAGGCCAAAGAGAAAAACGGCATCAACGGTCGGCCAAACCGGGTTTGGGACGACGCGTTGCAGAAAACCGTGATCGGCCGATTTGGCTGGAAAGCCGGGCAGCCGAACCTCAATCAACAGAATGTTCACGCGTTTTCAGGTGATATGGGCCTCACGACCAGCCTGAGACCCTTCGATGACTGCACCGACGCGCAAACCGCTTGCAAGCAGGCACCGAATGGCAATGGCCCGGACGGCGAGCCGGAAGTCAGCGACAACATTCTGCGTCTGGTGCTGTTCTACAGTCGCAACCTCGCCGTCCCCGCCCGACGTGGCGTCAATGACGAACAAGTGCTGGCCGGCAAGAATCTGTTTTTCCAGGCCGGCTGCCAGTCGTGCCACACGCCGAAATACACCACTGCCGCCAACGCGGCCGAACCTGAACTGGCCAATCAAGTGATTCGCCCGTACAGCGATCTGCTGCTGCATGACATGGGCGACGGTCTGGCCGACAACCGCACGGAATTCCAGGCCTCCGGCCGCGACTGGCGCACGCCGCCGTTGTGGGGGATCGGCCTGACGCAAGCGGTCAGTGGCCACACCCAGTTTTTGCATGACGGTCGCGCGCGCAATCTGCTCGAAGCGGTGCTCTGGCACGGCGGCGAAGCGAAAGCGGCCCAGCAACAGGTTTTATCTTTCAATGCCGGGCAGCGTGCCGCGCTGCTGGCGTTTCTGAATTCACTTTAAACACGTAAAAGAATCGGGAGCCCGACATGTTCCGTCCCAAGTTGTTGTTCACCAGCCTTGCCGCGCTCGCCCTCGGCGCTTGCTCGCCGCAGGATCCGCAAGCCGTCACTTCGGCCGCTATCGCCAAATCGGTGATTCTGCCGACCTACACCCGTTGGGTTGAAGCCGACAAGCAACTGGCCGTCAGCGCCCTCGCCTACTGCCAGGGCAAAGAAACCCTGGAAACCGCCCGCGCCGACTTCCTGCATGCGCAGAAAGCCTGGGCCGAGTTGCAACCGCTGCTGATCGGTCCACTGGCCGAGGGCAACCGTTCGTGGCAGGTGCAGTTCTGGCCGGACAAGAAAAACCTCGTCGGCCGTCAGGTCGAGCAACTGGTCGTTGCCCAGCCGCAAATCGATGCTGCCGCACTGGCCAAATCGAGCGTGGTGGTTCAGGGCCTGTCGGCTTACGAGTACATCCTGTTCGATGCCAAGCCTGACGTCGCCAACGATGCACAGAAAGCCAAGTACTGCCCACTGCTGATCGCCATCGGCGAACGCCAGAAGCAACTGGCCGAAGAGATTCTGCAAAGCTGGAACAACACCGACGGCATGCTCGCGCAGATGAGCAAGTTCCCCAACCAGCGTTACGCCGACTCCCACGAAGCGATCGCCGATCTGCTGCGTGTGCAGGTCACTGCACTCGACACCCTGAAGAAAAAACTCGGCACGCCAATGGGCCGCCAGAGCAAAGGCGTGCCACAGCCGTTCCAGGCCGATGCATGGCGCAGCCAATCGTCCCTGACCGCACTGGAAGCGAGCCTTGCCGCCGCCAAAACCGTTTGGGAAGGCGTCGACAACAAAGGCCTGCGCGGCCTGCTGCCGGCTGAGCAAAAACCGCTGGCGGACAAGATCGACGCTGCTTATGCCGCGTCGCTGAAACTGTTCGATAGCACCCAGCGTTCGCTCGGCGAAATGCTCGAAGACGACGCGGGTCGCCAGCAACTGAACGACATCTACGACAGCCTGAACGTCGTCCATCGCCTGCACGAAGGCGAACTGGCCAAGGCGCTGGGCATCCAACTGGGCTTCAACGCCAACGACGGTGACTGATGAGGGCAAGTGCCATGCTGCGACGCCAGGCTCTGACTTTAGGTAGTTTGCTGCTGGGAGCAGTGACACTGGGCGGCTGGACGCTGTTCAAGCGCAAGGATCAGAGCCCGTTGTTGCTCTCGGCGCGCGACGATACCGACGGCAAACACTACGCCGTCGGTTACCGACTGGATGGCACGCGGGTGTTCGCCACGCAAGTCGGCCAGCGTTGCCACGACATCATCAACCACCCGACGCTGTCGATTGCGCTGTTCGTCGCCCGCCGCCCGGGCACCGAAAGCTATCTGATCGACCTGCGCGACGGCACGTTGCTGCAAACCGTGACGTCGCAGCCGAACCGGCATTTCTACGGCCACGCCGTGGTGCACAAGGACGGCGAATACCTGTATGCCACCGAAAACGACACCACTGATCCCGGTCGTGGCCTGCTCGGGGTGTACAAGTTCGAAGGCGAGCGGCTGGTGCACAGCGGTGAAATTTCCACCCACGGTCTCGGTCCGCATCAGGTGTCATGGATGCCCGATGGCGAGACGCTGGTGGTGGCCAACGGCGGGATTCGTACCGAGGCGGAAAGTCGCGTCGACATGAACCTCAACGCCATGGAGCCAAGCCTGGTATTGATGCAGCGCGACGGCACCCTGCTGAGCAAGGAAACCCTCGCCCAACAGATGAACAGCGTGCGCCACCTGGGGATTGCCAGCGACGGCACCATCGTCGCCGGTCAGCAATTCATGGGCGCGTCCCACGAGCGTTCGGAGCTGCTGGCGATCAAACGTCCAGGCCAGCCGTTCACGGCGTTCCCGGTGCCGGAGCATCAGTTGCAATCGATGGGTCACTACACCGCCAGTGTCGCAGTGCACAGCGATTTGCGTCTGGTGGCGTTGACCGCACCGCGCGGCAATCGCTTCTTTATCTGGGATCTGGACAGCGGCGAAGTACGCCTCGACGCACCGTTGCCTGATTGCGCCGGCGTCGGTGCGGTGCAGGACGGTTTTGTCGTGACCTCGGGCCAGGGGCGCTGCCGTTACTACGATTGCCGTCAGGATGAACTGCTGGCCAAACCGCTGGAATTGCCGGCGGGGCTCTGGGACAACCATCTTCATCTGATGGCGTGAACCAGTAATATCCCTGCGTTCACAGAACTTTGTGGTGAGGGGATTTATCCCCGATGGGTGGCGAAGCCGCCCCAAACCAGCAACCGCGGTTTATCAACTGAACGGCGTGCGACGGGTTTACGCCTGCTGCGCAGCCGGTCGGGGATAAATCCCCTCACCACGGTTTTTGTGTTCAGCCGTCCTATGCTCTCTAACCTGTAAAAACTGCCAGTTGGAATCCCCCCTGAACTCGGAGTAATGTTCCCGCCTGTCTCACCTGATTTATCCAAGGAACTGGAAATATGCTGCGTCGCCGCATGCTGATCATGTTGGGTGTTGTTTTGCTGATCGTCCTGGTGCTGGGCGGGTACAAAGCCTTTTCGATTTACACCATGGTTCAAGGCTTCTCCAAGCCGAAACCGCCGATCAGTGTCGCCGTGGCCAATGCCAGCGAGCAGCCGTGGCAGATGCGCCTGCCCACCGTCGGCACGCTCAAGGCGCTGCAAGGTGTCGACCTGAGCCTGGAATCCTCCGGCACCGTCACCGAGCTCAAATTCGAATCAGGGCAGAAGGTCAAGGCCGGGCAACCGCTGCTGCAACTCGACAGCGCCGTTGAAGCCGCTCTGCTGGAGACCGCCAAAGCCGACCTGGGCCTGGCGCAACTGGACTTCGGTCGTGGCAGCCAACTGATCGACAGTCGTGCCATTTCCAAAGGTGAATACGACCGACTCTCGGCGGTGCTGCAAAAGGAGCGGGCCACGGTCAATCAGCTCAACGCTGCGCTGGCGAAAAAACGTATTCTCGCACCGTTCAGCGGCACCATCGGCATCCGTCAGGTCGACATCGGCGACTACCTCGCCAGCGGCACCAAAATTGCCACTCTGCAGGATCTGAGCAGCCTCTACGCCGACTTCTATGTGCCCGAGCAATCGGTGCCGAAACTGGCCCTCGGCCAACCGGTGAATATCTCGGCCGCCGCTTACCCCGGGCAAGTTTTTTCAGGGAAGATCAGCGCGATCAACCCGCTCGTCGAAAGCACCACGCGTAACGTGCTGGTGCGCGCCACCCTGGCCAACCCGGACGGCAAACTGTTGCCGGGTATGTTCGCCAGTCTCGAAGTGCTGCTGCCCGATCCGCAGAAACATATCGTGGTGCCGGAGAGCGCGATCACCTACACCCTCTACGGCAATTCGATCTACGTGGTCGGGCAGAAAAAAGCCGAGGACGGCAGCCTCGAAAAAGACGAAAAGGGCCAACCGGTGCTGATCGCCGAGCGTCGTTTCATCGAAACCGGCGAGCGCCGCGATGGACTGGTGATGATCAACAAGGGCGTGCAGAGCGGCGAACAAGTGGTGACGGCCGGCCAGATCAAACTGGACAACGGCGCTCACATTGCCATCAGCGACGACAAGACCCTCGGCGAGCAGAACAGTCCGCGCCGCGCCGACTGATCAAGGAATCCTCATGGCTTTTACTGATCCGTTCATCCGCCGCCCGGTGCTCGCCACCGTGGTCAGCCTGCTGATTGTGCTGCTGGGCTTCCAGGCCTGGAGCAAGCTGCCGCTGCGCCAATACCCGCAAATGGAAAACGCGCTGATCACGGTAACCACCGCGTATCCCGGCGCCAACGCCGAAACCATTCAGGGCTATATCACCCAGCCGATGCAACAGAGCCTGGCCAGCGCCGAGGGCATCGACTACATGACGTCTGTGAGTCGGCAGAACTTCTCGACGATTTCGATCTACGCGCGCATCGGCTCCAACACCGACCGCTTGTTCACCGAGCTGCTCGCCAAGGCCAACGAGGTGAAGAACAAGCTGCCGCAGGACGCTGAAGATCCGGTGCTGAGCAAAGAGTCTGCCGACGCCTCGGCGCTGATGTACATCAGCTTCTTCAGCAAGGATCTGAGCAACCCGCAGATTACCGATTACCTGTCACGGGTTATCCAGCCGAAACTGGCGACCCTGCCGGGCATGGCCGAAGCGGAGATCCTCGGCAATCAGGTGTTTGCCATGCGCCTGTGGCTCGACCCGGTGAAGCTCGCCGGTTTCGGCCTCAGCGCCAGCGACGTGACCAATGCGGTGCGCCAATACAACTTCCTTTCCGCTGCGGGCGAAGTGAAAGGCGAGTACGTGGTCACCAGCATCAACGCCAACACTGAATTGAAATCCGCTGAAGCGTTCGCGGCGATTCCGCTCAAGGTCAGTGGCGACAGCCGTGTGCTGCTCAGTGATGTGGCGCGGGTCGAGATGGGCGCGGAAAACTACGACTCGGTCAGCTCGTTCGGTGGCACGCCGTCGGTGTACATCGGCATCAAGTCGTCGCCGGGGGCCAACCCGCTGGATGTCATCAAGGAAGTGCGCAAGATCATGCCGGAGCTGGAAGCCCAGCTTCCGCCCAACCTCAAGAGCGAGATTGCCTACGACGCCACCCTGTTCATTCAGGCCTCCATCGACGAAGTGGTGAAAACCCTGTTCGAAGCGGTATTGATCGTGATCGTGGTGGTGTTCCTGTTCCTCGGCGCGCTGCGTTCAGTGGTGATCCCGGTGGTGACCATTCCACTGTCGATGATCGGCGTGATGTTCTTCATGCAAATGATGGGCTACTCGATCAACCTGCTGACCCTGCTGGCGATGGTGCTCGCCATCGGTCTGGTGGTCGACGATGCGATCGTCGTGGTGGAAAACATTCACCGACACATCGAGGAAGGCAAGACGCCTTACGACGCAGCGCTTGAGGGCGCCAGGGAAATCGCCATGCCGGTGGTGTCGATGACCATTACTCTGGCGGCCGTTTACGCACCGATCGGCTTCCTCACCGGGCTGACCGGGGCGCTGTTCAAGGAGTTCGCCCTGACCCTGGCCGGGGCCGTGGTGATTTCCGGGGTGGTCGCCCTGACCCTGTCGCCGATGATGTGTGCGTTCTTGCTGCGCCACGAAGAAAATCCCAGTGGCCTGGCGCATCGCCTCGATCGCATCTTCGACGGCCTCAAGCGCCGCTACCAGAGCATGCTCCACGGCACGCTGAACACCCGGCCGGTGGTGCTGGTGTTCGCGATGATCGTGCTGTGCCTGATCCCGGTGTTCCTCAAGTTCACCAAATCGGAACTGGCGCCGGACGAAGACCAGGGCATCATTTTCATGATGGCCAGCGCCCCGCAGCCGACCAACCTGGATTACCTGAACACCTACACCGACGAGTTCATCAAGATCTTCAAGGAATTCCCGGAGTACTACTCCTCGTTCCAGATCAATGGCTACAACGGCGTGCAGGCCGGGATCGGCGGTTTCCTGCTCAAGCCGTGGAACGAGCGCAGTCGCACCCAGATGGAAATCCTCCCCGAGGTGCAAGGCAGACTGGAAGGCATCCCCGGTTTGCAGGTCTTCGGCTTCAACCTGCCCTCCCTGCCCGGCACCGGTGAAGGCTTGCCGTTCGAATTCGTGATCAACACCGCCAACGACTACGAACTTCTGCTGCAAGTGGCCGAGCGGATCAAGAAACGCGCCATGGAGTCGGGCAAATTCGCGTTCGTCGACCTCGATCTGGCCTTCGACAAGCCGGAGGTGGTGGTCGATATCGACCGCGCCAAGGCTGCGCAGATGGGCGTGTCGATGCAGGACCTGGGCGGCACCCTGGCGACGCTGCTTGGCGAGGCGGAAATCAACCGTTTCACCATTGAAGGTCGCAGCTACAAGGTCATCGCTCAGGTCGAACGGCCGTACCGCGACAACCCGGACTGGCTGAACAATTACTACGTGAAAAACACCCAGGGCGAGCTGCTGCCCCTGTCGACCCTGATCAAAGTCAGTGATCGCGCGCGACCGCGTCAGCTCAACCAGTTCCAGCAGCTCAATGCGGCGAAAATCTCCGGATTCCCTTTGGTGAGCATGGGCGAAGCGATTGAAACCGTGTTGCAGATCGCCCGGGAAGAGGCACCCGCCGGGTTTGCCTTCGACTACGGCGGCGCGTCGCGCCAGTTCGTGCAGGAAGGCAGTGCGTTGTGGGTGACGTTCGGGTTGGCCCTGGCGATCATTTTCCTGGTGTTGGCGGCGCAGTTCGAAAGCTTCCGCGATCCACTGGTGATTCTGGTGACGGTACCGCTGTCGATCTGCGGCGCGCTGATTCCGCTGTTCCTTGGCTGGTCGAGCATGAATATCTATACCCAGGTCGGGCTGGTGACACTGATCGGGCTGATCAGCAAACACGGGATCCTGATCGTCGAATTCGCCAACCAGTTACGCAAGGACAAGGGCCTGACTGCGCGCGAAGCGGTGGAAGAAGCGGCGGCGATTCGCCTGCGACCGGTGTTGATGACCACGGCGGCGATGGTCTTCGGCATGGTGCCGCTGATTCTGGCGACGGGGGCGGGGGCAGTCAGCCGGTTTGATATTGGTACGGTGATTGCGACGGGGATGTCGATCGGGACATTGTTTACGCTGTTTGTGTTGCCGTGCATCTACACCCTGCTGGCCAAACCCGATCCCAAACCCTGACGGACCATGCCCCTGTAGGGGGGATTTGTATCCATAAAAAAAGGCCTCGCAGATGCGAGGCCTTTTATGTGGGCTTCAATCGGTTCAACTCTGTGGCCTCATCCCTTGAGAAAGGCCGAACATGAACAGCAGCAAATCATGATCGGGTTTGGTCGCCACGGAGGCTTTCGCCACCCGTGGTACCGCGCAGTGAGCATCGTCTACCGACGCGCCAACCACCTGCATGCGGGGCTGCTCCCAGGCAGCCACCGCCAGTGAAGCAACTGCCAAGGCTCCAACCAAAAACAAACCTCGTGCAATTTCGAGTTTCATCGCTATAAACCTTTGATAGCGCTGCCAAACGCCGTCTCGTAAAAGTAGACGAGTTTCTTCCAGTCCGCGTCGCGGAACGACGAGTGGCGGCGCAATTGCTTCATGTCATGGGAGGCGGCGCGATAGGCGGTCAGGCGCTGGCGACATTTTTCCAGATCGATCAGTGCGACTTCGACCTTGGCCGAATCGCCTTCACCGGTCACTCGCACAAATACGTGTTTGATGTAGATGCAGCTGTGCTGCCAGCGGCCCTTGTGCATGCGCGCCAGGTTTTCGGCGAGATCCTTGAGCACGCGCTCATAGATCGCATCGCCACAATGATCACGACCGCCAGCCGCCGCCAGCCAATGTTCCAGTTCCTGAAAACCGTCCAGGGACTTGGTCACCAACAGCGCGCGCCACTTGTGCTGCGGATCAGGCTGAGCACCGCAGAAGACGATTTGCGGCACGCGCACACCGAGTTTGCTGACGCCGGTCAGGGCATCGAGTTCGCGCAAAACCGTCGGACGTCCGAACGGATGCAACCAACTGCGATAGATGTGTCCAGTCTGGCGCTTGGCATACAACAGTTGGCCGTCCTGCCCCGTCACGCGTTGCACACCACTTTCACCGCCACGACGAACGTTGGGCTCTTCGACCCACTCGCCGCGCTGACTCCAGTAGTAGTCGAAGCTATCCTGGGAAGCGACTTCCGTTTCTGCTGCAAATTGCACTGCCATCCTGTTACCTCTTGCGTAATACGTAAACCCGCCACATCGCATAGAGCGGAATAAAGTCCAGTTGTTCCTGAATGCGGAAACCCGCTTCTTCAAATTCTTTTTCGACTGTTGCCGCCGGTAACAAAAAGCGATTCTGATAATCGCGGTTGGGACGATCCTTCTCCGCACGTTTGCGTTTCCAGGCTTTGAAATTGCCGTCGACCCACAATGAAACGATGACGCTGTCACGGGTTACGCGTTCGAATTCGCGAAGAATCGCCCGGCGGTGTTCGGCCTCACCGATGTGATGGAGCAACCGCATGCAGAAAATGCTGTCGACGGCGTTATCCGGCAAGGCAATGTCGAACGCAGAGGTGTGCAAAGGTTGTACCCGTTTCACCACTTCTGCCGGTTGTCCTTCCATCGCCGTCTTGATCATCGATTCGGAATTGTCCGCACCGATGATCACCCGGTTGGGTTTTTCCGCCAGTAACGGCCAGAAGCGTCCGGCGCCGCACGGCAAATCCAGCACCAGGCCCGGTTCGCCGGCCAGCGCCAGCGCCTTGCGGGCCAGCTGTTCGTCACGCAAATGAGACAGGCGACGCCCCAGGCTTGCCTTATGCTTGCGCAAATATTTCTGCGCATGTTGATCGTCGTACTTTTCGGAAAAATCGAGTTTGATGGGGCCGGTCATCACCTGCACTCCTGAATGACTGATGACACCACCTTAAGGAGCGGCATGTCAGCGTCAGGTCATCCAGTTGTGAAAATTTTGTCAGGTAAACCGGCAAATTATTACAGCGTTATACAGGATTTGGACAGGTTGGCGGGAGTAGCATGGAGCCACTATTTGCGTCAGATTTTGCCGAGATCAACTTCGAAGCGGCAGCCATTGGGCTCCATCGTACTCAAACTGACAATCCAGCCCTGGTTTTCGCAGATACGCTGCACCAGCGACAAGCCAAGCCCCAGGCCTTCGCCGCGCTTTTCACTGCCACGGACAAACGGCTCGAACATCGCCTCGCGTTTCTCCTCGGGAATGCCTACGCCAGAGTCCTCGACCACAAACCCGTTGGCGCGGAGCGTCAGACGAATGAAACCCTGCTCGGTGTAATGGCAAGCGTTGCGCAACAGGTTACCCATCACCGCCGTCAGCAACGTCGCGTTGTAGCAGGTCGCGGTGGGGTTGCCGGCTTCGAACTGCAAATTCAAACCTTTGCTTTCGATCGGTTCACGCCAGACACACAGCAGGCTGTCAGCCACTTGGGCAAGATTCTGTTGCGGCGCCGCTCCCGCGTCTTCGCGCTGGGCACGGGCGAGCATCAGGAAGGTTTGCACCAGTTCACGCATCTCCTCACTGGCCCGGGCAATACGCTCGACCTGTGAGCGACCGCGTTGATCGATCGCCGGGTTTTCCAGCAGCAACTCGCAAGAGCTGGCCAACACCATCAGCGGTGTGCGCAATTCGTGACTGACATCGCTGGTGAACAGCCGTTCGCGGGTCAAAGCCTGACGCAAACGCCCCAGCGTGGCGTCGAACGCCACGGCCAGTTCTCCGACTTCGTCAGCGGCGTAGTCCGGCGCCAGCGGTGGCGCCAAACCCAGCAATTGATCGCGATGGCGAACCTGACGTGCCAGCCGCACCACCGGCGCCATGACTTTGCGCGCGAGCACCCAGCCGAGGAATACCGCCAACGCCAGACTGAGCACAAAGCCCACCAGCACCACGGCAAACAACACGCGCTCGCGTTCTTCGAAATCGCTTTGGTCCTGCAGCAGCACATAACGCCGACCATCGACGATTTCGACCATCGCGTGATACGACAGCTGCTCGCGGAACACCTCGTGGAACCCCGCATCGAGATGCCGCAGATCCTTGGGCAAGTCGAAATCGCCCGGGCCGCCGCTGAAATAGAACAACTGGTCCGGCTCTGGGCGATGGCTCCAGTCCGAGACATTGTCCATCAGCAACAGACGCTGCAAATCGCCGCCCAGCCCCGCTGAAATCAGTTTTTCCTCTACCAGATGCACCGTCGCGACGATACCCATGGCGAATGCACCGGCCACCAGTGCGCTCATCAGCGCGAAAGCAATGATGATCCGCTGGGAAAGGCTTTGCTTAAACTCCATCACGGCCCTCGGCCAAGCGGTAACCCACGCCGTGCACGGTATGCAGCAGTGGCTTGGCGAACGGTTTGTCGATCACCTGACGCAGTTGGTGGACGTGGCTGCGCAGGCTGTCGCTGTCCGGACAGTCATCGCCCCACAACGCTTCTTCAAGAATTTCCCGGCGCAGCACGTGCGGACTCTTCTGCATCAACACCGCGAGCAGCTTAAGGCCGACGGGGTTGAGTTTCAGGAACTTGCCTTCACGAGTCACTTCCAGGGTGTCGAGGTCGTAGCTCAGATCAGCGACTTGCAACGTACGGCGTCCGCCGCCCTGGGTACGACGCATTACCGCTTCCACCCGCGCAGCCAGTTCGGACAAAGCGAATGGCTTGATCAGGTAATCGTCCGCCCCGGACTTGAAGCCCTGCAAGCGGTCGTCCAGTTGATCGCGGGCTGTGAGCATGATCACCGGGGTGTCGCGGCGGGCATCCTCGCGCAGGCGTTTGCACAGGGTGTAGCCGTCAATCCCGGGCAGCATGATGTCGAGCACGATCAGGTCGTAATGCTCGGTGGCCGCCAGATGCAGGCCCGACAGTCCGTCCTGGGCGCAATCGACGGTATAGCCTTTGAGCCCAAGGTAATCGGCCAGATTGGCCAGGATATCGCGGTTGTCTTCGACCAATAGAATTCGCATGGGCACCTCTTCCGTACACGGTAACGGCCGTCGTGGCCCGCGCAGCTTACGGCCAAGTGTGGCTCAGGGCTAGGCGTGTGTCGGGTTGTTTATCGATAAAGAGACAGATTGCGCCAGCCAACGTTTTTTTCACTTTCGGTTAACAAATCAGCAACGCCATCACGCGCAGACTCCGCGCAATTGCGCTCATCGAACCCACTTACCGACCAAGGAATTGCCATGGTGTCGACCTTTGCCCGACCTGTTTCAAGGCCGCTGAATTTCTGGCTGTGCCTTGGCGTTCCCGCCTTCGCGGCGTTGATTCTGGTGCTGCTGGAACTGACCGATCTGGACATGGATCTGGCCCGGCTGTTTTACGACCCGGTCGCGGGCGACTTCATCGGCCGCCACAGTTTCTTCCTTGAAGACATCCTGCATGACCGCGCCAAGCAAGTGGTGATCGCTTTTTCAGTGTTCGCCATTCTCGGCTTCATAGGTTCGTTTTTCATCGATCGGCTGAAACCGTTCAAACGCGAGTTAGGGTGCCTGGTGCTCTCGCTCGGTCTGGCCACTTCATTCGTGACACCGGTCAAAGCGGTGACAGCCGTGCAATGCCCATGGAGCCTGGAACAATTCGGCGGCCATGAAACCTATAGCAAACTGCTCGACCACCGCCCACCTACCGACAAGCCCGGCCGCTGCTGGCCCGGTGGCCATGCGGCGACGGGGTTCACTTTGTTTGCGCTGTTCTTTGTGCTGCGTGATCGCCGTCCGCGTCTGGCCAGACAGGCGTTCATCTTTGCCTTTGCGCTGGGTTCGGTTTTCTCGATCAGCCGAATGATGCAGGGCGCGCACTTCTTTTCGCACAACGTGTGGACTGCGATTTTCTGCTGGCTGATTTGTCTGGGGTCGTATTACTGGGTGCTGTATCGACCGGCGGTAAAGGCTGAAGCGGCAGTGAAGGCACAACCGGTCAGCGCCTGAAACACAGATCCAAATGTGGGAGCGACCCTGCTCGCGAATGCGGTGTGTTATTCAGCATTCATGTTGACTGATTCGACGCCTTCGCGAGCAGGCTCGCTCCCACAGGGTTTGGTGCAAAGCTGAAATTCGGGCAATAAAAAACCCCGCCTGCTTATCGCAGGCGGGGTTTTGCGTTACAGGGGATAAGGCTGGCTTACATCATGCCGCCCATGCCACCCATGCCGCCCATGTCTGGCATGCCACCACCAGCGCCACCGTCTTTCTTCGGTGCGTCGGCAATTGCAGCTTCGGTGGTCAGGATCAGACCGCCGATCGACGATGCAGCTTGCAGAGCGGAACGGGTCACCTTGGTTGGGTCCAGGATGCCCATTTCGATCATGTCGCCGTATTCGCCAGTCGCAGCGTTGTAACCGAAGTTACCTTTGCCGTTCTTGACTTCGTTGACCACAACGCTTGGCTCGTCACCGCTGTTGGCAGCGATCTGGCGCATCGGTGCTTCAACAGCACGACGCAGCACAGCGATACCCACGTCCTGATCAGCGTTGTCGCCTTTCAGGTCCAGGATGGCTTCCAGAGCACGGATCAGCGCAACGCCACCGCCAGGTACCACGCCTTCTTCAACGGCTGCGCGGGTTGCGTGCAGGGCGTCTTCAACGCGGGCTTTCTTCTCTTTCATTTCAACTTCGGAACCAGCGCCAACCTTGATCACTGCAACGCCGCCGGACAGCTTGGCCAGACGTTCTTGCAGTTTTTCACGGTCGTAGTCGGACGAAGTTTCGCCAACCTGAGCACGGATCTGAGCGATGCGCGCCTGGATGTCGGCTTCTACGCCAGCACCGTCAACGATGATGGTGTTTTCCTTGGAGATGGTCACGCGCTTGGCGCTGCCCAGGTTTTCCAGGGTGGCGCTTTCCAGGCTCAGGCCGATCTCTTCGGAGATAACGGTACCGCCGGTCAGAACGGCGATGTCCTGCAGCATGGCCTTGCGACGGTCGCCGAAGCCTGGAGCCTTGACGGCTGCAACCTTGACGATGCCACGCATGTTGTTCACGACCAGAGTCGCCAGGGCTTCGCCTTCAACGTCTTCCGATACGATCAGCAGTGGACGGCCGGCTTTGGCAACGGCTTCCAGTACTGGCAGCATTTCGCGGATGTTCGAGATCTTTTTGTCGACCAGCAGGATCAGCGGGCTGTCCAGCTCGGCAACCATGGTTTCCGGCTTGTTGACGAAGTACGGGGACAGGTAGCCACGGTCGAACTGCATGCCTTCTACAACCGACAGTTCGTTTTCCAGGCCAGTGCCTTCTTCAACGGTGATCACGCCTTCTTTACCGACTTTTTCCATGGCTTCGGCAATGATGTCGCCGATGGAGCTGTCGGAGTTGGCGGAGATGGTGCCTACCTGAGCGATGGCCTTGGTGTCAGCGCATGGCTTGGACAGGTTTTTCAGCTCTTTGACAATGGCGATGGTCGCCTTGTCGATGCCGCGCTTGAGGTCCATCGGGTTCATGCCGGCAGCGACGGCTTTCAGGCCTTCGTTGACGATCGACTGAGCCAGAACGGTAGCAGTGGTAGTACCGTCACCTGCGTCATCGTTGGCACGGGAGGCAACGTCTTTGACCAGCTGCGCGCCCATGTTCTCGAAACGGTCTTCGAGTTCGATTTCTTTGGCGACGGAAACGCCGTCCTTGGTGATGGTCGGAGCGCCGAAGCTCTTCTCGATGATCACGTTACGGCCTTTAGGGCCCAGGGTCGCTTTTACTGCGTCAGCCAGGACGTTGACACCGGTGAGCATTTTTTTGCGGGCGGAATCGCCGAATTTAACTTCTTTAGCAGCCATGATCGATATTCCTTAAATACTTTGTAGTAGCGGGAAAATGAACGGGGGGATCAGCCTTCGATAACAGCGAGGATTTCGTTCTCGCTCATTACCAGCAGGTCTTCGCCGTCGACTTTCACAGTGTTGCTGCCGGAGTAAGGACCGAACACAACCTTGTCGCCGACTTTAACGGCCAGCGCACGTACTTCACCGTTTTCCAGAGTCTTGCCTGGGCCTGCAGCGACGATCACACCGTGGTTGGCTTTTTCAGCAGCCGAACCTGGCAGGACGATACCGCCAGCGGTTTTCTTTTCTTCTTCGCTGCGACGGATAACGACGCGGTCATGCAGAGGACGAAGCTTCATTGTCGATCTCTCCTAATTGTGGTTTTCATCGGCCGGTGTAGTCCCGGCGGGTTTAACAAATCCGGCCTGCGCCGGTTGCGGTTCGTCGAGCGAGCCGCGGAAGTCTGTCCGACTCGAATGTCGGAAACCTTTCGGTGACCGTTACATAGGGGCGCATAAGCTTATTACAAGGGCGCAGCTAAAAAAATTTCGCAGTTGCTGGTCGTAAAAGCAGCGCAAAAACGAGCACGGCACCCGAAGGTGCCGTGTCGATGCAGACGTTATTTACTGTCGCGGTGTTCGAACTCGCCTTCGATCACATCACCTTCGCGGCCAATAGGCTCGCGCGGTGCAGGACCGCCACGGGGTTGCAGGTCGTCAGCAAAGGCACGCTGACGCATGGCCTGATCTTCGGCGCGCTGGCGCATTTTGTTCGCCAGCAGACGACGGGTGAACGGCAGCAGCATCACCAGACCGACCACGTCGCTGATGAAACCCGGCAGGATCAACAGCCCACCGGCCAGTGCCAGCATCAGGCCTTCAAGCATGGTTTGCGCAGGCAGTTCACCGCGATTCAGGCTTTCACGGGCACGCAGTGCGGTGGCCAGACCGGCGACGCGCAGCACGAACACACCGAACATCGAGCCGAGAACGATCAGCAGCAGGGCCGGGAAAAACCCGATAGCCCCTGCCACTTTGACGAATACGAACAGCTCCAGCACCGGAAACAGCAGAAAGAGCAACAAAAAAGGGCGCATCAAAGATTCCTCAACGCAAGAAATGCCTTGCAGTAAGCCTTAGATGACGTCGCCCTTTCGTGAATTCAAGCGTCGGCCACCGCATTTTTTGGCCAAACCTCTGCGTGAGCCAGAGAAACCAAGGCTTCGCGCACTTGTATCGGCGTATGACATGGCGCTTGAAACGGAAGCCAGTACAGTGCCTGACCGATGCGCAGGTGCATGCCTTCGCTGTCGATCCCGGCCAGTTGCGCCGGCACGGTTTTCGGCAGCCCGGCCAGATCGACGTAGTGCGCGATGGCCTTGGCGTGGTCGCTGTTCATGTGCTCGACCATGCTGATCTCGGCTTTGCCGGCAAACGGGTTGGCCAGGGTCAGCTGATCGATCCAGTGAATCGCACCAAAACCGCCGATATAGCGATGGCGCACCGGGTTCAGTACCCAGAAATCGAAGTCGTGGGCCTTGTGGTAGTTCTGCGAATCGGGGAAATAGCGGTAATACCGCTCGGCCGCCGCTTCAATGCTGGCGGTGTCTTCAAGCTTTTGCGCTTCGGCAAGATAGGTCAGGCGACCAACGGCTTGAACGTCATCAGCCTCGCGCTCACCCACCAGCATCGAGCATTTCGGGTCTTTTTGCAGATTGTGCGTGTGCTGGGCGATGCGGCTGATCAGGATCAGCGGCCGGCCCTGCTCGTCCAGGCAATACGGCACGACGGAGCCAAAGGGAAAACCGGGCATTGATTTGGAGTGGGTCGACAGCACTCCCCGGTATTCCTTGAGAAGCAATTCTCGGGCATTCTTCGCCACTTCAACGCTCAATTTATGACTCCTTAAATAGAATCCGTCGAAAAAACGGACAGGTGCCTGGGATATGTTCCAGTCACCTTCGGGGCAGTTCTCATGTGCAGCCAGGCCATGTCGGGCGCAGATCGAGAGGCTCTCTAAAGGACAACCACTCAGACCTGCTATCGGGGCATGCGAATGCAACTCAACGACAAAGTAATCATTATCACTGGCGGTTGCCAGGGTTTGGGCCGCTCGATGGCGGAGTATTTCGCCGGTAAAGGCGCGAAGCTGGCTCTGGTCGATCTGAACCAGGAAAAACTCGACGACGCAGTCGCGGCCTGCAAGGCCAAGGGCGTCGAGGCGCGCAGCTACCTGTGCAACGTTGCCAATGAAGAACAGGTCGAGCACATGGTTGCTCAGGTCGCCGAGGATTTCGGCGCGATCCACGGTTTGATCAACAACGCCGGGATTCTGCGTGACGGCCTGCTGCTCAAGGTCAAGGACGGCGAAATGACCAAGATGAGCCTGGCCCAGTGGCAAGCGGTGATCGACGTCAACCTGACCGGCGTGTTCCTGTGCACCCGTGAAGTGGCAGCAAAAATGGTCGAGCTGAAAAACAGCGGCGCGATCATCAACATCTCGTCGATCTCCCGCGCGGGCAACGTAGGCCAGACCAACTACTCCGCCGCCAAGGCCGGTGTGGCGGCAGCGACCGTGACCTGGGCAAAAGAGCTGGCGCGGTATGGCATTCGTGTGGCGGGCATTGCCCCGGGCTTCATCGAAACCGAGATGACCCTGGGCATGAAGCCCGAAGCGCTGGAGAAGATGACCGCGGGGATCCCGCTCAAGCGCATGGGCAAGCCGGAAGAGATCGCCCATTCTGCGGCGTACATCTTCGAGAACGACTACTACACCGGTCGGATTCTGGAGATGGATGGCGGGTTGCGGATCTAAAGCAAGATCAAGAGATCGCAGCCTCCCACAGCTCCTACACAGAGCTTTTCTGTAGGAGCAGACGGAGGCTGCGATCTTTTAATTGGCGACGCCAATCAATCGTCGCTGATGGTGATGTTCGGCATCGCCGGGGTTGCCGCTTCCTGCAACACAATCCGCGCGCCAACGTGTCGGGCCAGTTCCTGATAGACCATGGCAATCTGACTGTCCGGCTCGGCGATTACCGTTGGCTTGCCGCCATCGGCCTGTTCGCGGATCAGCATCGACAACGGCAGCGAAGCCAGCAGTTCGACGCCGTATTGAGTCGCCAGCTTCTCACCACCGCCCTCACCGAACAGATGCTCGGCATGGCCGCAGTTCGAGCAGATGTGCACAGCCATGTTTTCAACCACACCGAGCACCGGGATGTTGACCTTGCGGAACATCTCCACGCCTTTGCGCGCGTCGAGCAGCGCCAGATCCTGCGGGGTGGTGACGATCACGGCGCCAGCCACCGGGACTTTCTGCGCCAGAGTCAGTTGGATGTCACCGGTACCTGGCGGCATGTCGATGACCAGATAATCCAGATCGCCCCACGCGGTTTGCGTGACCAGTTGCAGCAGCGCGCCGGAAACCATCGGCCCGCGCCAGACCATTGGCGTGTTGTCGTCGGTCAGGAACGCCATCGACATGACTTCGACACCGTGGGCCTTGAGCGGCACGAACCACTTCTGATCCTTGACCTCTGGGCGAGTGCGCTCGGGGATGCCGAACATGATGCCCTGGCTCGGGCCATAGATATCGGCGTCAAGAATCCCGACCTTGGCGCCTTCACGAGCCAATGCCAGTGCGAGGTTGGCCGCGGTGGTCGATTTGCCCACGCCGCCCTTGCCCGACGCCACGGCGACCACGTTCTTGACGTTGGCCAGTCCCGGAATCTGTGCCTGCGCCTTGTGCGCGGCAATAACACTGTTGACTTCAACCCTGGCGATCACCACGCCGTCGATGTTTTCGATGGCCAGTTGCAGCAATTGCGCCCAGCCGCTCTTGAACAGACCGGCGGCATAACCGATTTCCAGTTGGACATTGACGCGATCACCGATGATCTCGATGTTTTTCACGCAACCGGCGCTGACCGGGTCCTGGTTCAGGTAAGGGTCAGTGTATTGGCTGAGGACGGCTTCCACCGCTGCGCGAGTGACGGCACTCATGGGCAACTCCGATAACAAGACTGGGAAAAGATGGCCGCTATCCTACCCCTTCTATCCTCAGGACGGCATGCCCAGCAACGATTTGCAGGGGTGAAATATCTTGGCCGGCGCTTTATAGTGGCCGACCTCCGTTTCATCAAGTAGCGAAGCCCCACATGTCCGAACCACGCAAGATCCTCGTCACCAGCGCCCTGCCCTACGCCAACGGTTCGATTCACCTTGGCCACATGCTGGAATATATCCAGACCGATATGTGGGTGCGCTTCCAGAAGCATCGCGGCAATCAATGCATTTATGTCTGCGCCGACGACGCCCACGGTTCGGCGATCATGCTGCGCGCGGAAAAGGAAGGCATCACCCCGGAACAACTGATCGCCAACGTGCAGGCTGAACACAGCGCCGACTTTGCCGAGTTCCTGGTCGACTTCGACAACTTCCACTCCACTCACGCCGAAGAAAACCGTGAGCTGTCGAGCCAGATCTACCTCAAGCTGCGTGACGCCGGGCACATTGCCCAACGCTCGATCACCCAGTATTTCGACCCGGAAAAGAAAATGTTCCTGGCCGACCGCTTCATCAAGGGCACCTGCCCGAAATGCGGCACCGAAGACCAGTACGGCGACAACTGCGAAAAATGCGGCGCAACCTACGCACCAACTGACCTGAAGGATCCGAAGTCGGCCATCTCGGGCGCCACCCCGGTGCTCAAGGATTCCCAGCACTTCTTCTTCAAGCTCCCGGACTTCCAGGAAATGCTGCAGGCATGGACCCGCAGCGGCACCCTGCAAGACGCCGTAGCCAACAAGATCGCCGAGTGGCTGGACGCCGGCCTGCAACAGTGGGACATCTCCCGCGATGCGCCGTACTTCGGTTTCGAGATCCCGGGCGAGCCGGGCAAGTATTTCTACGTGTGGCTGGACGCGCCAATCGGCTACATGGCCAGCTTCAAGAACCTTTGCGACCGCACGCCGGAGCTGGACTTCGATGCGTTCTGGGCCAAGGATTCCACCGCCGAGCTGTACCACTTCATCGGCAAGGACATCGTCAACTTCCACGCGCTGTTCTGGCCGGCGATGCTCGAAGGCGCGGGCTACCGCAAGCCGACCGGCATCAACGTACACGGCTACCTGACCGTCAATGGTCAGAAGATGTCCAAGTCCCGCGGCACCTTCATCAAGGCCCGTACCTACCTGGATCACCTGTCGCCGGAATACCTGCGCTACTACTACGCGGCCAAACTGGGCCGAGGCGTCGATGACCTCGACCTGAACCTCGAAGACTTCGTACAGAAGGTCAACTCTGACCTGGTCGGCAAAGTGGTCAACATCGCCAGCCGTTGCGCCGGGTTCATTCAGAAAGGCAACGCCGGCCTGTTGGTCGACAACAATGCCGCGCCAGAGCTGACCGAAGCTTTCCTCGCCGCCGCGCCAAGCATTGCCGACGCCTATGAAGCCCGCGACTTCGCCCGCGCGATGCGTGAAACCATGGCGCTGGCCGACCGCGCCAACGCCTGGATCGCCGACAAGGCGCCATGGTCGCTGAACAAGCAGGAAGGCAAGCAGGATGAAGTCCAGGCGATCTGCGCCACCGGCATCAACCTGTTCCGCCAACTGGTGATCTTCCTCAAACCGGTGCTGCCGCTGCTGGCCGCCGATGCCGAGGCATTCCTCAACGTCGCGCCGCTGACCTGGAACGACCACACTACCCTGCTGGCCAACCATCAGCTCAACGAGTTCAAGCCGCTGATGACCCGCATCGACCCGGTAAAAGTGCAAGCCATGAGCGACGCCTCCAAAGAAGACCTGACTGCCAGCCAGACCGACACCGGTGCTGCCGCCCCGGCAGGTAACGGCGAACTGGCCAAGGATCCGCTGTCGCCGGAAATCGACTTCGATGCCTTTGCCGCGATCGACCTGCGCGTCGCACTGATCGTCAAGGCTGAACACGTGGAAGGTGCTGACAAGCTGCTGCGCCTGACCCTGGACATCGGTGACGAGCAACGCAACGTGTTCTCGGGGATCAAGAGTGCTTATCCGGACCCGTCCAAGCTCGACGGTCGCCTGACCATGATGATCGCCAACCTCAAGCCACGGAAAATGAAGTTCGGTATCTCCGAAGGCATGGTGATGGCGGCAGGGCCTGGCGGTGAAGAAATTTACCTGCTGAGCCCGGACAGCGGCGCCAAGCCGGGTCAGCGCATCAAGTAAGTCTATGCGTTGGATCGATCCCACAGACGTGCTCCGCATGCCTGTGGGATTTTTCATATCTGGCCCACCCTTCGCGGCAGCCGGATAATGCCTAACCTTATGAGACATCCGCCCGTTTCAACGGCAGAACAATGACCGAACTCGTGCTTACGCTTTTCAGTGCTGCGCTGCTCAACAACTTCGTGTTGCACTGGCCGCTGGGCGTCGATCCGTTATTGGCCAGCCGTCGCCGACAAGTGCATGCGCTGGGGCTGGCGACGTTGTGCCTGATGGTGGTGGTCGGCGTATTCAGTTACGCGGTCTGGCACTGGCTGTTGGTGCCGCTGCAACTTGAAGCGCTGCGTCTGTTCGTGTTTCTGCCGCTGAGCGTTCTGTTGATCGCACCGATCCTGAAATTGCTGGCGCGCGGACTGCCCGACTGGCCATTCGATGGATTGTGGCCGTTATTGCTGGGCAATGCCGGCGTGCTCGGCCTGGCGCTGATCAATGCGCAGAACGATCAGGGCCTGTTGCAGGCGACGGCGATAAGTCTCGGTGCCGGGTTGGGTTTCTGGCTGGTGCTGAGTCTGTTCAGTGATTTGCGCGAACGCAGCGCCGACAACGATATTCCCCTGCCCTTTCGCGGTTTGCCGATCGATCTGATCAGCGCCGGACTGATGGCTGTGATTTTTCTCGGATTCAGTGGACTGATCAAAACATGAGTCTGATTAAACGCATCGATGCCCTGCTGCCCCAGACCCAATGCGGCAAATGCGGCCACCCCGGATGCAAACCCTACGCACAAGGCATCGCCGAGGGCGAGCCGATCAACAAGTGTCCGCCGGGCGGTGACGAAACCGTCGCGGCACTGGCCGAGCTGCTGAAAGTGCCGGTGCTGGAACTGGATATCAGCCGTGGCTCCGCACCGCCGCAAGTCGCCTATATCCGCGAAGCCGAATGCATCGGCTGCACCAAGTGCATTCAGGCCTGCCCGATCGACGCGATCGTTGGTGCCGCCAAATTGATGCACACGGTGATCATCGACGAATGCACCGGTTGCGACCTCTGCGTGGCGCCTTGCCCGGTGGACTGCATCGAAATGCATCCGCTGCCGCTCGGCACGCTGCCGGTGGTCGGTGGCCTGGCCTTCAGCCTTGAAGAACAGCGCGCCCGCGCCGCCAAACGCGATCACGCCCGCCAGCGCTTTGAGCGACGCAACGATCGCTTGCTGCGCGAAGAACAACAGAAGCAGGCTGAGCGAGAGGCTCGAGCGAAAAAAGCGGCGCAACCTGAAGTCACTGCAACTGACCCGGTGCAGGCTGCACTTGAGCGTGTGCGCGCGCAGAAAACCGCGACCGCCGATGCAGCGTTGAAAAAAGCCAAGATTGATGTGGCGATGAGCCGCGCACAATTGCATAAATCCCTGAAAGCCTTCGGCCATCCGCCGACTTTTGAGCAGCAGTCGCAATTGATCGTCTTGCAGCAGCAATTCGAAGCGGCCGAACAGGCTCTGGTAAAACTTGAAAGCAACGCACCCGGCGTTCCGGTCGCGCCAGTCCCGGCGAAGGACGCTGATCTGAAACGGGCGAAGATCCAGTTGGCCATGCGCCGCGCCGAGCTGAAAAAGGCCCAGACCGCCGAGGCGCATGCACAGCAGATCGCAACGCTGGAACAGGCCCTGCGTGACGCCGAGCAGGCGCTGCACGCGGCCGAAGCCGCCAGTGATCAGCCAGTGCCTGACCTCGTACGCGTGGAAAAACACCCGATCGACAGCCAGCTTCGACAGCTGAAAACCGAATTGGCCTACGCCCGCGCCGACCTCAATAAACTCGAACGCCGCGCCGACACGCCGGGTGAAACCCTCGACAAGGCCCGCGCCCGCCTGCAAGACGCCGAGCGCCAGGTGCAAGACCATGTCGCCCCTTGAGACGCCGGACGATCGCCTGCAACAGGCGATGAAGCTGGTGCTGTTGGCCATGCTGCCGGGGCTGCTGGCGCTGTTCTGGATGTACGGTTGGGGGGTGTTGATCAACTTGTTGTTGGCCGTCAGCGGCGCATTGATCGTCGAGACTGGCGTCTCACGCCTGCGCCGACAGCCTTTGCAGCCGACGCTGAGCGACGGCAGCGCACTGGTCAGCGCCACACTGCTCGCCGTCGCCCTGCCGCCTTATTGCCCGTGGTGGCTGACGGTGATCGCGATTGCTTCTGGCTTGCTGTTTGGAAAACACCTGTACGGTGGTGTTGGCAAAAACCCATTCAACCCGGCCATGCTCGGTTTTGCGCTGGCCATTGTGATGTTCCCGCAGCCGATGACGCACTGGCCGGCCCAAGGCATAGCCCTGCTCGACACCGTGCAGCAGGTGTTCAATCCAAGTCAGGCACCTGACGCTTGGGTTCAGGCGACAGCACTGGACAGCCTGCGCATCAACAAAAGCCTGACCATCGATGAACTGTTCGCCGCCAATCCAGCCTTCGGGCGCTTCGGCGGACGTGGCGTGGAATGGGTGAATCTGGCGTTTCTCGCCGGCGGGCTGTTTTTGCTGCAACGTCGGGTGTTCGGCTGGCATGCACCGGTTGGCATGCTTGCCAGCCTGTTCGTGGTCAGCCTGCTGTTCTGGAACGGCTCTGGCTCGAATTCACACGGTTCGCCACTGTTCCATCTGCTGAGCGGGGCGACCATGCTCGGCGCGTTTTTCATCATTACCGAACCGGTATCCGGGGCAAAAAGCGCGCTCGCTCGCCTGCTGTTTGGTGTCGGTGTCGGGCTGCTGACTTATCTGATCCGCACCTGGGGCGGTTACCCGGACGGTGTCGCGTTTGCGGTGTTGCTGATGAATCTCTGCGTGCCGGCGCTGGAGCGTTTTGCCGCAAACCGACAAGCACAGGTGACCCCATGAACCGCACGGCCAGCGTACTCATACTGCTGCTATTGGCCGGAGTCGGCACCGGTGCGACGTATCTGGTGCAACGCAGCAATGCGCCGCAAATTGCTGCCGAGCAACGTCTGCTCGACAGTCGCAAACTGCTCGATGTGCTCGCTTCAGAAACTTATGACAATCAACCGCTGCAGCAGCCGCTGGCATTGGCCGACATTGCCTTGAGCCACAGCACGCTCAGCGGCGGTTATCGCGCGACCAATGCCGGACAAACGGTTGCAGTGCTGCTGCGTAGTCAATCGCAGGGTTATGCCGGGAGCATCGAGTTGCTGATTGCCATTGATGCGAGCGGAAAATTGTTGGGCGTGAAAACCCTCAAACAAACCGAAACCCCGGCGCTTGGTGGCGTGATCGGCGACTGGCCTAACACTTGGCTACAGGCATTCGTTGGCAAATCGAGTAACGAGCCGACGGATTCAGGTTGGGCGTTGAAAAAGGATCAGGGGCAATTTGATCAAATAGCCGGTGCAACCATCACGTCCCGCGCGGCGATCAACGCAATCCATGATGCGCTGCGATACTTCGATGAGCATCGCGCGGCGTTGCTGGGAAGTGAAACATGAATCTGTCGAACGCTCTGATGCTGGTCCTGCTACTTGGCACCACACAAACGCTGGCCGGTGCGCTGGGCACGCTGATGATGTTTGCCTTCGTCGTGTTGGTCTATGGCGTCTGCATGGCCCCCCTGCGTTCTCGCCTGAACGGTTCATGTGCGTTGCTGGCAAGCCTGTTGCTCGCCGCCACGCTGACCAGTTGTGTGGAAATTTTTGCGCAACGCTTTTATCTGCCCTGGCATCAGAACTTTGGTCTTTATGCTGGCCTGATTGCCTTGCAGTGCGTGGTGCTGGAACAGCATGGATTTTTCCGCCAGACGCGGATCGAGCGGCTCAAACTCTGCGGTTTGTTCAGCACATTGATGCTGGTACTCGCCGTGATGCGTGAACTCCTCGGTCATGGCAGCCTCGGTCGCGGCCTGTCAGAACACTGGCAAGGTCTTGTTTTATTCAGTGAGGGGCTGCA
Organism: Pseudomonas sp. FP2196; assembly: GCF_030687715.1. Classification (GTDB taxonomy): domain Bacteria; phylum Pseudomonadota; class Gammaproteobacteria; order Pseudomonadales; family Pseudomonadaceae; genus Aquipseudomonas. The sequence continues at coordinate 4,881,773 of NZ_CP117445.1, forward strand.
CCTGCTCACTCTGGTTCCCGGCGCCTTCATCGTATTGGGGCTGCTGCTCGCGGCCCGCCAGGCGTGGACTCGCTCGAACTCAATTCCCAAGGAAACGCATCGCCCATGAATGCCGCAAAACGTCTTGAGATCTTTCGCCGACTGCATGAAGACAATCCCGAGCCGAAAACCGAACTGGCCTACTCCTCGCCCTTCGAATTGCTGATTGCGGTGATCCTCTCGGCGCAGTCGACTGATGTCGGCGTCAACAAGGCGACGGCGAAGTTGTTCCCGATCGCCAACACCCCGGCGGCGATATATGCGCTGGGTGTCGAAGGCCTCTCCGAATACATCAAGACCATCGGCCTCTACAACAGCAAGGCCAAGAACGTCATCGAGACCTGCCGCATGCTGGTCGAACGCCACAACAGTGAAGTGCCGCAAACGCGTGAAGAGCTGGAGGCCTTGCCCGGCGTGGGCCGAAAGACCGCAAACGTGGTGCTGAATACGGCGTTCCGTCAACTGACCATGGCCGTCGACACGCACATTTTCCGGGTCAGCAACCGCACTGGCATTGCACCGGGCAAAAACGTGGTTGAAGTGGAAAACAAGCTGATGAAATTTGTGCCCAAGGAATTTCTGCTCGACTCCCACCATTGGCTGATTCTTCACGGACGCTACGTTTGCCTGGCGCGCAAGCCACGCTGTGGCAGTTGCAGGATCGAAGACTTGTGCGAGTACAAGGCCAAAACATCGGACGATTGACCGGCTATTGGATTTATTAACTGATCGATTGAAAAAATCTTTTTTACCCGTCGCTGCATTACCGATATAAGGGGCGCCAAAGGCAGTCTTAGCCGGAGTTAACCTTATGAGTAGCGACAAAGAGCAACTGGACGTAGACGACGACGTTGACACCGCAGACGCTGACGCTGAGGAACCGGTAGTCGAAGTCGCCAAAACCAATCTGAGCAAACGCCGCACTATCGACAATCTGCTTGAAGAGCGCCGACTACAAAGGCGATTGGCCGATTACGACTTTGATCTCTGACACTCGAAAGCCTCCCGAAATGGAGGCTTTTCACTTTCTGCGACTAACTGAATCAGATCGGCCCATGACCCCGTCAGCTACCGAGACATTCAGACCAGTCCATTACGCTGTGCCAACTCGATCAAGTCCACCAGTGAGCGCGCATTGAGTTTGAGCAACAAGCGGGTCTTGTAGGTGCTCACGGTTTTATTGCTCAAAAACATGCCATCGGCGATTTCCTTGTTGGTCTTGCCGCGGGCCAACTGTTGTAACACCATCATTTCGCGCCCGGAAAGGCGATCCACCATGTCGGCTTCACTGGCATTACCCAGACTGGTGCGCACTGTATGCAACGCCTGATTGGGGAAATAACTGTAGCCGGAGAGCACGGCCTTGATCGCGCTGAGTAATTCGGTCAGATCCTGCTGTTTACATACATAGCCCGCCGCGCCCGACTGCATGCAACGCATTGAAAAATGGCCAGGCGCCTGGGAAGTCAAAACCAGCACTTTAATAGGCATGGCGACCGAGGTAAGGCGCGCAATAACTTCCAACCCATCAAGTTTCGGTATTCCAATATCCAGAATGACAATATCCGGCATTTGTTCGCGAGCAAGTTGTAACGCGTCCACACCGTTATCTGTTTCTGCAATGACTTCGTAGCCATGACGTTCCATCAGCATACGTACCGCAAGTCGAATGACGGGGTGGTCATCCACGATCAGCACTTTATTCATGGGCAAGTCCAGTTTCGCTGTTCGAATTTTTAGAGCACGCACAATATCCCAGTCACTTGCCCCATGGCATGCCGGGGCTCTGATGCACTCGCATCGAGAGACATACCCTACGGGCATTGAGGATAATTCCTACAAAAATCTGTCTCCCTCTAAACATCTGACAAAGCCCACCATTCAATGCCATGCAATATTTCAGCTTTGGACTTGTAACCGAGTGCAACCGACTTCTCTGGAGACTCCCTGTCCGAGCAGCTATTCGTTGCATTCGTCACATGGGCAAGTGAATGAATATCCGCATCACGCCATACGGAGATTACACATTCGAAACATCAGGAAATAGCCGCAATTTCTTACAGCGCTAATATACCCCCACCCTGCCAAAAAGACTTGAAACAAGCTATTTATACTTAAGACAACAGTTTTGCTATAAATAGAAATACCAACTACCCACTCACAACAATCAAGAACATACAAAGCGACCAACAATGAGAAAAATCAAAAACGATAAAATACCCATGTTTAAAATAAAGAACAAAATCACTAACCCCATGACGGTTATCGCTATATTTGCAGCCATCTCGGAGACATCAGCTGCTATCTCTCTGCCGTTCCTCAACAATGAGGATCGCGAAATATACGTCTGGTTCCTGATCAGCTTTCCGTTTTATTTATTACTGCTATTTTTTATTACCCTGAACTTCAACCATCGCTCACTTTATTCACCCTCTGACTTTGGCAAAGACAAGAGTTTTCTAAAGGCCAACGACCACAATGATCGCGACAACAAACGAAACATGCCGATGCTGGACACAATCGCACATTGCACTTTCGGCATATCAAGTAGTGTTGTGCCCAGCGAAACCGCTGCCGCCCAATGCGCCAACACGGGAAAAATCCATAATACGCTCGACCCGCCTCCTGGCCTCATTACGAAGTCACACCGGACGCTGCAATACAATATTCAGTTGTCCGCTTCCGTAAGCAACCTGCACATCATCGATGCACGGGATATTGATGCATCGAGAGAGTTCGCCACGATTGTGGAAAAAATCCAACGCACCGACAAAAAAGCCACCCGTGTGATCGTGTTTCTTTCCAATCACGTGTCGGACGTTTCACTGACGGAAAATGTGTTGCTGCACATCAAGAACGCGAAGAAAGGCTCGTGCACCACACTCTGCGTGGTTTACAACCTGTGCTCACAAGCGGTAACGCTGTTGGCGAGGGCCTGAAGAAAGAAGCATTGCCGAGAAGCAGATGCAGCGGGAGAACGCTCGATAAGAGCCAGTTAACGAATTTATAAAAAAGGGCGGCCTTGTCTCCAAGACAAGGCCGCCCTCTCATTGGCGCGTCAGTCTGTAAAAATCAGAACAGCTTGCGGCCCTTGTTGGCAGCAATACGCATGCGCAGGGCGTTGAGCTTGATGAAGCCCGCCGCGTCGGCCTGGTTGTAGGCACCGCCGTCTTCTTCGAAGGTCGCGATGTTGGCGTCGAACAGCGAATCGTCGGACTTGCGGCCGGTGACGATCACATTGCCCTTGTACAGCTTCAAACGAACAACGCCATTCACGTTGACCTGCGAAGCGTCGATCATCTGTTGCAGCATCAGACGCTCAGGACTCCACCAGTAGCCGGTGTAGATCAGGCTGGCGTACTTTGGCATCAGCTCATCTTTAAGGTGAGCAACTTCACGGTCCAGAGTGATCGACTCGATGGCGCGGTGAGCGCGCAGCATGATGGTGCCGCCCGGGGTTTCATAGCAGCCACGGGACTTCATGCCGACATAACGGTTCTCGACGATGTCCAGACGGCCAATGCCGTGCTCGCCACCAATCTTGTTCAACGTCGCCAGCACGGTGGCCGGGGTCATTTCGACACCGTCCAGTGCAACGATGTCGCCGTTGCGGTAGGTCAGTTCCAGGTATTGCGGCTTGTCAGGCGCGTTCTCCGGGGAGACGGTCCAGCGCCACATGTCTTCTTCGTGCTCGGTCCAGGTATCTTCCAGCACGCCGCCTTCATAGGAGATGTGCAGCAGGTTGGCGTCCATCGAGTACGGGGATTTCTTCTTGCCGTGGCGCTCGATCGGGATCGCGTGCTTCTCGGCGTAGTCCATCAGCTTCTCGCGGGACAGCAGGTCCCACTCACGCCATGGAGCAATCACTTTTACGCCCGGCTTGAGGGCATAGGCACCCAGCTCGAAACGTACCTGGTCGTTGCCCTTGCCGGTGGCGCCATGGGAAATGGCGTCAGCGCCGGTTTCGTTGGCGATTTCGATCAGACGTTTGGCGATCAGCGGACGCGCGATGGAAGTACCCAGCAGGTACTCGCCTTCGTAAACGGTGTTGGCGCGGAACATCGGGAACACGAAGTCACGCACGAACTCTTCGCGCAGATCGTCGATGTAGATTTCTTTGACGCCCATGGCCTGAGCCTTGGCGCGGGCCGGCTCGACCTCTTCGCCTTGACCGAGATCAGCGGTGAAGGTCACCACTTCACAGTTATAAGTATCCTGCAGCCACTTGAGGATCACCGAAGTGTCCAGGCCGCCGGAATACGCCAGAACGACCTTGTTTACGTCCGCCATGCCATCACTCCACGGGGTTCTACGGAAAGCCGAGGAGTCTACCGCTCAAACGCGATAATTTACAGAGGCGCGACAGCTTAAGACGACAAAGCGACAGAATCTGTCGAGAGGGCGACGATGACCGGCGGGTCAGGAAGTCGCCGCAGTGTTGGCCGGAGTGCTGGCCTGAGGCGCCGGAGCCGTGGTCGGCGCCACGCGCGCCAGTTTGACATTGACCCGACGGTTCTTCGCGCGATTGGCCGCATTGGTGTTCGGCACAATAGGATATTGCTCGCCGTGGAAACGCACCGTGATCTGCGATTCCTGAATGCCATTGGCCTTGAAGAAGTCGACCACCGCCAGCGCCCGGCGGCGCGACAACTCACGGTTGGTCAGGCGATTTCCGCTGTTGTCGGAATGGCCGTCGAGTTCGATGTGATTGACCGTGGGATCGGCCTTCATGAATTCGAGCATCACTTGCAACTTGGCTTTGGCGGCGGCGTCGAGATCTACGCCTTCCCCGGGGAAGCCGATCTGCGACTGCTTGATCTGGTCGAAATTCTGCGGCAGCAATTTCGCCACACAGGTCTGATAGTCGTTGAACGCCTTGCTGAACTTGACCGGCAATAAACGCACTTCCGACACTCGGCCATCGCCGGAAGCCCGGCGTACGACGGGGCTGCGACCATCCAGCAGACCGCTGATCAGACCACCGGCCTGGGATTGCGAACTGCTGAACAGGACATTGCCGCTACCCAGTCTGACGTTGCCCAGATTGATGTCGCCGCGTCCCGGTTGCCATGGCGCAGCGGCCGCAAGCAAGGTCGCTGAACCGCCACCGAGCATGGCGTTGTAGGCATTCAGACGGAATATCGCCTGCTCGCCTGCTTTACGCACGAATTCACCCGAACCGAAGTCGGTGATCGGCTGCGTCAGTCGGCATTCGAACTTGTCGCCGGCGACCGTCCACTCAATGTTCTCCAGGCGAGTCTGGTAGGTAAGCGCCATCGCGGGAAGGCTGGCAAACACACTGAGCAAGGCTAAATAACGCTGGCGCACGGGAGGCTCCATTGGCTTCTGAAACACAAAGACCGATTCACACTATGTTTACGGCATACCTACGGGATATCGGAAGCTTCCCGCAAAACTTGATAGCGAGTGCCTGCAAGAGTCTTTTCCGGTAGCATTCGCCTCAGTTTGACCCGCCTGGAATCCCCTCATGTCCGACCGCCTGACCCTGCTGCGTCCCGACGACTGGCACATTCATCTTCGCGATGGTGCCGTGTTGACCAATACCGTTGCCGATGTTGCGCGCACGTTTGGTCGCGCCATCATCATGCCCAACCTGGTACCTCCGGTGCGCAACGCCGCTGAAGCCGACGGCTATCGCCAGCGGATTCTCGCTGCCCGCCCGGCCGGCAGTCGTTTCGAGCCGTTGATGGTGCTGTACCTCACCGACCGCACCCAGCCCGAAGAAATTCGTGAAGCCAAGGCCAGCGGTTTCGTACACGCCGCAAAGTTGTATCCGGCTGGCGCTACGACCAACTCCGATTCCGGGGTGACCAGCATCGACAAGATTTTCCCGGCGCTGGAAGCCATGGCCGAAGTCGGCATGCCGCTACTGATTCATGGTGAAGTCACTCGTGGCGATGTCGATGTCTTCGACCGCGAAAAGATCTTCATCGATGAACACATGCGTCGTGTGGTCGAGCGCTTCCCGACCTTGAAAGTCGTGTTCGAACACATCACCACTGGCGACGCCGTGCAGTTCGTCAACGAGGCTTCGGCCAACGTCGGCGCGACCATCACCGCGCATCACCTGCTGTACAACCGCAATCACATGTTGGTTGGCGGGATTCGGCCGCACTTCTACTGCCTGCCGATTCTCAAGCGCAATACGCACCAGGAAGCCCTGCTCGATGCCGCCACCAGCGGTAGCGCGAAGTTCTTCCTCGGCACCGATTCGGCCCCCCACGCCCAGCACGCCAAGGAAGCCGCTTGCGGCTGCGCCGGCTGCTACACCGCATACGCCGCCATCGAGTTGTATGCCGAAGCGTTCGAACAGCGTAATGCCCTGGACAAGCTCGAAGCGTTCGCCAGCCTCAACGGCCCGCGTTTCTATGGTTTGCCGGCCAACACCGATCGCATCACCCTGGTTCGCGAAGAATGGACCGCCCCAACCAGCCTGCCATTTGGCGAGCTGACCGTTATCCCGCTGCGCGCCGGTGAAAAACTGCGCTGGCGCCTGCTGGAGGAACACGCGTGAGTGAAGACCATTTCGACGACGAACTGGAAGGTCAAGGTGGCGGCGGCGGTTCCCGTCATCCGATGGCAGCGCGTTTTCGCGGTTACCTGCCGGTTGTCGTCGACGTAGAAACCGGTGGCTTCAACTCGGCCACCGATGCACTGCTGGAGATTGCCGCGACCACCATCGCCATGGATGAAAAGGGTTTCGTTTACCCGGATCACACCTACTTCTTCCGCGTTGAGCCTTTCGAAGGCGCCAACATTGAAGCAGCCGCGCTGGAGTTCACCGGGATCAAGCTTGATCACCCGTTGCGCATGGCGGTCAGTGAAGAGACAGCACTGACTGACATCTTCCGTGGTATCCGCAAGGCGCTGAAAGCCAACGGCTGCAAACGCGCGATTCTGGTCGGCCACAACAGCAGCTTCGACCTGGGTTTTCTCAACGCAGCCGTTGCGCGACTGGACATGAAGCGCAACCCGTTCCACCCGTTCTCCAGTTTCGACACCGCGACGCTCGCCGGTCTGGCTTACGGCCAAACCGTTCTGGCGAAAGCCTGCCAGGCCGCCGACATCGACTTCGATGGCCGTGAGGCGCACTCGGCGCGTTATGACACCGAGAAAACCGCTGAGCTGTTCTGCGGCATCGTCAATCGCTGGAAGCAGATGGGCGGCTGGGAAGATTTCGACGACTGATTGTTTGTCGTCGGGTAAATCCCACGCATAAAAAACCGGCCACGTGGGCCGGTTTTTTCATTTAATGCTTATAGAGCTTGAACTCTCGGTCAATCCAGACGACGTAAAAAATCCGATGGTTCTTGTAACCCACCATCGCTACACGTTCGAAAGCCCGAAACACCAACAATCTGACATCACCTGTTAAAAAATCAGGTATCCCGACTTTCAAGCTGTTCCTCTCAATCGTTTCACAGCCATATCGATGCCTATGCTCTCTGCGCAATTCTCTCCAAGGCATTTTTCCCAGAATCCTGAGACGCTCAAGCATTCTGGACCGCTCGACGGCCTCACAATTTTGAATGCACCAACCATTCTGCAAATACTCAAATGAGAAAACCGGAGGTCGCGATTCTGATGAATCCATTTCAATGGTGGACGTCCGTGCCGTTACTGTAATCGCCGCATCGCGTTCCCTGCGTTTGAACCTGGCCATTTTTCAGTTCACCAAATGCTCCCGGAAATACTCCTGCATCTCACCGGCGGGAATTTCTCGGCTGAACTCCCCTTCCTTGTAGTTTCTACACCAAGGGGCTTCTTCATGCGTCAACTGACGTAGTTTCCACGCCGAGAACTGGCCATAAACGTCGAACACCTCGTTGAGCAGACTTTGTTGTTTGACACTGAAAACATCTGGATTGAAATCACTTGGAGGAGGAATGGCACTCGATCCAAACTGGCTGAATCTTCGATACAGATCCGGGACGACTGGCCCGTGCATCCACGCTTGCAGCTTTTCAGGGAAGAGAGCCTCGCCATGGACGGCCAGACTGAACCCTTGCGCGTAATAAACCATTTTTTGAATTTTGAGATTGGAGATCTCGCCCTCATGTCCTTCCAGACAGAGGAAATAATACGCAACGTCCAAGCTACTCGGCATTTGAATCCCCTTTTGCATCATGCAATCCATTGCACCGACCTTTATGAAGCGAGGCGCGATTCAGGACAAGACAATCGCCTTCGTACCCCGTTATCGCTCGAGCACAACCCTATCCAACCACTGTTCAGTCATCCAGTATTTTTTCCGCGCATTTGAAACAAATGATGCCGAGAGGCTGTTTCAAATAATTCTCCGCATAAAAAAACCGGCCACACGGGCCGGTTTTTTGTACCTCGACGTTGCGCCTTACAGGGCTGCAGCGTTCTCGGTCAGGTATGCCGCAACGCCTTCTGGCGAAGCGTTCATGCCTTTGTCGCCTTTCTTCCAGTTGGCAGGGCAGACTTCGCCGTGCTCTTCGTGGAATTGCAGAGCGTCGACCAGACGGATCAGCTCTTCCATGTTACGGCCCAGTGGCAGGTCGTTGATGATCTGCGAGCGGACAACGCCTTTGTCGTCGATCAGGAACGCGCCACGGAAAGCCACGCCGCCTTCGGACTCAACGTCGTAGGCCTTGGCGATGTCGTGCTTCATGTCGGCAGCCATGGTGTATTTCACCTGGCCGATGCCGCCATTGTTCACTGGGGTGTTGCGCCAGGCGTTGTGGGTGAAGTGCGAGTCGATCGACACGGCGATCACTTCAACGTTACGCGCCTTGAAGTCAGCCATGCGGTTGTCCAGAGCGATCAGCTCGGACGGGCAGACGAAGGTGAAGTCCAGTGGGTAGAAGAACACCAGGCCGTATTTGCCTTTGATGGCCGAGGACAGGGTGAAGCTGTCAACGATCTCGCCATTGCCGAGTACGGCCGGGACGGTGAAGTCAGGGGCTTGTTTGCCTACGAGTACGCTCATTGATATCTCCTGGTGTAAAAACTTGAAGTTCAGGGTCCGGGCCAGCCTGCCACCCTCAGGCGACAGCCCTGTGACACGAACCCCCTTCGCAAGGGCCGACCATCATACACTGCGTTTTTGGCCTGTCCTTAAAGGTTTTTTAAAGCAGGCGGATAACGGCGCTGCATTTACAGGGCCAGGCAGATGGCCAGTCATTACCGCTCGTCAGTCACTCGCCAATCCAGGCGAAAGCCTTCCGAAAGCACTTTGACAATCATTCTCGTTAACATTAAGATCCATCGCAATTGAGTCACAACCAGCGACGGTTCTCACTTATGTATGTTTGCCTCTGCACTGGCGTCACCGACGGTCAAATCCGCGATGCAATCTATGAAGGTTGCTGCAGCTACAAAGAAGTGCGCCAAGCCACCGGCGTCGCCAGCCAATGCGGCAAATGTGCCTGCCTGGCCAAGGAAGTGGTTCGCGAAACCCTGACGAAGCTGCAAACCGCCCAGGCTGCGATCCCCTATCCGGTAGAATTTACTGCCGCGTAATTACCCCTATTTCAAAGAACCGGACTTATGTCCGGTTTTTTTATGCCTGTAAATCAATTGCTTAGGCGTCAGACGCGGAACACAAACATTCTTATTCCGATTAATTTTCATATATTATTCAATAACTTAGGTTTGACACTTATAAGTACCAAGCTCAAACTCCGCCTTATATACAGCTATTACAGGGCAGGACTCCCATCATGAAAGGCGACATCACAGTCATCCAGCATCTCAACAAGATCCTTGCCAATGAGCTGGTCGCGATCAATCAGTACTTCCTGCATGCGCGCATGTATGAAGATTGGGGCCTGAACAAGCTGGGCAAGCACGAGTACAAAGAATCCATCGACGAGATGAAGCACGCGGACAAGCTGATCAAGCGCATCCTGTTCCTCGAAGGCCTGCCGAACGTGCAGGATCTGGGCAAGCTGCACATCGGTGAGCACACCAAAGAAATGCTGGAGTGCGACCTGCGTATCGAGAAGACCGGCCACGCCGACTTGAAAGCCGCGATCGCGCATTGCGAGACCGTTGGCGACTTCGGCAGCCGTGAGCTGCTCGAAGACATTCTCGAATCCGAAGAAGAACATATCGACTGGCTGGAAACCCAACTGGGCCTGATCGACAAAGTCGGTCTTGAGAATTATCTGCAATCGCAGATGGGCGAAGAGTGATTTAATAACTCGCCAGATTCGAGACACTAAAAAGCCCCGCCCTCTTTTGAGGCGCGGGGCTTTTTATTGGCTGAAGATCAAAAGATCGCAGCCTCGTTTCACGAGACAGCTCCTACAGGGATGAGGAGGTGCCCCATGAAACCATCCAAAGCCAAATCAGGCTTCGGACTTGTTCGCAGCAGCCGCTTCGACAGCAGCCTTGATAGTGCTTTGCAGCGAACCGTCTGCCGACATCTCGGTCATGATGTCGCTGCCGCCGACCAGCTCACCACCCACCCACAGTTGCGGGAAAGTCGGCCAGTTGGCGTACTTTGGCAGGTTGGCGCGGATTTCCGGGTTCTGCAGGATGTCCACGTACGCAAACTTTTCGCCACACGCCATCACAGCCTGCGCAGCTTTCGCGGAGAAGCCACATTGTGGGGCATTCGGCGAGCCTTTCATGTAAAGCAGAATGGTGTTGTTGGCAATCTGCTCTTTAATCGTTTCGATGATATCCATGGAGCACCTCGGCTGAACTTTCCGACTCATGGGTCGGCACGGTGGCGCATTGTAACGGAATCCCGAGCGCCATGCTCGGTCTCCCCGACAGACATGTTCAAGCCGCCGCCACTGTCACCGGCACGCCATTGAGGGCTGCATTACCGGACAACTCGTCGAGCTGGCATTCATCCGTCAGGTCGTTGGCACTTGAACCCGGCTGACCGCTGGCAATCGCCATCTGCACACCCGGCCGCGCATGGCCCCAACCGTGCGGCAGGCTGACCACGCCCCTCATCATGTCCAGACTGCCGAGCACTTCCACTTCGATCTGCCCGACGCGCGAGCTGACTCGCACCAACTGACCATCATTGAGCCCACGACTGGCCAGATCATCCGGGTGCATCAGCAATTGATGACGCGGTTTGCCCTTCACCAGTCGATGGTAATTGTGCATCCACGAGTTGTTACTGCGCACATGGCGGCGACCAATCATCAGCAATTCATCGGCGGCCGGTGCCTGCAACGCGGCGAAGCGTGCGAGGTCGGCGAGAATCTCTGGCGGCGCAGCTTGCACGCGCTGATCAGGCGTTTTCAGACGCGCCGCCAGGTTTGGCTTCAACGCGCCCAGATCAATCCCGTGTGGGTGATCAAACAGCGTCGCCAACGAGAGTTTGTGCTCGGATGCGTCACCGTAGAAGCCCATGCGCAGCCCCATGTCGATCATCTTCGCCGGCGGCATCGTTGGTTTGAGCTCCTTGCCGGTTTTCTCGGCAAAGGCCTTGGCCAGCCCGACGAAGATCTCCCAGTCATGCAGCGCGCCCTCAGGCTTGGCGAGGATTGCACGGTTGAAACGACTAACGTTGCGCACCGCGAACAGGTTGAACGTGGTGTCGTAGTGATCGTTTTCCAGCGCAGAAGTGGACGGCAGGATCAGGTCGGCATAACGGGTGGTTTCGTTGATGTACAGGTCGATGCTGACCATGAACTCCAGACCGTCCAGCGCTTGCTCCAATTGCCGCCCGTTCGGTGTCGACAGCACCGGGTTGCCAGCAACGGTGATCAGCGCGCGGATCTGCCCCTCACCTTCGGTGAGCATCTCCTCGGCCAGTGCCGACACCGGCAGTTCGCCGCCGTACTCGGGACGCCCGGAAACACGGCTCTGCCATTTGTTGAAGTGCCCGCCCGAGGTCGACGCCACCAGATCAACAGCAGGCTCGGTGCACAGCGCCCCGCCAACGCGATCCAGGTTACCGGTGACCAGGTTGATCAACTGCACCACCCAGTGACACAAGGTGCCGAACGCCTGAGTCGATACGCCCATCCGCCCGTAGCACACCGCGCTTGGTGCGGCAGCGAAGTCGCGGGCCAGTTGGCGAATCTGTTCGGCGGGAATGGCGCACAACGGACTCATGGCTTCGGCGGTGAACGTCGCCACGGCGGCGCGGACTTCGTCCAGCCCCTCGACTGGCAAATGACTGTCGCGGGTCAGGCCTTCATCAAACAACGTGTTGAGCATGCCAAACAGCAGCGCCGCATCGCCGCCCGGGCGCACGAACAGATGCTGATCGGCGATCGCTGCTGTCTCGCTGCGCCGTGGGTCGACCACCACCACTTTGCCGCCGCGCGCCTGAATCGCTTTCAGGCGTTTCTCCACGTCAGGCACAGTCATGATGCTGCCGTTGGACGCCAACGGATTACCACCAAGGATCAGCATGAAGTCGGTGTGATCGATGTCCGGGATCGGCAACAGCAAGCCATGGCCATACATCAAGTAACTGCTGAGGTGATGCGGCAATTGATCGACCGACGTCGCGGAATAACGATTGCGCGTCTTCAGCAGACCGAGGAAATAGTTGCTGTGAGTCATCAGCCCATAGTTATGCACACTCGGGTTGCCCTGATAGACCGCCACCGCGTTTTGCCCATGCCGTTCCTGAATCGCCGCCAGCCGCTCGGCCACCAGCGCGAACGCCTCGTCCCACTCGATCGGCAGCCATTCGCTGCCGACCCGGCGCATTGGCTGGCGCAGGCGATCGGGATCATTCTGAATGTCTTGCAGGGCCACGGCCTTGGGGCAGATGTGGCCACGGCTGAAGGTGTCGAGAGCATCGCCCTTGATCGAGGTGATCGCGACAGCGCCATCGGTTTCGGTGGTCTCGATGGTCAGGCCGCAAATGGCTTCACACAGGTGGCAGGCACGGTGATGGAGAGTCTTGGTCATGGCCAGTCTCTGTTTTGTTCTGGGCGGGCAACAATGCCCGCGGGAACAAAACTATGGCCCGTGCGCCAGCAGGGCGCCAGCGACGTTCGTCTTGTGAATCGGCGGCTATCAGGCGAGCCGATAGCCCGCCGCGATCAGTTGGACGGCAGTTGCGGCGGCGCCTGCAGCTGGATTTCCTGAATGGTTTCGATCTGCTCGTGGGCGACGTGTACGCCGGTGAGTTCGCCGATCAGGCGCCAGTGTTCGTCTAGCCCGGCGCTGATGGTCGCCATGCGGTCGATCATCTGCCGGCTGGCAGCCTTGACCACGTCGTCTTCGCTGCGCAGCAATTCGAAGGACATCGAAGTGACCGACGCGGTGAGATGGGTCAGAGAGCGAGCCGTATGGCCCAGCAATTCCATTAACAGTTTTTCTTTCGATTCCATGCGGAGGCTTCCTGCGTCGCTCGAAACGTATTTATAACCCAGCACTTTGCTTTAGCAAATGTTTCAGACCGAGCATCCGACCAAGTGGTGGCATGGCGCCATGGTCGTAAACCGACCAAAGCGGCGCTATCCCCGCCAAACCGGATTGCCAAGCCCTGCGAGGCCAGTGTACAAAGAGGCTCGCTGCTGTCCTGAACCCGGCTTCAAATGCGCGACTGCAACATCGAGTCCGCCCTCAGAATCCCGCAAAAACCGTAGCCTATTGGAAAAACGCGACATTTAGTGTCAATATCGCGCCTTCCCCTATTTCGTCGCCCCGTGCGGCTTACGCCGCAGGTCTCGCCCGTTGTTCCGATAAACAAGGCTTTGAGCATCTGCGGTTTGTAGCAAAAGGTAGTCAATGATGAGCGCAAGGCACTTTCTCTCCCTGATGGATTGCACGCTCGAAGAGCTGGTCAGCGTGATCCGTCGAGGCGTTGAGCTCAAGGACCTGCGTAACCGCGGCGTACTGTTCGAGCCTCTGAAAAACCGTGTGCTGGGGATGATCTTCGAGAAATCCTCGACCCGTACCCGGATCTCCTTCGAGGCCGGCATGATCCAGCTCGGGGGCCAGGCGATCTTCCTTTCGCCGCGCGACACCCAGCTGGGCCGTGGCGAGCCGATCGGCGACTGCGCCATCGTCATGTCGAGCATGCTCGATGCGGTGATGATCCGTACCTTTGCCCACAGCACCCTGACCGAATTCGCCGCCAACTCGCGCGTGCCGGTGATCAACGGTTTGTCCGATGACCTGCACCCGTGCCAGTTGCTGGCCGACATGCAAACGTTCCTGGAACATCGCGGCTCGATACAGGGCAAAACCGTGGCCTGGATCGGCGACGGCAACAACATGTGCAACAGCTATATAGAAGCGGCGATCCAGTTCGACTTCCAGTTGCGCATCGCCTGCCCGGAAGGGTACGAGCCGAACCCTGAATTCGTCGCCAAGGCCGGAAATCGCGTGACCATCGTCCGCGATCCGCAGGACGCCGTGCGCGGCGCGCATCTGGTCAGCACCGACGTCTGGACCTCCATGGGCCAGGAAGAGGAGACTGCCAAGCGCCTCAAGCTGTTCGCACCGTTCCAGGTCAACCGCGCCCTGCTCGATCTCGCTGCCGAGGACGTGCTGTTCATGCACTGTCTGCCAGCCCATCGTGGCGAAGAAATCAGCCTCGACCTGCTTGATGACCCGCGCTCCGTCGCCTGGGATCAGGCAGAAAACCGTCTCCACGCACAGAAGGCCCTGCTCGAGTTCCTCGTCGAACCGGCATATCACCACGCATGAGCCATGAATTACTGCTGAACCTGCGCAACCTCGCTTGCGGCTATCAAGACCAACGCGTGGTGCAGAACCTCAATCTGCACCTCAACGCCGGTGACATCGGCTGCCTGCTCGGCTCGTCCGGCTGCGGCAAGACCACCACCCTGCGTGCCATTGCCGGTTTCGAACCGGTGCACGAAGGCGAAATCACGCTGGGTGGCGAGACCCTTTCCAGCGCCGGTTTCACCCTCGCACCGGAAAAACGCCGGATCGGCATGGTGTTCCAGGACTACGCGCTGTTCCCGCACCTGAGCGTCGCGGACAACATCGCCTTCGGCATCCGCAAGCATCCACAAAAGGATCGCGTAACCGAAGAACTGCTGGAACTGGTCAACCTGAAGAACCTCGGCAAGCGCTTCCCGCACGAGTTGTCCGGCGGCCAGCAACAACGCGTTGCCCTCGCCCGCGCCTTGGCACCGGAGCCGCAATTGCTGTTGCTCGATGAACCGTTCTCCAACCTTGATGGCGAGTTGCGCCGCAAGCTCAGTCACGAAGTACGCGACATCCTCAAGGCCCGTGGCACCAGTGCGATTCTGGTGACCCACGACCAGGAAGAAGCCTTCGCCGTCAGCGATCACGTTGGCGTCTTCAAAGAAGGTCGACTGGAACAGTGGGACACGCCCTACAACCTCTATCACGAACCGGCGACGCCGTTTGTGGCCAGTTTCATCGGTCAGGGTTACTTCATTCGTGGCCAACTGAACACTCCGGAATCGGTGCAGACCGAACTGGGTGAACTGCGTGGCAATCGGGCGTATACGTGGCCGATTGGCGGGGCGGTGGATGTGTTGCTGCGTCCGGATGACATCGTATATGCGCCGGACAGTGCGTTGAAGGCGCGGATTGTGGGCAAGACGTTCCTCGGGGCTTCGACGCTTTATCGCCTGCAATTGCCGACGGGCGCGCAGCTGGAGTCGATTTTCCCGAGTCATGCTGATCATCAGGTTGGTGCTGAAGTGGGAATTCGTGTTTCAGCCGACCACTTGGTACTTTTCCAAGCCTCCGGCAGCACCGCCGCACAGATCCCGACGGTGGAAAACGGCGTCCGCCGCTACAGCACCGCCCTCTGAACCAAACCATTCCCCTCTAGCAGTGAGCCTGCTCGCGATTGCGGTACATCCGTCACAGACGATTTGACGGATGTACCACAATCGCGAGCAGGCTCACTCCTACAGGAGCTTGCGTCAGCTCAAGTAAAGGGTGCCGCTCGCCACCAGCGTCGCATTCCCGCCAATCTTCACCCGCTCACCCTCCAGACGACAGAACAGCTCCCCGCCCCGCGCCGAACGCTGGCACGCGGTCAGGCTGGATTTGCCCAGTCGCTTCGACCAGTACGGAATCAAGCTGCAATGGGTCGAACCGGTCACCGGATCTTCATTGATACCGATTGCCGGCGCGAAGTAACGCGAGACAAAATCATGCTCATTGCCGCGAGCAGTGACGATAGCGCCCAGCCATGGCAGTTTGGCCAGTGCGGCCATATCCGGCTTGCAATCGAGCACGGCCTGCTCCGATTCCAGCACTACAAACAACTCATTTGACCCGAGCACATCCACTGCTTCGACGCCCAGCGCCCGCTCGACATCCAGCGTCACACCGATTTCCGACGGCACGATCGACGGGAAGTCCAGCCATAAGCGGCCACCTTCGCGACTGACACTCAGCGGCCCGGACTTGCAGACGAAGTCCAGACGTTCGGCAGTTTCCTTGTAAATTTCGAACAGCACATAGGCACTGGCCAGCGTTGCGTGGCCGCACAACGGCACTTCCGTGGTCGGCGTGAACCAGCGGATGTGCCAGGCCAGACCTTCACGCACCAGAAATGCGGTTTCCGCCAGATTGTGCTCGGCGGCGATCTTCTGCATCAACTCATCCGCCAGCCATACGTCGAGTCGATAGACCATCGCCGGATTGCCACTGAACGGCCGATCACTGAATGCGTCGACCTGATAAAACTCGAGCTGCATAACCTTCTCCCTATGTTCGTCGGCAGAGCATGCAGCGCAGGTCGGATCAGCGCCAGTGACAGAACCGGCCAATTTTCTTCATACAGTGCAGGCCGATCTCAGGCACGACCAATGTCAGCGAATTTGGCCTGGGTGTGTTCGGCCAACACCATTGGCGCCAGCTCAACCTCCAGCCCGCGCCGACCGGCGCTGACATAAATAGTCGCAAAACCCTGGGCCGAATTATCGATAAAAGTGCGCAGACGCTTCTTCTGACCCAACGGGCTTATGCCTCCCAACAGGTAACCGGTGGAACGCTGCGCGGCTGCCGGATCAGCCATCTCGACTTTCTTCACGCCGGCAGCATGCGCCAGACCTTTGAGGTCGAGCGTTCCGACGACCGGTACGACAGCCACCAACAATTCGCCTTTTTCACTGGCTGCCAGCAGCGTCTTGAACACCTGAGCAGGCTCCAGCCCCAGCTTCTCTGCGGCCTCCAGCCCATAGGACGCGGCCTTCGGATCATGTTCGTAACTGTGCACGCGATGTTCGGCACGAACTTTTTTCAACAAGTCCAACGCAGGGGTCATGGCAGCTCCAGGCTCGGCAGTGGCAGAAAAAACCTGCGCCGGATTCTAGGCGATCACATCGCAAAAGGCTCTATTCCACGCCACGTTTCCCGCGGCCTGCAGACTTTTGAACACATCACTCACGAACGATCATTCACACAACGAATAGTTTTATTGTGACCGACGGTTCACTTTCGACCTTTGACAGGTTTGTTTCTTGTCTATATTTTTTCGAATCTGAATAATGTAAGAATTGTGGTCACCGCAGCACCCAGCAGTAAACCGGGAACAGGATGGGGATCCTGCCTCGGTGAAAATCGCGCCTTGCCCTGTTGGCGATGCGCCAGACAACAACAAAAATCGAGGTTTTCAATGACAACTGCTTTACAGCAACCATCGCTCTCGGGCCAATGCATGGCCGAGTTTCTGGGCACTGCACTCCTGATCTTTTTCGGCACCGGTTGTGTCGCCGCGCTCAAAGTCGCGGGCGCCAGCTTTGGCCTGTGGGAAATCAGCATCATCTGGGGCGTCGGCGTGAGCATGGCGATTTACCTCACCGCCGGGGTTTCCGGTGCGCACCTCAATCCTGCTGTGAGCATCGCGCTGGCAATCTTTGCCGACTTCGAAAAGCGCAAACTGCCCTTCTACATCATCTCGCAGATCGCTGGCGCCTTCTGCGGCGCTCTGCTGGTTTACACGCTGTACAGCAATCTCTTCTTCGATTACGAACAAACTCATCAAATGGTTCGTGGCTCGGCTGCCAGCCTTGAGTTGGCGTCGGTGTTCTCCACCTTCCCGAACCCTGTGCTGTCTACCGCTCAGGCGTTCCTGGTCGAGATGATCATCACCGCCATCCTGATGGGCGTGATCATGGCCCTGACCGACGACAACAACGGTTTGCCAAGAGGCCCAATGGCGCCTCTGCTGATCGGTCTGTTGATCGCGGTGATTGGCAGTTCGATGGGCCCGCTGACCGGTTTCGCGATGAACCCGGCGCGCGACTTCGGTCCTAAGCTAATGACTTTTTTTGCTGGCTGGGGTGAAATTTCCTTCACTGGCGGCCGCGATATTCCGTATTTCCTGATTCCGATTTTTGCACCGATTGTCGGTGCCTGCCTCGGCGCTGCCGGGTATCGCGGGCTCATCGCCCGTCACCTGACCGGCGCCACACCTGCTACAAAGGATGCAGAACCGGCCATTGACGGCAAACCAAGAACTTCTTGAAACAGTCGGCGCAGGTTCCTGCCCAATAGAACCTGCGCCCCGGCCCACTCTCCCTTATTTCGTCCAAGGCAATCGACATGACCGACATTGAGAATAAGAACTACATCATTGCCCTCGATCAGGGTACGACCAGCTCCCGCGCGATCATTTTCGACCGCGATGCGAACGTGGTCTGCACCGCGCAGCGCGAATTCGCCCAGCATTACCCGCAAGCCGGTTGGGTTGAACACGACCCGATGGAAATCTTCGCCACCCAGAGCGCGGTGATGGTTGAAGCGCTGGCCCAGGCCGGCCTGCATCACGATCAAGTGGCCGCCATCGGTATCACCAACCAGCGTGAAACCACCGTAGTCTGGGACAAGACCACCGGTCGCCCGGTCTACAACGCCATCGTCTGGCAGTGCCGCCGCAGCACCGAAATCTGCCAACAGCTCAAGCGCGACGGCCACGAAGACTACATCCGTGACACCACGGGTCTGGTCACCGACCCGTACTTCTCCGGCACCAAACTGAAGTGGATCCTCGACAACGTCGAAGGCAGCCGCGAGCGTGCGCGCAACGGCGAACTGCTGTTCGGCACCATCGATAGCTGGCTGATCTGGAAATTCACCGGCGGCAAAGTCCACGTCACCGACTACACCAACGCCTCGCGCACCATGCTCTTCAACATCCACTCGCTTGAGTGGGACTCGAAGATGCTGGAAATCCTCGACATCCCGCGCGAGATGCTGCCGGAAGTCAAAGCCTCCTCGGAAATCTACGGTCGCACCAAGAGCGGCATCGCCATCGGCGGTATCGCCGGTGACCAGCAAGCGGCACTGTTCGGCCAGATGTGCGTCGAGCCGGGCCAGGCAAAAAACACCTACGGCACTGGCTGCTTCCTGCTGATGAACACCGGCGACAAAGCGGTGAAATCCAAGCACGGCATGCTCACCACCATCGCCTGCGGTCCACGTGGCGAAGTCGCTTACGCGCTGGAAGGTGCTGTGTTCAACGGCGGTTCGACCGTGCAATGGCTGCGCGATGAGTTGAAAATCATCAACGACGCCCACGACACCGAATACTTCGCCAATAAAGTGAAGGACAGCAACGGCGTGTACCTGGTGCCGGCCTTCACCGGTCTGGGCGCTCCGTACTGGGACCCGTATGCCCGTGGCGCGCTGTTCGGCCTGACTCGCGGCGTGCGCGTGGATCACATCATCCGTGCCGCGCTGGAATCGATCGCCTACCAGACCCGCGACGTCCTCGACGCCATGCAACAGGACTCCGGCGAACGTCTGAAGGCCCTGCGCGTGGACGGCGGCGCAGTCGCCAACAACTTCCTCATGCAATTCCAGGCCGACATCCTCGGCACTCAGGTCGAGCGCCCGCAAATGCGCGAAACCACGGCACTTGGCGCGGCTTATCTGGCCGGTCTGGCGTGCGGTTTCTGGGGCAGCCTGGAAGAACTGCGCGGCAAAGCGGTGATCGAGCGTGAGTTCGAACCGAGCCTGGACGAAGTCGAGAAAGAGAAGCTGTATAAAGGCTGGAAAAAAGCCGTCAGCCGCACCCGTGACTGGGCGCGTGAAGACGCTGAATAAGCCAACCTTCAGATCCAGATAGGCATCTAACTGGTAGGGAGCGGATTCCTGCGGCATCATGGGCAAATTTTGCACGGCAGCCCAAAGGAAGCCCCATGAATCTGCCTCCCCGTCAGCAGCAAATCCTCGAGCTGGTCCGCGAACGCGGCTATGTGAGCATCGAGGAAATGGCCACGCTGTTCGTTGTTACCCCGCAAACCATCCGCCGCGACATCAATCAGCTCGCGGAAGCCAATCTGCTGCGCCGCTACCATGGCGGTGCGGCCTATGATTCCAGCGTCGAAAACACTGCCTATGCGATGCGCGCCGATCAGATGCGCGATGAAAAACAACGCATCGGTGAAGCCATCGCCGCGCAGATCCCCGATCATGCCTCGCTGTTTATCAATATCGGCACCACCACCGAATCGATTGCCCGCGCCCTGCTCAATCACAACCATCTGAAGATCATCACCAACAACCTGCACGTGGCGTCGATGCTCAGTGCCAAGGATGATTTCGATGTACTGCTGACTGGCGGTAACGTGCGCCGTGATGGCGGTGTGGTCGGTCAGGCGAGTGTGGATTTCATCAACCAGTTCAAGGTGGATTTCGCACTGGTCGGCATCAGTGGTATCGACGAGGACGGCAGCCTGCTCGACTTCGATTATCAGGAAGTGCGGGTTTCCCAGGCGATCATTGCCAATGCACGGCAGGTGATTCTCGCGGCGGACTCGAGCAAGTTCGGGCGTAACGCGATGATTCGCCTTGGTCCGATCAGCCTGATTGATTGCCTGGTCACCGATCAGCAGCCGGTGCCGGCGTTGGCGCAGTTGTTGAGCCAGCACAAGATTCGTCTGGAAGTGGTTTAACCCCCTCAAGATCAAAAGATCGTCCGATCACGGCCCGAGCCTTCGGCAGCTCCTACATGGGTTCACTTAACCCTGTAGGAGCTGCCGAAGGCTGCGATCTTTTGCTTTTAATGTTCGAAAATTTTCTTTTATCGGCCCTTCGATGAGTTTTTTCAATCGAAGTCGACTGGCTGTGCGCGTGTTTATGGGCTACCATTTTCGCAAATGAACATTAATGTTCGATTTCCAATATAGAAAATCAAAAGAGCCCGAGGCCAGCCGATGTCCACATCTACCTTGCGTACGCCCCCTATCTCCGAGATCTACGACCTCGCCGTCATCGGCGGCGGGATCAATGGGGTGGGGATCGCAGCGGATGCCGCCGGTCGCGGTCTCTCGGTGTTCCTTTGCGAAAAGGATGACCTGGCCAGTCACACCTCGTCGGCCAGCAGCAAGCTGATCCACGGTGGCCTGCGCTACCTCGAACATTACGAATTCCGTCTGGTGCGCGAAGCGCTGGCCGAGCGCGAAGTGCTGCTGGCCAAGGCGCCGCACATCGTCAAACCGATGCGCTTTGTGCTGCCGCACCGCCCGCACCTGCGTCCGGCGTGGATGATTCGCGCCGGTCTGTTCCTTTATGACAACCTCGGCAAACGCGAAAAACTGCCAGGTTCGAAAAGCCTGAAATTCGGCGCCGACAGCGCGCTGAAAAGCGAAATCAAGAAAGGCTTCGAGTACTCCGACTGCTGGGTCGACGACGCCCGCCTCGTTGTGCTCAACGCCATGGCCGCCCGGGAAAAAGGCGCTCACGTCCACACCCAGACCCGTTGCGTCAGCGCACGTCGCGCTAAAGGCTTGTGGCACCTGAATCTGGAACGCGCCGACGGCAGCCTGTTTTCGATTACCGCCAAAGCGCTGGTGAACGCCGCCGGTCCGTGGGTGGCCAAGTTCATTCGTGATGACCTGAAGATGGAATCGCCGTACGGCATCCGTCTGATTCAGGGCAGCCACATCATCGTGCCGAAACTGTACGAAGGTGAAAACGCGCACATTCTGCAAAACGAAGATCAGCGCATCGTCTTCACCATTCCGTACCTGAACCACTTCACCCTGATCGGTACCACCGACCGTGAATACACCGGCGATCCGGCCAAAGTGGCGATCACCGACGGTGAAACCGATTACCTGCTGAAAGTGGTCAACGCGCACTTCAAGAAGCAGATCAGCCGCGACGACATCCAGCACAGCTATTCCGGCGTACGTCCGCTGTGCAACGACGAATCCGACAACCCGTCGGCCGTGACCCGCGATTACACCTTGGCATTGTCGGGTGGCGGTGAAGAAGCACCACTGCTGTCGGTATTCGGCGGCAAGCTGACCACCTACCGCAAACTCGCGGAATCAGCGATGGCGCAGTTGATGCCGTTCTTCACCCAGATGCGTCCGAGCTGGACCGCCACCGCCACCCTGCCCGGCGGCGAAGACATGACCACCCCGCAGGCCTTGAGCGCGCTGATCCGTGACAAGTTCGACTTCGTGCCGACTGAAATCGCACGCCGCTGGTCGACCACCTACGGTAGCCGCACCTGGCGCATGCTCGAAGGCGTCGAGACCCTCGCCGATATGGGTGAACACATCGGTGGCGGGCTTTACACCCGTGAAGTCGATTACCTGTGCAGCGAAGAGTGGGCGACTACTGCGCACGACATTCTGTGGCGCCGTAGCAAGTTGGGCTTGTTCACCACCGCGGCAGAGCAGGAAAAACTGGCGGCGTATCTGGGTAAGGTCGAGCAAAATCGCAAGATTGAAGCGGCCTGATCTGATCAGTGCTTGAACGAAAGCCCCTGAATTGCGAGATTCAGGGGCTTTTTTGTTGGACAGCCAGAACCAGCCCCCTCCCGACCCTCTCCCCATTCGGTTTTCCGAACGCGACCTTCCGGTCGATTCGGTAAACCGGATCAGTTGCGCTTTAAAAAACCATCACAAAACTTTAATAACGTTATAAATCATATAGTTAATAACAGACTGGTGGTCTGGCACGACTCATGCTCTACACTCTCTCGACGAATGCCTGTTGCGCCAACACTTCAGGAGCCGTCAGGCATTCGAAGCACAAAAGGGCCGACAAACTGGCTCCATAAAAAAAACAATGTCGAGGAAAATTTGATGCGCATCGTTCCCCATATCCTGGGCGCAGCCATTGCTGCCGCTCTGATCAGCACGCCAGTTTTCGCCGCCGAACTCACCGGCACCCTGAAGAAGATCAAAGAGTCCGGTGTGATCACCCTGGGCCACCGCGACGCCTCCATCCCGTTTTCCTACATCGCGGATGCTTCCGGCAAGCCGGTCGGCTACTCCCACGACATCCAGTTGGCCATCGTCGAAGCGATCAAGAAAGACCTCGACCTGCCAAACCTGCAAGTCAAATACAACCTGGTGACTTCGCAAACCCGTATCCCGCTGGTGCAGAACGGCACCGTGGACGTCGAGTGCGGCTCCACCACCAACAACGTCGAGCGTCAGCAGCAAGTTGACTTCTCTGTCGGCATCTTCGAAATCGGTACCCGTCTGCTGTCCAAGGCCGACTCCAAGTACAAGGATTTCGACGATCTGAAAGGCAAGAACGTCGTGACCACCGCCGGCACCACGTCCGAGCGCATCCTCAAGGCGATGAACGCCGACAAGCAGATGGGCATGAACGTCATCTCCGCCAAAGACCACGGCGAATCCTTCCAGATGCTGGAATCGGGTCGTGCCGTTGCGTTCATGATGGACGACGCCCTGCTGGCCGGCGAAGCCGCCAAGGCCAAGAAAGCCACCGACTGGGCCGTGACCGGCACACCACAGTCGTACGAAATCTACGGCTGCATGATGCGCAAAGGCGACGAGCCGTTCAAAAAGGCTGTGGACGACGCTATCAAGGCGACCTATGCATCGGGCGCGATCAACAAGATCTACGAGAAGTGGTTCATGGCGCCGATCCCGCCAAAAGGCTTGAATCTGAACTTCCCGATGAGCGATGAGCTCAAGGCCCTGATCGCCAATCCGACCGACAAAGCGGCTGACGACAAGAAATCCTGATTTCTGACTAACCTTATCTCCTGAAGGGGCACGGCCCTTTCAGGAGTTTGTCACTCCCTGCTGGCACTTTTTGGAAACACTCGAACCGGTGGCTATCGAGCCGATCGCGTGTGCCTGATCTTCACGATCAGGGAGGGAACGGAGTTCCCCAAGCGGGCACTTGTACATCGATCGAATCGAGGGGAGACCCTAATGAATTACAACTGGGACTGGGGCGTGTTCTTCAAGTCCACCGGCGTGGGCAGCGAGACTTATCTCGACTGGTTCATCTCCGGATTGGGCTGGACCATCGCCATCGCCATCGTAGCCTGGATCATCGCCCTGCTGCTGGGCTCGATACTGGGTGTCATGCGCACCGTGCCGAACCGCATCGTGTCGGGCATCGCCACCTGCTACGTCGAACTGTTTCGTAACGTGCCGCTGCTGGTTCAGCTGTTCATCTGGTACTTCCTGGTGCCCGACCTGCTCCCGGCGGATCTGCAGGAGTGGTACAAGCAGGACCTCAACCCGACTACCTCGGCCTACCTGAGCGTTGTCGTGTGCCTGGGCCTGTTCACCGCCGCCCGTGTCTGCGAACAAGTGCGCACCGGTATTCAGGCGCTGCCGCGAGGCCAGGAATCGGCTGCCCGCGCCATGGGTTTCAAGCTGCCGCAGATCTACTGGAACGTGCTGCTGCCCCAAGCCTACCGGATCATCATTCCGCCGCTTACCTCGGAATTTTTGAACGTGTTCAAAAACTCCTCCGTGGCCTCGCTGATCGGCCTGATGGAGTTGCTCGCGCAGACCAAGCAGACCGCCGAGTTCTCGGCCAACCTGTTCGAAGCGTTCACCCTGGCGACCCTGATCTATTTCACCCTGAACATGAGCCTCATGCTGTTGATGCGCGTGGTCGAGAAGAAAGTGGCCGTGCCCGGCCTGATCTCCGTGGGGGGTAAATAATGGAATTCGATTTCAGTGGCATCGTCCCGGCCATTCCCGGTTTGTGGAACGGCATGGTGATGACCCTCAAGCTGATGGCCATGGGCGTGGTGGGCGGGATCATTCTCGGCACCATTCTTGCGCTGTGCCGGCTGTCGCATAACAAGCTGCTGTCCAACGTTGCCGGCGCGTACGTCAACTATTTCCGTTCGATCCCGCTGCTGCTGGTGATCACCTGGTTCTATCTGGCGGTGCCGTTCGTGCTGCGCTGGATCACCGGCGAAGACACCCCGATCGGTGCGTTCACCTCCTGCATCGTGGCGTTCATGATGTTTGAAGCGGCGTACTTCTGCGAAATCGTCCGGGCCGGTGTGCAGTCGATTCCCAAAGGCCAGATGGGCGCAGCACAGGCGCTGGGCATGAGCTACGGGCAGATGATGCGCCTGATCATCCTGCCGCAGGCCTTTCGCAAGATGACTCCGCTGCTGCTGCAGCAGAGCATCATTCTGTTCCAGGACACCTCGCTGGTTTACACCGTGGGCCTGGTGGATTTCCTCAACGCCTCCCGCGCCAGCGGCGACATCATTGGTCGTTCCAATGAGTTCCTGATTTTCGCCGGTGTCGTGTACTTCATCATCAGCTTTGCCGCCTCGCTGCTGGTCAAGCGTCTGCAAAAAAGGTTCGCCGTATGATCTCTATCAAAAACATCAACAAGTGGTATGGGGACTTCCAGGTGCTGACTGATTGCAGCACCGAGGTCAAAAAAGGCGAAGTGATCGTGGTCTGCGGCCCGTCGGGTTCCGGCAAATCGACCCTGATCAAGTGCGTCAACGCACTGGAGCCGTTCCAGAAAGGCGACATCGTCGTGGACGGCACTTCGATTGCCGACCCGAAGACCAACCTGCCGAAACTGCGCTCGCGCGTCGGCATGGTGTTCCAGCATTTCGAACTGTTCCCGCACCTGACCATCACCGAAAACCTGACCATCGCGCAGATCAAGGTGTTGGGCCGCAGCAAGGAAGAGGCGACCAAGAAAGGTCTGCAACTGCTTGAGCGCGTCGGTCTGTCAGCTCACGCCCACAAGCATCCGGGCCAGCTCTCCGGTGGCCAGCAACAGCGTGTGGCGATTGCCCGTGCGCTGGCGATGGACCCGATCGTCATGCTGTTCGACGAACCGACCTCGGCGCTCGACCCGGAGATGGTCAACGAAGTGCTCGACGTGATGGTGCAACTGGCCCAAGAAGGCATGACCATGATGTGCGTGACCCATGAAATGGGCTTCGCCCGCAAAGTGGCTGACCGGGTGATCTTCATGGACGCCGGCAAGATCATCGAAGACTGCCCGAAAGAGGAGTTCTTCGGCGACATCAGCGCCCGCTCCGAACGCGCGCAGCACTTCCTCGAGAAAATCCTGCAGCACTAAAAAGCAATACCACCCTCCTCAGCTTTGGGGGGGGGTGAGTTCTCTGATAATGAGATCCCTTGTGGCGAGGGGATTTATCCCCGTTGGGTTGCGAAGCGACCCCTGCATTTCAAAGTCGAACCGCGTTTATCCGGATTGACGACTGCTTCGCAGCCGAACGGGGATAAATCCCCTCGCCACAGGTTCCGCGCTCGACCAAACCAGGATGCTGTTGCCATGCTGGTTGACCCAAGGCAACTGTGATGAAATGCGACCCCAATCTCTATCGCGCCGCGCCGCCATCACTTGCCGTGAAACCTCGTCTGATTCGTCATCTGTTCCTGCCGCCACTGGTCATCGCCCTGATGATCGGCCTGGGTTTTATCGGCTTCTGGACCAGTGAGCATTTCGGCATTCGCAGCCTCGGCGAGAACGGCCAGCGCCAACTGGAACTGCACGCCCGTGCGGTCGAGAGCGAGATCAGCAAATACACCTACCTGCCCAGCCTGCTGGAACTGGAAACCAGTGTCCCGCAACTGCTGGCCGACCCGACCCCGGAACACCGGCAAACAGTCAACGAATACCTCGAAGGCCTGAACCGGCGCAGCCGCAGTCGGGCCATCTACGTGATGGACACCACCGGCCGCGTCATGGCCACCAGTAACTGGCGCGATGTCGACAGTTACCTGGGAGAAGACCTGTCCTTCCGTGCCTACTTTCAAAAAGCCGTCCGTGGCGAACCCGGCCGTTTCTACGGAATCGGCAGCACCAACGGCGAACCCGGTTACTACCTGGCCCATGGCCTGGAAGAACACGGCAAGATCATCGGCGTCGCCGTGGTCAAGGTGCGTCTGGAAGCCATGGAAGAACGCTGGCAACGGGCGCGCCTCGAAGCGTTTGTCAGCGATGAAAACGGCATCATCATTCTTTCCAGCGATCCGGCCCGACGGCTCAAATCGGTGCTGCCGCTGAGTGAGGAAACCAAGGAAAAACTCGCCCGCAGCCTCCAGTACTACTGGTTCCCGCTCAACGAACTGCAACCGCTGGCTCGCGAAACCTTGTCCGAAGGCGTGGAAAAACTGACCTTCCCGGCCAACAGCGAAGTCGATTCGAATGAAGACGACATCAGCTATCTGGCCCAGACCCGTCCCTTGAGCGACACACCGTGGAATTTCACCCTGCTCACTTCATTGCAGGATTTGCGGCGCGAAGCAATCAATCAGGGGATCCTGGTGGCCGTGGCGTTTGCTCTGGTGGCCTTCCTGCTGATCGCCTGGAACGAGCGGCGCAAGGTCATCGCCACCCGCCTCGCCGCCCGCGAAGCCTTGCAGGAAGCCAACAATCAACTGGAGCGTCGGATTACCGAACGCACCGCCGACCTGCGCGCCAGCAACGAGCGACTGAAAAGCCAGATCCGCGAACGGCGTCAGGCCGAAGAGACCTTGCGCCGCGCTCAGGATGAATTGGTCCAGGCCGGCAAACTCGCCGCCATAGGCCAAATGTCCACCAGCATTGCCCACGAATTGAACCAGCCGCTGGCGGCCATGCGCACGCTGTCGGGCAACACCGTACGCTTTCTGGAACGCGGTCAGCTGGATGTTGCCAGCACCAATCTCAAGACCATCAATGACCTGATCGACCGCATGGGCCGGATCACCGCGAGCCTGCGTTCGTTTGCCCGGCGCGGTGACAATCAGGGCCAGGCCAGCCTCGGTAAAGCCGTGGAAGCCGCACTGCAACTGCTCGGCGCCCGCCTGGAAAACCCGGCACTGCAACTGCACCGGCAATTCATTGATGTGCAGTTGCACATCGACCAGACCCGCCTCGAACAGATTCTGGTCAACCTCATCGGCAACGCCCTCGATGCCATGCAGGCGCAACCGTTGCCGGAACTGTGGCTGGAAGGCGATGAATTCAACGGCAAATATCGCCTGCGGGTGCGCGACAACGGCCATGGCATCGACGCTGAAGCGCGCAAGCATCTGTTTGAACCGTTCTTCACCACCAAGCCCGGCGAACAAGGCCTGGGGCTGGGCCTGACCCTGTCCGCCAGCCTCGCCGCCGCCACTGGCGGCCACCTGGGTGTCGAACACCCCGGTGGCGGCGGTACCACCTTCGTCCTCAGTTTACCGTTGGTAAGCCCTACTCCTGCCGAGCCAATATGAACCACGACCTTAGTGTGCTGATCGTCGAAGACGACCCCCATGTGTTGCTCGGCTGCCAGCAAGCGCTGACGCTGGAAGACATTCCCTGCATCGGCGTCGGCAGTGCCGAAGAAGCGCTGGAGCGCGTCGGTGACAACTTTGCCGGCATCGTCATCAGCGACATTCGCCTGCCGGGCATCGATGGCCTGGAACTGCTGACCCGCCTCAAGCAACGCGACCGCAGCCTGCCGGTGGTGCTGATCACCGGCCACGGCGACATCTCCATGGCGGTCGGCGCCATGCAAAAAGGCGCCTACGACTTCATGGAAAAGCCGTTCTCCCCCGAGCGTCTGGTGGATGTCGCGCGGCGTGCGCTGGAGCAACGCAGCCTCGCCCGCGAGGTTTCATCGCTGCGGCGGCAACTGGCCGAGCGTGATTCTCTCGAAGGACGCATCATCGGTCGCTCGCCAGCGATGCAGAACCTGCGCGAACTGATCGCCAACGTCGCCGACACGTCGGCCAACGTTTTGATTGAAGGTGAAACCGGCACGGGCAAAGAGCTGGTTGCCCGTTGCCTGCACGATTTCAGTCGCCGTCACAGCAAGCAGTTCGTCGCGCTGAACTGCGGCGGCCTGCCGGAGAATCTGTTCGAAAGCGAGATCTTCGGCCACGAGGCCAACGCCTTCACTGGCGCCGGTAAACGCCGGATCGGCAAGATCGAACATGCCGACGGCGGCACGCTGTTCCTTGATGAAGTCGAAAGCATGCCGCTGCCGTTGCAGATCAAACTGCTTCGCGTATTGCAGGAACGCACCCTTGAACGCCTCGGTTCGAACCAGAGTGTGGCGGTGGATTGCCGGGTGATCGCGGCGACCAAATCCGACCTCGACGAATCGAGCAAGGCCGGCGAGTTTCGCAGCGACTTGTATTACCGCCTCAACGTGGTGACTCTGGAGTTGCCACCGCTGCGCGAACGCCGCGAAGACATCCTGCAACTGTTCGAACACTTCACTCAGCAATCAGCCCTGCGCTTCGACCGCGCGTTGCCGGAGCTGGACAACCAGACCCTCTCGAACCTGATGAGCCACGACTGGCCGGGCAACGTGCGGGAACTGCGCAACGTCGCCGAGCGTTTCGCCTTGGGCCTGCCGGCCTTCAAGAAGTCTGGCGCAGGTAGCGCGGGCCAGGGCTTGGCGTTTGCCGAGGCGGTGGAAGCGTTCGAACGCAATTTGCTCAGCGATGCCCTGCAACGCAGCGGCGGCAACCTGACACAGGCGAGCCTGGAACTGGGTATGGCCAAAACCACGTTGTTCGACAAAGTGAAAAAATACGGGTTGAGCCACTGATGGATCTGCTACTGAAAGCCGCACTCGGCGCCGCCGTGGTCGTGATTCTCGCGGCACTGGCCAAGACCAGGAACTATTACATCGCAGGCCTGGTGCCGCTGTTTCCGACGTTTGCCCTGATCGCGCACTACATCGTCGGCAAAGGGCGTTCGGTTGATGATCTGAAGACCACCATCGTGTTCGGGATGTGGTCGATCATTCCGTACTTTGTGTACCTGGCGACGTTGTATGTGATGGTCGATCGTCTGCGGCTGGAGGCTTCGCTGGCGGTGGCAGCGGTGGCGTGGTTGATGGCGGCGACCGTACTGGTGACGGTTTGGGTCCGCCTACACTCGTGACCACTCCCACCGTGTAGGAGCTGCCGCAGGCTGCTCCTACACGGTGGGCGATTAGTGACTGACAGTGCCGCCCGTGGATTCGGCCATGATCTGCCGAATCGCCCCGACAAACGTCTCCACCGGCTGCCCACCGGTCACCGCGTACTGACCGTTGAACACCACTGTCGGCACCGAACTCACCCCGCGTTGCAGCCACACCTGCTCCTCTTCACGCACTTCATCGGCAAATTCGTCCGACGCCAGAATCGCGTCGGCGCGGCGCCGATCCAGCCCGACACTTTCAGCAATCTGCGCCAACTGCGGGCGATCAGACGGATTACCGCCATCGCTGAAATACGCCTTGAACAACGCCTCCTTCAACGGCAACTGCAAACCCTCCAGCCCCGCCCAATGCAGCAAACGATGCGCATCGAAGGTGTTGTAGATGCGGCTGTTGCCATCGGTGCGAAAGGCAAACCCCAGATCAGCACCACGGGCACGAATGGCTTCGCGGTTCTTCTGTGACTGCTCAGGCGTGGAGCCATATTTCTCGCCGATGTGCTCGGTGATGTTCTGCCCTTCGGGGCCCATCTTCGGATTCAGCTCGAACGGCTGGAAATGAATCTCGGCCTGCACTTCGTTGCGCAGGGTCTCCAGCGCCTGAAGCAGGCCATACAGACCGACGACGCACCACGGGCAGGACACGTCGCTGACAAAGTCGATTTTCAGAGTGGAATTCATGACTCACCTCGCGCGGCAAAATCCAGACGATACACCTGCTCCGGATTTTGCGGTGAATGTCGGGCCTGCTCACGATCGGGCCTTTGAGTCAGAGTAGATTGGTTCCCGCCACCGGCTCGATCTGCGCCCAGTGCGAAGTGTCTTCACGATGCGCCTGCAAATACGGCAACACCGCCGCCAGCAACGGCGCCTTGAATG